>NZ_JANXRJ010000245.1 GCF_025353065.1 Lapillicoccus sp.
TCCACTTCGAGCCGGATCCCCCGCCCTCGTCCCGTATGCCGCGTGCCCCCCGTTGCGTCCGGCGCGGTGGTAGTCCTGGCCACCGACCTGTCGGACGCAGTGCCCGCCGAGGTGCGCAGGACCGCGTTCTGCACCGTCCGCACCGCGTCGATCGGCCGCTCGTCGCCGAACTCCCACGGGAGGAACGCACCGGTGCGCTCCTCCGCGGCGCCCGACCGCGGGTCGTTGTGGCTGCCGGCCCCGTCGGCGTCGAGGTGCGCGAAGATCCGCTTGAGCGCCGTCTCCCCGAGGCGGCGCAACGCCTTCGGGGTCAGCGTGATCCCCTTGTCGCCGGACTGGATGTAACCCTGCCGCTCCAGCTCCCGCTGCAGGTCGCGCAGGGCCTGCAGGTCGCGCACGGTCTGCTGCGGCAGCTGCCGCTCCAGCGCGTCGACATCGACGTCGTCGAGCGAGCCCCCGGCAGACGACTCGGCGAGCTGCTGCTCAAGCGACTCGATGTCGGCGAGGTCGGCGAGCGCACCGACGGCCTCGCCCATACCGAGTGGCTGGTTGCCGCTGATCTGGCCCGGACGGCCGCGGCCCTGGAACATACCCGGCCGCAGGGCCCGGAGGTTGTCGGAGAGCGCGCCCATCTCCATCTCGAGGCCGGCGTCCTGCATCGCCTGCTGCATCAGCTGTCCGAGCTCGTCGCGCTGCTCCGGCGAGAGCGACTCCATCATCCGCTGCGCGGCGGCCGACCGGCGGGCGAGGGAGTCGATGAGCTCGTCGACATCCTGCGGGTCGTCGGGGAAGAAGTCACCGTGCTTGTCCATGAAGTCGGCGAACCGCTCGGTGGTGTCCTCGCCCTTGGCGTGGGCGTCGAGCAGCCGGTTGAGGTCGGCCATCATGTCCTTGACGGCCTGCATGGCCGCGGGGTCCTGGCCCGAGAGCGCCTGCTTCATCCCCTGGAACTGCGCGTCCAGCACCTCGTTGCGCAGCAGCTCCATCGCCTTCTGGTAGTGCTCCTGGCCCTCGGCGCTGGCCCACTGGTAGTCGGAGAGGGCGTTCATCATCCGCGCGGTGTCGGGCGGCAGGGTGTCCAGCTCCATCTCCTTGAAGCGGGCCTCGTCCCCCTCCTGGCCCGCGAGGAACTCCTCGTCGGCCTGCACCGCCCGGTCGAGCTCCTCCCGCACCTGCTGCATCGTGCCCGCGAGGTCGCCCCGCCGCTCGATCTCACGACGGCGCTTGGCGAGCTCGCGGCGCAGCGAGTCGAGGCCCGAGCGCTCGCCCATCCCCTTGCGCATCAGCCGCTCCATGGCCTCGCGCAGGCTGGAGCCCGCCATCACGTCGGCGCCGATCTCGTCGACCGCGGCCCGGACGTCGAAGGGCGACGCGAGGGGGTCGGCGCCGCCGTCCCACGAGCCGTAGCGGTAGCGCCCGCTGCGGTGGCTGCCTCGGCTGCCCCCGCGGCCGCCACGATCCTCGGTGGGTGCCATCGGCTCAGCTCCCGTAGATCGTCTGCCCGTCGGCCTCGACCTTCGAGAGCCGCCGGGTGAGGTGGAGTCCTTCGAGGACGAATTCGACTGCAGCAGCGACCTGCCCGGGTGACACCGACTCCTCGTCGACGCCGAGGCGCTCGAGGATCATCGCGAGGCCGGGGGTGGAGCCGATCTGCTCGAGGACGGTCGCCGCGGGCACGAGGTCGCCGGTCTCGACCGTGGAACCGTCCTCGAAGTGGGCGGTGAAGCCGGTGAGGTCGCCACCGGCGACGCGCTCGCGGAAGGTCGCGGCGGTGGCGAGGCGCAGCAGGTGCCCCACGACCTCCAGCTCGCGGCCCTCCTCGCCCATCTCGAACTCGACCTTGCCGCGCAGCGACGGCAGCACGTCGCCGAGGTCGCCGATGCGGGCGACCGCCTCGTCCTCCCCGGTGAGCGCGGCCCGGCGCAGGGCGCTGGCTGCGGTCGACTCGGCCGCCGCGATGGCGAATCGCGCTGAGACACCTGAGCGCTGGTCGATCGAGGACGAGGTGCGCAGCTCCTGGACAAGGCGGGCGATGACCTCGAGGATGTGCGTCGGGACGGCCGCGACCAGCTCCGCCTCCTGCTGGATGAGGGCGACCTCCTGCTCGACGTCATCGAGGTAGTGGGTGCGCACCTCGGCGCCGAAGCGGTCCTTCAGCGGGGTGATGATGCGGCCGCGGTTGGTGTAGTCCTCGGGGTTCGCGGAGGCGACGACGAGCATGTCGAGGGGCAGCCGCACGGCATACCCGCGGACCTGGATGTCCCTCTCCTCCAACACGTTGAAGAGTGCGACCTGGATGCGCTCGGCGAGGTCGGGCAGCTCGTTGAGGGCGAAGACCCCGCGGTGGCCGCGTGGGAGGAGGCCGTAGTGGATCGTCTCGGGGTCGCCGAGGGTGCGGCCCTCGGCCACCTTGGTCGGGTCGACGTCCCCGACGAGGTCGCCGACACTGGTGTCAGGGGTGGCCAGCTTCTCGGTGTAACGGTCGTCGCGGTGACGCCAGTCGATCGGCACGTCGTCGCCCTCGGTCGCGACGAGCGTCCTGCAGCGAGAACAGATCGGGGCCAGCGGCTCGTCGTGGATCTCGCATCCGGAGATCTCCGGCGACCACTCGTCGAGCAGGCCGACGATGGTGCGCATGAGGCGCGTCTTGCCCTGACCGCGCTCCCCGAGGAGGACGAAGTCGTGCCCGGCGAGCAGCGCGCGCTGGACGTCGGGCAGCACGGTGTCGTCGAAGCCGACGATGCCGGGAAAGGCGTTCTCGCCGGCCGAGAGCGTCCGGACGAGGTTGTCGCGGATCTCGGCCTTGACGGTGCGGGCTCGGTAACCGCTCGCTCGGAGCTGACCGATGGTTGCCGGAGTGGGGTGGACAGAGGCGGGGTGCTGTGAGGAGTCGACCACGCAACGACGATACGTCCGGGTCGGGTGGCTGCCAAGCGACCTGTCCAAGGAGCACACTCGCCGGATCTATTCCCGGTTCCGCCCAGGGCTGACGCTGCTGGTCAGGGCTAGTCAGGGCTAGTCAGGGCTGGTCAGGGCTAGTCAGGGCTGGTCAGGGCTGGTCAGGGCTGGTCAGGGCTGGTCAGGGGCCGGTCAGGGCCGGTCGCCCTGCGCCGCGAGGTAGTCCAGCTGCGCCTGGACGCTCATCTCGGCGGCGGGCCAGACCTCCCGGGGGACGGCGGCATACACCTGCTCGACGACCGCTCGGGCGTCCACCGCCCCTGCTGCCACCGCGGCGCGCACCTGCTCGAGCCGCTCGGCGCGGTGCTCCCGGTAGTGCTGCACGACATCAGCAGCCTCCGGTAGGACCGGGCCGTGGCCGGGCAGGAAGGTGGCGACCTCGCCTGTCGCAGTGCGGCGCTCGATGAGCTCGAGCGTCCGCAGGTATGCCGCGAGCTCACCGTCCGGCCACGCCACCACCGAGGTGCCGCGCCCCAGGACGCTGTCCCCGGTGAGCATCGCCCGGTCGGCGGGCAGCACGACCGAGATCGAGTCGCGGGTGTGCCCGGGGGTGAGCAGCACCTCGAGCTCGAGGCCACCGACCACGAGGTGCTCACCGTCGGCGAAGGCGTCACCGTGCCCGGCACCCCGGACCGGAGCGCCCGTCAGCTCGCCGAACCGGCCCGCCGACTCCGCGTGGTCGAGGTGGCCGTGCGTGAGCAGGGTCAGGGCGACCCGCGCCCCGAGCCCGTCGACGGTCGCGAGCACCCGGCGCAGGTGCTCCTCGTCGAGCTCGCCCGGGTCGACGACGACCGCCCGGTCGGAGCCGGGCTCGAGCAGGACCCAGGTGTTGGTGCCGTCCAGGGTCATCGGCCCGGCGTTGGGCTCGAGGACGCAGGTGGCGCGGACCGTCACCGGTCCGGAGCCCCAGGGGACGTCGCTGCTCATCGGCCGACCCTAGCCGGGCCCGTCCTTTATCGGGTCACCCGATAAAGGAACGAGCCTTCACGCGACAACGGGACGGTTCGCCCGAGAACCGTTCTCGAGCGAAGCGCCCCCTTATCGGGTCACCCGACAAAGGGACGAGCGCGCTCCAAGAACCGTTCTCGAGCGAAGCGCCCCTTTATCGGGTCACCCGATAAAGGGACGGCCCGCCGCTCACGGCAGCCGGACCCGCATCACGGCCTGCCCGTCCCGCTCGAGGAGCTCGGGCAGCACGGCCTCCACGGACCCGCCCGAGGCGAGGAAGTCCGCCGCCGAGGGGGCCTCGCCCACCGACTCGACCGAGACGATCGTCGGGGGCAGCATCCCCACCGAGCCGGCGGCATACTCGCGCAGCAGGTCGGCGGGCACCACCCAGTCGGCGACGTCGGCCTCGCTCGTGTCGTCGTCGGGGATCTGCCCCTCGGGCAGCAGCGCCGCGAAGAACCACGTGTCGTAGCGCCGCGGCTCGAACTCGGGTGTCACCCAGTGCGCCTTGACGGCCAGCAGGTCCGAGCGCAGCACCAGCCCCCGGCGCAGCAGCATCTCGGCGAGCGACTGCTCGCGCGAGAGCAGGGCCGCCCGCTCGACGTCCCACTCCGGGTCACGCAGGTCGGCCACCACGCTGTCGGCATGGGGCCCGGCGAGCAGCACCCCGCACTCCTCGAAGACCTCCCGGACGGCCGCCGCCACGAGCGACCGCGCGAGCCCCTCGTCGCACGCGAGCCGCTGGGCCCACTCCGCCGCCGACGGGCCCGCCCACGGCAGGTCTGCCGCGTCGTCCCGCGGGTCGACCCCACCGCCGGGAAAGACCCACACGCTGGGGGCGAAGGCCATCGACGCGACCCGCCGCAGCATGAACACCTCAACGCCAGTGGTCCCGTCGCGCACCAGCATCATCGTGGCGGCGGTCCGCGGCACCGCGATCCCGGCACCTTCACCGCCGGTCACCTTACCCGCGAGCCAGGCCCTGGCCCTGTCGCCCAGCGCGCCGATGTCGAACTCCCGCAGGGCCATTGGTCGCCTCAGCTCACGAGATCAGTCGCGGACCGCGACGACGATCTCCACCTCGACGGGCGCGTCGAGCGGCAGGGCGACGACTCCCACGGCCGACCGCGCGTGGATACCGGCGTCGCCGAACGCATGGCCCAGCAGCTCGCTCGCGCCGTTGACCACCCCTGGCTGACCGGTGAACGACGGGTCGGAGGCGACGAACCCGACGACCTTGACGACCTGGGTCACCTTGTCGAGGTCGCCGATGAGGGCCTTGACGGCGGCCATCGCGTTGAGGGCGCACGCCTGCGCGAGCGCCTTGGCGTCCGCGGCCGGCACGAGGCCGTGCCCGTCACCGACCTTGCCGGTCTGGACCATCGCGCCCGACACCATCGGGAGCTGGCCCGAGGTGTAGACGAGGTCGCCGTGGCGCACTGCCGGCACGTAGGCCGCGACCGGCGGCACGACCTCGGGCACCTCGAGCCCGAGGGCCTTGAGGCGGTCCTCGACGACGCCCACGTCAGGCCTTCTCGCGCTTGAGGTAGGCCACCAGGCTGTTGCCGTCGGGCCCGGTGACGACCTGGACGAGCTCCCAGCCGTCCACGCCCCAGTTGTCGAGGATCTGCTTGGTCGCGTGCACGATCAACGGCACGGTCGCGTACTCCCACTTGGTCATGACCGGCACCTTATCCACCCCGGGCACTCTGACCTACCGTGGACCGCGTGACGCCACCCCCCGACGCGCCCGGCCTCCCCTCCGCGAGCACTCCCCCGCCCGCCCGGACCGCGGCATACGGCAGCGACCCGGCGCAGGTCTACGACGTGCGGCTCCCGACCCGCGCGTCCACCGGCACGACGGTCGTCATCGTGCACGGCGGGTTCTGGCGTCAGCAGTTCGACCGGGCCCATGCGGCGCCCCAGGCGCAGGCGTTCGCCGCTGCCGGGCACCACGTCGCGGTCGTCGAATACCGCCGGGTCGGTATGCCGGGTGGCGGCTGGCCGGGGACCTTCGACGACGTCACGGCCTCCATCGAGGCGATCCGCGAGGACACCCAACTCCCCTCTCGTTGCGTCCTGGTCGGCCATTCGGCCGGTGGATACCTCGTCGCGCTCGCGGCGTCACAGCCGTGGGCCCACGGCATCCGCGGCGTCGTCAGCCTCGCCGGCTGCGTCGACCTCGTGAAGGGCGTCGAGCTGGGTATGGGCGGCACCGCGGTCGCGGACTTCCTCGGCGCCGCGCCGGTCACCGACCCGTCGGCCCCGCTCGCCGCCGCCGACCCGGCGATGACGACCCCGGCCGTGCCGGTCGTCCTCGTCCACGGGGACCTCGACGAGACCGTGCCCATCGAGGTCTCGCGGTCCTACCTCGCCAAGGTCGAGTCCGCGACCACGCCCCACGCAGACGTCGAGCTCCACGCGATCCGGGGCGCCGACCACTTCGCGCTGATCGACCCCGGGGCCCCGGTCTTCGCCGAGATCCTCGACCGGGTCACCGCCCTGACGCAGCACTGACGGTGAGCCGCCCACCGGCGGCGAACCGCACGTCGGCGAGGGTCCCCACCACCGCGTCGGCGACGAGCTCGTCGCGCGGCGTCGTCGTCATGAGCGCGAGGGTGGCGCACCCGGCCGCGCGCGCCGCCACGAGGCCGCCCGGCGCATCCTCGACGACGAGGCACTGCGTGGGGTCGACGCCGAGCCGACGCGACGCCTCGAGGAACGGGTCCGGGTGCGGCTTCCCCCGCTCCGTGTCGTCGAACGTGACGACGACGTCGGGCCGCAACAGCCCACTCGCAGCCAGCCGCACGTCAGCGAGATCACGTGTGCACGAGGTCGCGATGGCGACGCGCGCAGGGTCCAGAGCGCTGATCGCGGACAGCGCCGCGACCGCGCCCGGCAGCGGCACGACCCCGTCGGTGTCGGCCAGCTCCAGCGCCAGGATCCGTTCGAAGCAGGCGTCCCACCGTGCCTCCGGGAAGACCGCCTCGACGATCCCCCGCGCCGGGATGCCGTGGAAGCCGGTCAGTCGCACCGGGTCGATCCCCTCCTCCTGCGCCAGTCGGACCCAGCAGCGGGCCACCGCCGGTGTCGAGTCGACGAGCGTGCCGTCCATGTCGAAGATGACGGCCGCGAAGGTCCGTCCGTGGAGGGCGCCGAGGATGCCGTGGGGGCCGGTCGCGAGAGCATCGGTCACCAGCACAGCCTAGGAGCCGCGGCCCCGCCCGGATGCCGGCTCCTCCCGGTCCGCGACGCAGCACGCCGCCACGCCCGCTGGCGTGACGGCGTTGCTGGTTGGCGGCGCGACCGGTGACGGTGTCAGGCGAGGATCGCCCGAGCCCGGTCCGCGTATGCCGCGGCCACGGTGACCTCGAACTGCTCGGCCTCGAAGCCGCTGACGCTGGAGAAGTCCCGCTGCCCCCGGGTGGTTCCGTGACCCACGAACCCGAAGATCCGACCCCAGAGGGCGGCGAACAACGGGGCGCCGAAGAGCAGGCCGAAGGCGGGGCCGGGCAGGAACAGCCCGAAGATCAGCGTCAGGAACAGGCCGAACCAGAGCCCGGACAGGGCGCCGCGCAGGACGGCTCCACCACGAGTGAGGCGGCCGGTGACGTATTCGACGGCCCGCAGCCCGGTGCCCGTGATCCGCGCCGTCGCGACGGGGAACCCCGCGTCGGAGAGGCGGTCGACCATCGACTGTGCGCTGCGGTAGTCGGTGAAGGTCGCGAGGGTCTCGCGGGGGACGAATTCGGTTGTGCCAGTGGTGGTGATGGGGTAGGTCGTCGACGTGTTCATGAGAACTCCTGAGAATGTTTTGTGAGTGGTGTGAGTGGTGTGAGTGGTGTGAGGTGTACGTGCTGCGAGAACTGGGGCAGAAAGGCGCGATCAGGCGTTCACCGGCTCGCGGTGGAACAGCCGCCGCATACCGGCCTTGAAGTCCTCGGACTTCCGCTCGTGGCGGGCCGTGCGGGCGGCCGCTGAGGCGATCTCCGCTGCCTCTCGCGCCGAGTCGACCTCGGCGGCGATCTGCTCGCCCGGCACGCGGACCACGGTGCCGCCGTACTCCTGGGCGCGTTGCTCTGCGGGATAGACGTCGTTGACCACCTCGGCCAGCACGACGTTGCTTCCCGGCGCGATGCCCCTGGCCAGCAGGTCCAGACCGTCCTCGTCGTCCTCGATGCGCTCGATCCTGGCCGCGTCGTGGACGAGCCCGCCCATGCTCCCGACGGACCACCCCAGCAGCATCCCCAGAGGTCCGCCGAGCACGCCGACCAGCGCGCCGATCGCGCCGCCACCCAGCACGGCGGTCCCGGACCCTCGGGGGATGTCGGCGTCCTTGACGAGCAGCTGCCCATCGGGGGTGCGCTCCACGATGAGCGCCTGTCGGACATCGGAGTCGCGGCGCAGATCAGCGAGGAGGTGCGGCGATCGCGTCGGGTCCTGAAGGTTGAAGATCAAGACGGTGTCTGTGTATTTCATGGCCAGTTCCTTTGTCTGGCAGTTGTTCTGGGTCTTCCAGCATGACGGTGGCAGCACTCCGAGTCGATGGTCAGGCGCACTGCATCGAGGGCCTCGGGCGGGGCGCCGGCACACCGCCGGGCCGGATCGAGACGGTAGTTTCTCGGGATGGGCGACAGCGACGAGACGTCACCGCACCACGAGGCCCTCGCGACGATCGTGCAAGACCTGAGGGTTGAGGAGCAGCTGCTCGGCGAGCGGATATCCGACTGCATCGAAGCCGAGGTGACCTACTTTCGCAGCGGGGCGGTCGATCGTGCGGACCTGGTCGAGACCACCTCGGGTGTGCTGCGGGCGGCCCTCGACGCCTTCGGCCAGAAAACCGCCGTGGCCGCCTTCGACAGCTCCGGTGCCACGCTCACCGGTCTGCGGTGGGCCCGGATGGGTGTGCCCCTGGTCGCGGTCCTCTCGGCCAGCCGGATCAGCTCGCGGTTCACCTGGCAGACCGTCGTCGCCGCCGCAGAACGCCGTCAGGCGCCTCCCGAGCTGCTGGTCACCGTGGCGTCCGCCCTGTTCCACATGCAGGACCTCACGGTCGAAGCGGTGATCGAGAGCTACCGGTCGGAGTCCACCGCGATCCGGGTCAGCCAGGAGGCCGAGCGGTCAGCACTCGTCGAGGCCCTGATCAACGGGCAAGCGATGCCGACGGTGACCCTCTGGGAGATCGCGGAGCTGCTCCAGCTCCCTCACGACGGACACTTCACCGTGGTCGTGGCCGAGCTGCAGCGGACCGCGCGCGGCGTCCTCGGCGACGTCGAGCGGCACCTCCACTCGGCGGGCTTCCGGTCGGTGTGGCGACTGCTGCCGGACGTGCAGGTGGGCATCGTCTCCCTGCCCGGCGGCGCGCAGGACATCCGTGGCCTGCTGCGGGTGCTGCGCGCCAACTCGACCGCCCGACAGGGCGTGAGCCCCGTCTACGACGACCTCGCGGCCACCGCCGGCGCCAACCGGCTGGCCCGGAGCGCGCTGCTGGGATCCATCGGGGGCGCCGAGCACGTGGTCATGTTCGACGACGCCCCCCTGCTGATGACCTCGGTGGCGGCACCGGAGATCAACCTGCGCATCGCCCGGTCGGTCCTGGCCGGCCTCGACCTCCTCGGCCCCGAGCAACGGACGCTCCTGCTCGACACGCTCTCCGGCTGGTTCGACTGCGCCGGATCGGCAGCCCTGACCGCGGAGAGGCTCTACCTCCACCGCAACACGGTCCGGCAACGACTCAACCGGCTGGAGCAGCTGACCGACCGCTCCCTGACCAACCCCCGCCACGTCGCCGAGCTCTGCATCGCTCTCGAGTCGGAACGTCACCTGCCCGGCGGCGTTCTGCCTGCACTCTGATGTCAGCTGCTGTCATCGCCTAGGATCACCCCATGAGCCGCTGGCAGCCCGACGCGCGCGGCCGGCTCCAGCAGGCGGCGCTGGAGCTCTACGCCGACCACGGGTTCGAACAGACCACCGTCTCGGAGATCGCCGCCCGCGCCGGGCTCACCGAGCGCACCTTCTTCCGCCACTTCGCCGACAAGCGCGAGGTCCTGTTCGACGGGTCCGACCTCCTCCAGGAGCTCTTCGTCGAGGCCGTCCAGGACGCCCCCGCCGGGGTGACCCCGATCGACGCGGTCGCCGCCGCCCTGTATGCCGCGGCCGCCATGTTCCAGCGGCGTGACCACTCCCGCCGGCGCCGGTCCGTGATCGACGCCAACCCCGGCCTGCGCGAGCGCGAGCTCACCAAGCTCGCGGCGCTGGCCGCAGCCGTGGCCGACGCGCTGCGGCGCCGCGGCGTCTCGGAACCCGCCGCCAGCCTGACCGCCGAGGCCGGGATCGCGGTGTTCAAGGTCGCCTTCGAGCGGTGGGTCACCGACGACGACGGACGCGACTTCGCGCACTTCGTCGAGGAGTCGCTGGCCCACCTCAGAACCGTGACCACAGAGCCGTGACCACAGAGCCGTGACGGGGGGCGCCTGACCGGTGACAGGGGCCGCCTGACCAGTGACAGGTGCCGCCCGAGGCCGCGGCATACGCCGGGGTTAGGGTCGTTGCATGGCTTCCGCCCCCGCCCTGCCGTGGGCCAGAGCGCGGCTCCACGTGGTCACGGGCAAGGGCGGCACGGGCAAGACGACCGTCGCCGCGGCGCTCGCGCTGGCGCTGGCCGCCGGCGGCAAACGGGTGCTGCTCGTGGAGGTCGAGGGCCGCCAGGGGATCAGCCAGACCTTCGACGTCGCCCCGCTCGCGACGATCGAGGTCCGCATCGCACACGCGTCCGGCGGCGGTGAGGTCCTCGGCCTGTCGGTCGACGCGAAGGCCGCCCTGCTGGAGTACCTCCAGATCTTCTACAAGCTCGGCCGCGCCGGCGGCGTCCTCGAGCGCTTCGGCGCCATCGACTTCGCCACGACGATCGCCCCCGGGGTGCGCGACGTGCTGCTCATCGGCAAGGTCTACGAGGCCAACCGCCGTCGCCGCGACGGCCGCCGCAGCAACCCCGTCGAGGGCGAGATGGTCTACGACGCCATCGTCCTCGACGCCCCGCCGACCGGTCGGGTCGTGCGCTTCCTGTCGGTCAACGAGGAGGTCGCGGGGCTGGCCAAGATGGGGCCGATCCACTCGCAGGCCGCCTCGATCACCGAGATGCTCCGCAACGGTCAGAGCATCGTCCACGTCGTCACGCTGCTGGAGGACATGCCCGTGCAGGAGACCGTCGACGCCATCGCCGCCCTCGAGACGGCCGGCCTGCCCGTGGGCGCCGTCGTCATCAACCAGGTCCGCGAGCCGGTCCTGCCCGCGCGCGAGCTCAAGGCGGCGGCCAAGGGCTCGATCGACCGCGACGCCGTCCGCCTGGGGCTGGAAGGCGCCCGGCTCAAGGTCACCGACACCCTGGTCGACGGCCTCGCCCTGGAGGCGCGCGACCACGCCCAGCGCGTCGCCCTCGAAGCCGAGCAGCTCACTGTCGTCGAGGCGCTCGGCCTGCCGACCTTCCGGCTCCCCTCCCTCTCCGACGGGGTCGACGCCGCTGCCGTGCGCGAGCTGGCCGACCTCCTCACCGAGCAGGGGATGGTCCCGTGACCCCGCCTCGCGCCGGTAGCCGCAGCGGTCGCACCCCGGCCACCACCCCGCGACTCGACGTCGACGCCCTGCTGGCCGACCGGCATACGCGAATCATCGTGTGCTGCGGGGCGGGTGGCGTGGGCAAGACCACGACGGCTGCCGCCCTCGGCCTGCGGGCCGCGGAGCAGGGGCGTCACGTCGTCGTCCTCACCATCGACCCGGCGCGACGGCTGGCGCAGTCGATGGGGCTCACCGAGCTCGACAACCAGCCACGACCCGTCACGGGGATCGACCTCGGGGCCGGCGGCAGCCTCGACGCGATGATGCTCGACATGAAGCGGACCTTCGACGACGTGGTGCTCGCCCACTCGACCCCGGAGAAGGCCGCGCAGATCCTCGCGAACCCCTTCTACGAGGCGGTCTCCAGCTCCTTCGCCGGGACGCAGGAATACATGGCGATGGAGAAGCTGGGACAGCTGCGGGCGGAGGCCGACGCCGAGGGCACCTGGGACCTCATCGTCGTCGACACGCCGCCGTCGCGGTCGGCGCTCGACTTCCTCGACGCGCCGACGCGGCTCGGGTCCTTCCTCGACGGCCGCTTCATCCGGCTGCTCACCGCGCCCGCCAAGGCCGGCGGCCGCGCCTACCTGCGGGTCTTCAACGCGGGGATCAACCTCGTCTCGTCGACGATGTCCAAGGTGCTCGGCGGCGACATGCTGCGCGACGTGCAGACCTTCGTGATGGCGCTCGACACGATGTTCGGCGGGTTCCGCGAGCGCGCCGACCAGACCTATGCCCTGCTCAAGCAGGACAGCACCGCGTTCCTCGTCGTCGCCGCACCGGAGCGCGACGCCCTGCGCGAGGCCTCGTTCTTCGTCGACCGCCTGGAGGTCGACGGTATGCCGCTCAGCGGCCTGGTCATCAACCGCATCCAGCAGGTGGCGGCGCCGGGGCTCAGCGCGGCGCGCGCGCGGGCGGCCGCCGAGCAGCGGGCCGACGAGGGCGACGTCCTCACGGCCGGACTGCTCACCGTGCACGCCAGCGTCGCCGAGACCGCCGAGCGGCAGCGTCACCTGGTCGGCCGGTTCTTCGCCGGTCACCCGAAGACGCCCGTCGTCGAGGTCCCGGCTCTCGCCGAGGACGTGCACGACATCGATGGCCTGCGCCTGGTCGGCGCGGCGCTGGCCGGCCCGGTCAGCTAGAGGCTGGCCGGGCTGGACCGCTACGAGGTCAGGAGACCTTGACCGTGCCGCTCTCGGCGACGCGCGCCGAGTTGAAGAGGTTCCACCACGAGGTGACCTTCGGGTGGCGGCGCAGCATCGCCCGACGCTCGCGCTCCGTCATCGCCCCCCAGACACCGAACTCCGTGCGGTTGTCGAGGGCGTCGGCGAGGCACTCGGCGACCACGGGGCAGCGCCCACAGATCAGCTTGGCCTGCTGCTGGGCAGCCCCGCGGACGAAGAGCGCGTCCGGGTCGTTGGTGACGCAGTTGCCGAGTGGCGCCCAGTCCGTCTGCAGACTCGCGGTGCCGCGCTCGATGGTCTCCCCCGAGACCGCCTTCATGTGCATGGTCGTGATAGTCACGATCTGTTCCCCAATCCCCACTGGATGATGTCGGGCCAGATCACCGTCGAGTCCCACCTCGACGACGTCCCCATTGCCCCCCACTGAATGTAGAGAGGGGCGGCGGGCGGCAACATCCCTCATCGGGGTGGTTGTGGGAGCCATTGGTACTAGTCATCTCGGGCCATGCGCCCGACCGGGGGGGTCCGCCATGAGCCCGCTGAGCACCGGCTGTCACATGTTGTCGCGATACTCTGTCGACCATGCGTGCCGGACGAACGACCAACATCGCGAGCGTCATCAAGATGCTGGGCGCCTTCGTGGCGACCGCCATGGTGATCGGGCTACTCGTGGCCGGTGTCGCCATGCCGGCCGTCGGGGCCATCGGTTCCATCACCCGCTCCGGCATCGACGTGTTCGACTCGCTGCCGACCTCGTTCAGCGCGGCCCCGCTGTCGCAGCAGTCCCGGCTCACGGACGTCACCGGCGCCCCCCTCACCACCCTCTACGACGAGAACCGGGTGATCGTCCCGCTCACCAGTGTCGCGCCGATCATGCAGCAGGCGCAGGTCGCCATCGAGGACAGCCGCTTCTACGAGCACGGCGGCCTCGACGTTCGCGGCGTGGTGCGCGCGGTGGTCTCCAACGCCCAGGGCGATGTCGTCCAGGGCGGGTCCACCCTGACCCAGCAGTACGTCAAGCTGCTCCTCCAGGAGACCGCGATCAAGAATGGCGACCCGGCTGCCGCCAGTGCCGCCACCACCCGCACCGGTCTCGCGGGCCTGACCCGCAAGCTCCAGGAGCTGAAGTACTCCATCCAGCTGGAGAAGACCCAGACCAAGGCGCAGATCCTCCAGGGCTACCTCAACATCACCTACTACGGGGACCGCGCCTACGGCGTCGAGGCGGCCTCGCAGCACTACTTCAGCCACAGCGCGAAGACGCTCAGCGTCGTCGAGTCCGCGCTGCTGGCCGGGCTCGTCCAGAACCCGAGCTCGACCGACCCGATCAACAACCCGACGAAGGCGCTCGCTCGCCGCAACGTCGTCCTCGACCGGATGCTCGAGCTCAAGGTCATCACCAAGAAGCAGCACGACGCGGCGAGGGTCGTGACCATCGCGCAGATGCTGCACGTCTCGCAGCCGCAGAACTCCTGCGCCGGGGCGGGCGACAACGCCTACTTCTGCGAGTACGCGCTGCAGTACGTCCTGCTGGACCCGTCCTTCAATGCGATGCTCGGCAAGACGGTCGAGGAGCGCAAGGCGAAGATCTACCGCGGCGGCGTGACCATCAAGACGTCCATCGAGCCGGGGTTCTCGGCGATGATGCGCAACGAGATCGTCCAGCGAGTGCCGCAGGGCTACACCGAGCGGAACATCAAGATCGGGTCCGCGGCCGTGTCGATCGATCCCAACACGGGCCAGGTCCGGGGGATGGCGCAGAACACCCAGTACTCCGCCACGTCGACGGCCTGGGACCACACGTCGGTCAACTGGGCGGTGGACCAGAAGTACGGCGGCTCGGGGGGCTTCCAGTTCGGCTCGACCGCCAAGGCCTTCGCCCTGGTCACCGCGCTCGAGAACAACCTGCCCATCAACACCCGGGTCCAGGCCCGGGAGGCCTCGGCCGCCAGTCCGACCACCTTTACCGCCAAGGACTTCCCGGGTGGAGCCGACCAGTGCGGACTCCAGGGCACGTCGTGGACAGTCAAGAACGAGGCGGCCGGCGAGGGCGGCCCCCGCACCCTCAGCGAGGCGACCGCGAGGTCCATCAACACCGCGTTCGTCGCGCTCACGCAGCAGCTCGGCGCCTGCAAGGTCCGCGACACCGAGATCCGCCTCGGCATGCACCTGGCCAACGGCCAGCCGGTGCTGCACGGCCCGGCCGCCATCGTCCTCGGCGCCCAGGAGATCTCCCCCATGACGGTCGCCAACGCCTACGGCGTGATGGCCGCCGGCGGCAAGCTCTGCACGGCCGACCCCATCGTGGCGATCACCGACTCCACCGGGAAGGCGCTGCCGATCCCGGCACCCGGCACGAGCAACTGCACGCAGGTCGTCGCTCCGGATGTCGCAGCGGGGGTCGCCCGGATCATGAAGGCGACCCTCGACCCGGCTCAGCTCGGCACCGCCGCGGCCAGCGCCCTCGCCGCGGGGCGGATCGCCGCCGGCAAGACCGGCACCTCGGACAAGAACAACGAGACGTGGTTCGTGGGCTACACCCCCACGCTCGTCACCGCCGTGTGGACCGGGACGCCGCTGGAGAACCACAGCGCCCTCGACAACATCCACCTCCCGGGAGGCCCGTTCCCGGTGGTCTACGGCGCCTCGGTCTCAGCGCCGATCTGGAAGGGCATCATGGACAACGCCCTGAGCGGATCGCCCAACGCCGACTTCCCGGCACCGTCCCAGACCATCATCGGCGGCAACATCCAGCCGGTCCCCTACGTGGCCGGGCACACCGTCGCCGACGCGACGACGATCCTCGCCGCCCAAGGCTTCGGCGCGACGGTCGGGCGCACGACCTACTCGAACTATCGTGCGGGTCTCGTCATCGGCACCGACCCGCAGGGCCAGGTCCCTGTTGGCACCACCGTGTCGCTCATCATCTCGGCCGGCCCCGGCGGTTACCAGACGCCGATCCGACCGCAGGGCCAGCCGGCGACCACGCCCACGACGCCGGCCACCGCTCCGAGTCAGACCAAGGGCCCCTGACCGCTCTGGACGGCACGGACCCGAGGGGGTAGCGGGCCCGCCACCTTCAGCCGGACGCGAGCAGCCGCCTGACGACGGCCGAGACCCGGCCGCCGTCCGCGCGACCGGCAACGAGCGGCTGAGCCGCCTTCATCACCGCGCCCATCTGCGGCATACCGGTGGCGCCTGAGGCGTCGATCGCCTGTCGTACCAACACTTCCAGCTCGTCGTCGCCGAGCTGGGAGGGCAGGTAGGCCTCGAGGACCACGAGCTCGGCGTCCTCCTTCGCCGCGAGCTCGGGCCGCTTCGCGTCGGTGTATGCCGCGGAGGCCTCCTTGCGCTTCTTGGCCTCCTTGGCGAGCACCTTGAGCACGTCGTCGTCGCTGAGGTCGACCGCCTCGGTGCCGGAGACCTCGGCGGTGGTGACGGCGGTCAACGCCATCCGCAGGGTGGCCACGCGGACGGTGTCGCGCGTCTTCATCGCGGTCGTGAGGTCCGACTTCAGGGTGTCCTTCAGGGTGCTGCTCATGGGGGCAGTCTCTCAGCCTGCGCAAGGGCATTCCCTTCAATGGTCCTCGGCCGGGCGTGGAAGACTGTGCCGATGCACCCCGTCGTCCGAGCCGGCCTCGGCGCCGCCGCCCTCGGGGCTGCCGGCCTCGGCTACGCCTCGCTCATCGAGCGCAACGCCTTCGTCCTGCGGCGCCGCAGCGTCCCGGTCCTGCCCCGCGGCCACCGACCCGTGCGGGTCCTCCACCTCTCGGACCTGCACCTCATGCCCAACCAGCGGCGCAAGGTCGAATGGGTGCGCTCCCTGGCGGCCCTGCAGCCCGACCTCGTCGTCAACACCGGCGACAACCTCTCGCACCGCGACTCGGTCCCGGTGGCCCTGCACGCCTACGAGCCGCTGATGGAGGTCCCGGGCGTCTTCGTCCTGGGGTCCAACGACTACTTCGCGCCGGGCTTCCGCAACCCGTTCGACTACTTCCGCCAGGACTCCCGCCGCGGGGGTCCGGCGCCGGCGACGCTGCCGACCGACGACCTCGTGCGCGGGATGGGCGACGGCGGCTGGACCGACCTGACCAACCGGCGAGCCGTCCTCGAGGTCGCGGGCGCCGCGATCGAGTTCGTCGGTGTCGACGACCCCCACCTCGACTACGACCGCTACGACCTCGTCGAGGGCGTCGCCGACCAGAGCGCGCTGCTGACGATCGGGGTCACCCACGCGCCCTACCAGCGGACGCTCGACGCCATGACGAAGGACGGTGCCTCGCTGGTCATCGCCGGGCACACCCACGGCGGGCAGCTCTGCCTGCCGTTCTACGGCGCGCTCGTGACGAACTGCGACCTCGACACCTCACGGGTCAAGGGCGTCTCGCGGTGGTGGCCCGGCGCCGGCTCCGAGCCGTCCAGCGCGGCTCCCCGCGACGCCGCCTGGCTCGAGGTGTCAGCCGGGCTGGGGACCTCGCCCTACGCGCCGGTCCGGTTCGCCTGCCGGCCCGAGGCCACGCTCCTGACGCTGGAGCCGGCGCACTGACGTCCGGCATGCCGGCTCGCCACGTGGCCCGCGGCATACCGATTGGGAGGTGGCGGGGGTGCTCGGCTAATATCTGTCCTTGCTGCTCGTTCCGGTTCTCCGGGGCCGGCAGACCAGCCACGGGGTGTGGCGCAGCTTGGTAGCGCGCTTCGTTCGGGACGAAGAGGCCGCAGGTTCAAATCCTGTCACCCCGACTCGGTGGACCCGGGCCGTCAACGGGTAGCGGTGACCACATCCTGGTGTGGTCAGCACTACTCGTTTGTCTCTACCCCCGAGGCCGTGCGCCTCGACCCCTGCACCCGGCATACCGGGTGGATTCCCGAGACGGAGCGCTGACCCCACTTGGGCTGTGGTCACCACGTCGCCGGGTCACCCCGCCGCGCCCGCGATCGGGGTTTAGCGCTGGAAGGTGACGTGGATGGTGCCGCTCTCGGCCGTCTCGCTGGTCACAGTGAAGTCGCCCGCGAGCATCCTCACATCGTCCCAGAGCCGCCCGCCCTTCCCCAGCACGATCGGGGCGATGCTGACGTGGAGGCGGTCCACGAGTCCGGCACGCAGGAAGTCACGCACGACCCCGGTGCCGCCGCCGACTCGCACGTCGCGGCCGCCCGCGACCGCCTCGGCCCGCTCCAGAGCCTCGGCCGGAGTCACGGAGAGGAACTCGAACGAGGTGCCGTTGGCCATCGTCAGCGTCGGACGAGGCACGTGGGTCAGCACGAATACGGGCACCCGGAAAGGGGGTTCGTCGCCCCACCAGCCCGTCCAGCTCGGGTCGTCGGGGAAGGTGTGCAGCCCGAACATCGCGGCCCCCATGATCTCGGCGCCGACCCCCTCGAAGTAGGCCGCGGCATACGCATCGTCGATGCCCGTGGTCCCCGCGCCGCTGGTGTCGCCCAGCACCCGCTCGCGGAAGGTGCGGGTCGCGGCGTATGCCGCCGTGAGAGCCTCCCAGTCGGCGCCCATCGGCTGCTCGGGGCTCGGATCCGCGGGCGAGGCGACGCCGTCGAGGGAGATGTTCAGGTCGACGCGGACCGCCATGGGAGCTCCTCCAGGATCGTTGTTGCTCGGGGTCTTTCACGACGAGGCGTCGGACCGCGTGTCGGCCTGGGACCGCGTGCGGTGCGGGAAGCGGTGCACCTCCTGCGGCCAGCCGACGGCGACCGCGATCCTGCCGGCCCAGTACCGCGCCTCAGCGTCGCCCGGCACGTCCACGACTGCGAAGCCGCCGAGATGCTCCTTCGTCTCGACGTACGGGCCGTCGGTGAACACCGGCGTGCCGCTACTCGCGTCGACGCTGCACACGACGGTCGACCCGTCCAAGCCGCCGTCGCTGAAGATGAAGACACCGTCTGCGGTCATCTCCTCGATCACGGCCCGGCCGGCCTTGCCCCTCTCGCGCAGTTCCGCCATCGTGAGGTCGGGCACCCACTCGTCGTTGAAGGCGATCAGATACTCCGTCATCGCACACTCCTCTGCCCACCAGCAGCCCGGACGGCTGCCGCCTACCTTGACGACGAACGCGCCGGCGTCGATCCGACAACGCGACCACCATCATTCTGGGTCATCGCGCGGTATTAGCCGTGATTCTCGCCGCTCCTCCAGCGCATAGCCAGGACAACCGTCAGGCCCGTGCACGACCCACACAGAGGGGAACGAAATGAGCTGGAGCGGACAGAGTTGGGGTCCGGAGCAGCCCCGGGTCGCGGTGGATCTCACCGGGAACAGGTGCGCAGACATCGTCGGCTTCGGCCTCGACGGCGTCTGGGCCGCACTCAACAACGGCGACGGCACCTTTCAGCCGCCCAACATGGTCCTCTCCGGCTTCAGCTCGCGGACGGGGTGGAGCACCGAGAAGCACCTACGCCTGCTGGCCGACCTCAGCGGCGATGGCCGTGCGGACATCGTCGGGTTCGGCGAGGCCGGAGTCTGGAGCGCGCTGAACCGCGGTGACGGCACGTTCGGCCCGATGCGATTCGTGGTCGCCGACCTCGGATCCGACCACGGTTGGCGGATCGACCAGCACCCGCGGGTGGTCACCGACGTCACCGGCGACGGCAAGGCCGACATCATCGGCTTCGGCGACGCCGGCGTCTGGACCGCGCTCGGCAACGGCGACGGGACCTTTCAGACGCCGACGCTGGCGTTGACGGACTTCGGCTACAGCCAGGGCTGGCGCGTCGACCAGCATCCCCGCTTCGTCGTGGACCTCACGGGCGACGGCAGGGCCGACATTGTCGGCTACGGCGAGGCCGGGATCTGGGTCGCGCTCGGGAACGGGGACGGGACGTTCCGACCGGCGACGTTCGCGCTGGCCGAGTTCGGCCCGGACAGGGGCTGGCAGGGCACCAAGCATCCGCGCCTGACCGGCGACCTCAACGCCGACCGGCGCGCCGACCTGGTGGCCTTCGGTGACGCCGGCGTCTGGATGGCGCTGAGCAACAACGACGGCACCTTTGGCAAGGCGATCTTCATCCTCGCCGAGCTCGGCTACGACCAGGGCTGGCGCGTCGAGCACCACCTGCGGTCCACCGCCGATGTCACCGGTGACGGCCGCGACGACATCGTCGGCTTCGGCGACGATGGCGTCTGGGTCGCTGTGACGGGCGGCAGCGGTGCCCACCTGGTCCTGAAGGACTTCGCCGTCAACGGAGGCTGGCACGTTCAGGACCACCCGCGCGCGTTGGTCGACCTCGATGGCGACGGGAAGGCCGACATCATCGGCTTCGGTGACGCCGGCGTGTGGGTCGCGCTGAGCGACGGCGACGGGAGCTTCCAGCCGGCCCGCTTCGTCCTCGCCGACTTCGGCTACCACGCCGGCCCCGTCGTCGAGAAGATCACCGTCGACTTCCACACCCTCGACGACGATCTCAACGACGACTCGCTGCTGCACGTCTTCGTCAAGAACCGGAACAGCGACTCGTCCAGCGGCGGTGGCGCCACCACCTTCGAGGAGAATCTCGAGTCCTTCCAGGCGCACGACACCGACTGGTTCGGCAAGAACCCCTATCTCGGCTGTGCCGTGAACGCCAACAACGGCAACACCTTCCACGACCAGTCGACGAATACCGTGACGCTGCAGCTGCGCTCGAGGCCCATCCCGGTCGAGGAGCTCCGGCTGCCCGAGGTGCACGTCCACCTCCTCGCGCACTCCAGCGACACCTGGAAGTTCGACTACACGCTCACCATCACCCTCGACGACGGCACCGCGCTGCCGCCGTTCACCTCGACCGTCGACGGCCTCAAGGGCATCGTCCTCAACCAGGACAACCGCAACCACTACGGGATCTGCAACGAGTTCAAGGCTGTCACGGCCCCGCAGAAGCCGGTCACGGACGAGGTGCTGACCGGCGTGACGATCGAGTTCCTGACTCACGATGACGACAAGAACGCCGATACGACGCTCAACGTGCACATCGTCAATCGCGTCAGTGCGACGGAGAGCCAGGACATCTCGGTGGCCACCGACGTCGCCCACGGGGAGCGGTTCGCGGACTCCACCGACGACGGCGGTCAGACCTACCGGCGGATCGACCTGCCGCTCGCGTCGGAGTCGATCTACCTGCGAGACATGGTCCTGCCGCTCGTCTACCTCACCATCGCGGCCGACGAGGACCAGTGGATCTTCGACTACCGGGTCACGTTGTTCTTCGGGGGCCAGCCCTACTCCTGGACCGTGTCCGGCGTGGTGCTCGACCAGGACCACCACAAGCACCGGGGCGTCTACAGCGGCCGGCCGTTCCCCACGCTCTTCTACCCGATGGCGCCGATCATGCCGGACGGCCGGGCACGAACGCCCACCAAGGAGATCTCGCTCGCGTTCGTGGCCCGGAAGCTGGACGAGCTGTTCAACAGCCGACAGACCGCCGGTGCGCCGCACCCCCTCATCAAGGTCAGGCTCTTCAGTTCGCAGAAACTCGGAGATCAGAATCCGCCGTCCTACTCGGACCTGCAGGGCATCGTCAACGATGCCCCGGCGCCGGACGGCCAGCCCTTGTCCTCCGACTACGAGATGGGGACGACCTACTCGCACGCCATCTCCGAGCTGGGCTGGTTCACGACGGTCTTCGGCATCGGCGTGCATCTCAACGACATCAACACGGAGTCGATGGCGATCACGGTCAACCCGGAGGACGACCAGACCCCGATCACGGTCGACGTCGTGTTCGAGACGGGCGGGCCCGAGGAGATCACGGGCAGCTACGACCTGGACATCGTCAACCTGCGGATCACGCTGCGGCTGACGTTGCGCTACCTTCCGGCGACCAGGACCATCGACCTCCTGGGCTGGGTCGATGACATCAAGAACATCATGGCGACGCCGATCAGCCTGCCCTCCGACGGCCCTGTCGTCTATCGGATGCAGGGAACGTTCCTCGGCCAGCCGATCGACGAGCAGGTGATCGACCCGGAGGCATTCAGGACCACTCTCGTGGAACAGGTCGTGCACGTCGGCTTCGACACCGGATCGAGCCTGGACCCGGGCGGCATCATCCGCCAGCACATCCGTGACAAGATCTACGGCACCCTCAAGAACGCCGATCCCGATCCCTGGAGTCGGGTGACGACACGGGACTCGATCAACGCCGCGGCGACGTCCTTCCTCATCGGCCACGTGGTCGCCAGTGGGAGCGCGGAGCTCGTGCCCTATCCGTATCCCTCCGATCTGACGGATGCCCAGCTCCGGAACGGCGTGCTGTGCCTCTCGTTCGACTACCCGCAGATGCGCTTCCTCGATGTCGCACCCGCGGACTGGCCGGCCACCGCCACGCCCGGAGCGCTCGAGAACATCGACCACATCATCGTGCTGCTCCAGGAGAACCGCTCGTTCGACCACATGCTCGGCTACCTCAGCCTGCCGCCCGAGAAGGGCGGGATGGGACGGCACGACATCGACGGCCTCACGGGCGACGAGTCGAACCCCTACGACGACCGGAGGTGCGTCTCCTTCCCCCTCGCTGCCGGTGACACGATCTTCTCCCCGGGCCCGCCGAACAGCCCTGAGATGGTGGCCATGCAGATCAACGGCGGGCAGATGGACGGCTTCGTCCGGGCCCAGGCCGAGGAGTGCGGGCCGGCGACGGCGCACCGCGTCATGGGCTACCACACGGCGGACAACGTACCGACCTACGACGCGCTGGCCCGGGACTTCGCGGTGGGCCACCGCTGGTTCGCCTCGCACCCCGGACCCACGTTCCCGAACCGGTTCTACGAGCTCACGGGTCGGCCGAACATCGACCCGTGGGGTGCGTGGGAGTACTCCAACTCCAGCCCGCGCGTGGCCTCGATCTCGGAGACCATCTTCGATCACCTGAGCGACAACGAGGTCACCTGGCGCTGCTTCGAGCACTCCTTCAGCTTCATCCGGCGCTTCGAGCGCTACACGTTCGACTCGGAGCACGTGGTCGAGTACGACGACGCGACAGCGGGTTTCAAGGCGCTTGCGATGTCGGGCAACCTGCCGTCGGTGTCGTTCATCGAGCCCCACTACGTCGACTACCCGCCGGACAGCTTCTGCGACGAACCGCCGTCCGACATCCGGAAGAGTCAGGCGTTCATCCGCGATCTGGTGGAGACCGTGGTCGCCGGCCCGAGCTGGGACAGGACGCTGCTGCTCATCACCTACGACGAGCACGGCGGGTTCTACGACCACGTGCCCCCGCAGGACGCTGTGCCCGTAGCGCCCGGGATGCTCCCGACCACCGGTCTACGCGTGCCGTCGTTCGTGGTCTCGCCCTGGATCACGGCCGCCACGGCGTTCGGCTCGGACGACCTGCACTTCGACCACACGTCGATCCTCAAGACGATCGCCCGCCGGTTCCTGAGCACCAACTACCCCTACCTCGGTGCCCGGTATGCCGCGGCGCACGATCTGTCCGAGGTCCTGAACAGCGGGATCCGCACCGAGCAGTTCCGGCCGTTCATCCCCTACACGCTCGTGTATGCCGCCTCGGCGATGCGTCTCGATGTGCAGGGCGGGAGCACGGCGGTCGGTGGTCCGGTCTGGCAGTTCACTCCGAACGGCACCGACGCACAGTCCTTCCGGTTCGAGGACGCGGGCGACGGCCTCCTCTACATCCGGACGTTGGCGGGCCTCTACCTGACCGCGGACCTCGTCGGCGAGGGACCGGGCAGCCAGGTGCCGATAGCGGTCAGGCAGGAGCGCAAGCTCGAGCCCGGGCCGCACGCGGTGGCGGCAGACACCGACCGCCAGCGGTGGAGGCTCGTCGGCTCGTCGGTCGTCGCACTCCCCTCGGACGACTACACCGTCTCGTGCGCGGCATACCCGGGCGCGGTCCTCCAACCCGCCGACGGCAGTACGGCGTCCGAGGTTGCCGTCGTCCTGGCGGAGCCGGGCAGCATCTCGCCGATGGCGCTCCCCCACCCGTGGATCGTCCGGTCGCCGCTGCTGCCGGCCGCCGGCTCGGTGAGCCAGACGTAAATGCGGTGGGCGCTGGGGCGGGGCCCCTCCGGGCGAACAGATCCTCGAGGCTGCGCGACGCGCCGACAGCGGCTACCGCCTACTGGCTCGTCGCCCTCAATCATCCTTGGGGGTTGGGCAGGGTCGCCTGGTGCGCGTGGACAACGATCTCGACGTCGCGATCGAGGTAGCGCCCGGCGACTGGGGGGAGGTCTTGGGCTCGGGCGAAGCGGGCGTGGACTTCGGGGCCCGACATGGGCCACCCGGAGATCGGGTGGCGCCAGTGGGCGAGGACGAGGCAGCCGTCGGTGGTCAGCACACGGGCGATGCGGGCGATCAGCCGGTCGAGAACGACGGGGCTGAGGAAGTACCCCGCCTCCGAGAGCACGACAAGGTCGAACTCGCCTTCCGGGAGCTCGGTCGACAGGTCGCCAAGACGCAGCTCCACGGTGCGCAGCCCCTGCGTGAGGGTTGCCGCGGCTGCCAGCGCGCGGGGGCTGGAGTCCACCGCGATGAGCTCGTCGCAGAACTCGGCCAGCTCCACGGTCAGGGTGCCGGTGGAGCACCCGAGGTCGAGGGCCCGGGTGAACCGAGGACGCGGCAACATCGCGAGCAGGAGGCGGCGTTTACGTTGCTCGTACCACCGGGTCGTCGTCCCCCAGGGGTCGAGGTGTTCGCCGTGCAGGTCGTCGAGGGCGTCGTCGCGGGGTTGGCCGAGGACGAACGTCTCGTGGGGTCCGGTGAAGTGCTCGATCAGGGACGGGCTCAGCAGGGTCTCGTCGCCGGGGCGGTCCGACAGCGGTGCGACCTGGCTGCGGTGGCACGCGATCGCGCGGACCTTGGCGTTGCGGTCGGACGCCGTCAGGGCCACACGCCGCAGCGGGCCCCACGGGACCTCACCCGGGTCGGCGTGGTGCCACAGCCACACGGGGTAGTGCAACAAGGTGGCCCCGGTCCGGTATGCCGCGCGCTGCGCCGCCCGGCCGAGTGCATCATGGTCGGGGTGGCCATCTTCGAGGTACGGGGCGAGCAGCAGTGTCGCCCGCCCGTCACCGATGGTCGCGACGAGGCGCCCGGTCAGCTCTTTGTCATGCGTGGTGAGGCTGCCGTCGGGCAGGTCCCAGACTGTCAGCTCGTCCGCGTCGCCACCGAGCGCCGCCCAGGCTCGCTCCGCCTCGCGCCTGCGCTGCTGCGCCAGCACGGTCACGGTCATCGTGGGTGACCGCGGATGCGAGTGCTCGCCCGCGGTCGCCACCACCAACGTCACCGGGATACCGGCGGCCCTGACCGTGGCGATCACCCCGCCCGCTCCGAGGCTCTCGTCGTCGGGATGGGCGGCGACGACGACCACCCGTTCGGGCCGGTCAGCACCCAATGGATCCCAGAGCGGCACCTCCCCCCACTCCGCGCGCCCCGTCCACTCCTGCGCGGTGGTACCCGCGCCGTCATGCCGAAAGGATCGGCTCACCGCGGGTCGCCGATCGAGAATGGTGAAGGGCTCATCACGTAAGGACCACCACGACCATCGTTCATGCTTGGGCCCTGATCTCACCCTGGAGGGCCAGCTCATCATCCAGCGCGCGCAGGTAGCCGGCAAAACCCTCCGGTACACGACCGTCACGTCGCCCGGAGGTCATCACCCGCGTACCGCCCACGACACGAGCCCCTGCCGCGCGCAACGCACGCACGAGAAGCACGTCTTCCTGCTCGCTGACCGCAGCGAAGCCGCCAACACTCAGGTAGGCATCGAGGCGTACCGCCAGGTTCGCCCCGTGCAGCGACCCGCGCCCACGCGGGTGGCGACGCCACCACGCGTCCAGACTGATCGGCGACATCTCGCTCGGGTCAGGATGCACCTCCCCCAGGACCAGGTCGTGACCGGCCGCCAAGGACACCAGATCCATTAACAGTCCCGGGGCACGATGCAGTCGGCGTCGGTGTTCACGACGAGGACATTGCGGGGGTCTGAGGCTGCCAACACCGCCGTACCGCGCAGGATCCCCGCTCCGCGGGCGGCGCCCACGCACCCGGCGTCCAGATCCACCAGATGGACCGAAGGATCGGCCACACCAGCCGCGGTGCCGTCAGTGCACCGGTCCAACACCACGACGACCTCCACCTGCCTCACGCGATGCAACGTCACGTCAGACGAGGGGCTGAGGAGGGCCTCGGCCGACTGACGCACCGATCGCACGCACCGACCGATCCGTTCCACCTCGTCATGGGCCGGGACCACGACCAGCACCGCCGAGATCGGCGGCCAGTCGCGTAGGGAAGCGCCGTGCGTGCCTTCACGGGCCCCGGAGAAAGTCACAGGCTCCGGTCCTGACGTCGGCGGGTCACGCAAAGGTCTATACCCCGCATCGATGCCCCGAATCTCCGAGACACCCCCACCGAGGAGATGCAAACCCCGTACCGGCAGTGAACACCCACCGCTTCGGCTGGCCACCTCGAGGTCCCATGGACGGACCCCATCAGCTCTGGCGAGATTCGCCGTCGTCATCGTGCTCCACCAAACACGCCCAGGGCCTCGGCAAAGTCGGGCGGTAGGGCGCTGACCTGCGTCTTTTCATGTGTGTCACGCGGTGTGGCGTGAGTGACGGGTGTGGCCCTTGGGGCTTGGATGGAA
>NZ_JANXRJ010000029.1 GCF_025353065.1 Lapillicoccus sp.
CGACCGACTGGCCCTGGGCGCCGGCCTGGGAAGACCTCTGGGCCACCGCGACCACCCCCTGACCGACACCCGGCCCCCGAGGCCCCCGAGGAAACACCCACCGTGGAAGAACCGGACAGACCGGCAAATCCGCTACGCCCACGTTCGAAAAGGCAACTCACGAACCCGAAGAAAGCCATCAACGCACACGAGAATTTAACGTCGGTGGATCAGGGCTGAGCCGGAGCACGGTGTACGAGCTGGTCCGGTCCGGGGTGTTGCCGTCGGTGCGGATCGGCGGGTCGCGCCGGATCCGGGGGGAGGACCTGGCCCGGTACGTCGAGTCGCTGCAGCGGGTGAGAGCGGGCGTC
Organism: Lapillicoccus sp.; assembly: GCF_025353065.1. Lineage (GTDB taxonomy): Bacteria > Actinomycetota > Actinomycetes > Actinomycetales > Dermatophilaceae > Lapillicoccus. The sequence goes on from NZ_JANXRJ010000029.1 coordinate 351, forward strand.
CCGTGAGCCCGACGGGGGTCTCGGGGTCGTCGCCGAGGTTGCGGAACGGGGTGATCCGGCGGGGCAAGTCGTGGTCGTATGTGATCCGGGTGGCCGATGTCCGGGGGGTGAGCAAACCGCGGTGGGTCGGAGGGTTCCCGAGCGAGGCGGCCGCCAAGCGGGCCCGGGACGAAGCCCGGATTGCGGCCAGCGTAGGCGCGTACGTGGACCGGAGCACGGTCACCGTGGAGGACTACCTGGCCGAGTGGTTGACCGGGCACGAGGTGGAGGTCAAGCCACGAACTATGGCGGGCTACGCCCACCTGATCGAGACGTACGTGGTCCCACGGATCGGGGCGATGCGGTTGCAGGCGCTGAAGTCGGCGGACCTATCCCGCTGATACCGCGACCTCCTGGAGGGCGGCGGGAAGGGTGGGCGCCCGTTGTCGGGACGGTCGGTGGAGTACGTCCACGCCGTGCTGCGGAAGGCGTTCGCGGACGCGGTCCGCACCGACCAGCTGTTGTCGTCGAACCCGGCGGAGCGGGCCAAACGGCCCCGGAAGGACGTCGCGCAGCCGGTGGTGATGTGGACCGCCGGCGACCTGGCCACGTTCCTGGCCTCGACACTAGGGCACCGGTTGCACGCGTTCTTCTGGTTGGCCGCGGCGACCGGGGCGAGGCGGGGGGAACTGGTGAACCTGCGCTGGGCTGATGTCCACCTCGGCGACACCCTTTCGGGGGAGGCCGGGTCGGTGCGGTTGCGGGGGACGGTGTCGGTGATCAACGGGGTGCGGGTCGAGGGCAGCACCAAGGGCGGGCGGGAACGGGTGGTCAGCATCGACCCCGCGACTGTCGCAGTCCTGAAGGCTCACCGGGTCGCCCAGGAGCGGGAGCGTGTCCTGGCCGCCGGGTCATGGGTCGGCGCCTCGGAGCAGGCGGGCGGTGGTCACGTGTTCCGGCAGGAGCTGGGTGCCCCGCTGTTCCCGGACACCCCGACTGCGTTGATGCGCAAGCTCCTCCGCCAGCACAACCGGACAGCCGAGGCGGCTGCCGCTGCCGTCGCTGACCCGGCGACGGCGGCGGTGGGGCTACGGCCGTTGCCGGTGATCCGGTTGCACGACCTGCGCCACCTGCACGCGAGCCTGCTCCTCAAGGCCGGGGTGCCGGTCCACGTCGTCGCCCATCGCCTCGGCCACGCTGACCCCTCGATCACCCTGCGCGTCTACGCCCACGTCCTCGACAACCAAGCCAGCCACGCCGCTAGCGTCTTCGCCGAAGCCCTCACTGGCAAAAACGGCTGAGACGGCCCGAGGTGCGGCCGTTCTAGCTCGGCCTCGGCTTGCCGTTGCACTCGGAGACGAAGGTTTGGTCGTCGCTCTCATGGGTGCGCCAACCTCCGGCACATACCCCAACCCTCCGGCGTCGGTGGTCAAGGACCTCACCGGGAGGTAGCGAAAACTGTCTCGCAGTGCGCGGACAGGCCCTTGCGCCGGGTGCTCGCGTGCCGCAACGTCAATGTGACGGGCTGGACGGCACGGGGCAATGATGGTGTGGTGACGACCGCCGACGCCGCCGCCCAGCTCGGGACGGGCGGAACTGCCCGGCTCACCCCGACGTGGGTGGGGACGAGCTGGAAGATGACCAAGACTCGCCGCGAGGCCGTCGCCTGGGTCGGCGAAGTGTCAGATTCGTTGGTGGCCAATCCCGCACCCGGCGTCCAGCCGTTCGTCCTGCCGTCCGCTACCGCGCTGGCCGAGGTGAGCGCTGCGGCCCGCGGGGGAGGCCGACCGGGCACCGAGCCCCTGCTCGTCGGCGCCCAGAACGCCCACTGGGAGGAACAAGGTTCGTGGACAGGTGAGTTAGCGGTCAGCCAGGTCGCCGATGCGGGTGCCCGGTTCGTCGAGGTCGGCCACTCCGACCGTCGACGGCACTTCGGCGAGACGGACGCCATCGTCCGGCTCAAGGTCGCGGCGGTGCTGCGCCATGGGCTGGTACCGATCCTCTGTGTCGGCGAACCGGCTCAGGTGCGCGAGGCGGGCCGCCATCGCGACCACGTGACAAAGCAGGTCGACTCGGCGCTCGAAGGGCTTGTTGACACCTCCTCCGTGCTCATTGCCTACGAACCGGTGTGGGCCATCGGCGACCAAGGTCGAGAGGCGCACCCGGAGCAGGTGGCTCCTGTCGTTGAAGCCGTGATGCAGCGCTGGCACGGTCGGGTGGCCGCGGTTCTGTACGGCGGCTCGGTCAACGAGGGCAACGCCGCCGCCCTGCTCGAGGTGCCCGGCGTCGACGGCCTGTTCGCGGGACGGTCGGCGTGGAGCCCGAGCGGCTTCCTGCGGTTGGTCGACATCGCCGCCTCGGTCCGTCAGGCCAACGGGTCATCTGCCCCGTAGGAGCGCAGCCGCAGCTGCCGATCCGGGCCTGACGGCGAAAGAGAGGCGACGACCGCCGGGTCGTCCACCCCCGCCCGGAGGAAGCGCCCCGACCACTGGTCGAGCTCGCCGGCGGCGACTGCACACACCAGCTCGACGACGCGCTCCGCCGGGGTCCACGCGGTGTGGGCTGCCCAACGCGGCATACCGGCGGTCATGTCCGTCCGCACCAGCCCAGGTGCAATATTGAAAGCGGAAACGCCTGTCCCCACGAGGGATTCGGCCAGACATTCGGTAAGCCGGATCTGCGCCGCCTTGCCCACGGAGTAGGCCGAGTAGTCGGGCTCGGCTCTGGTCCCCATTCCGCTGGCCAGGTTGATGACTCGGCCGCGACCCCGCGTGACCATCGCCGGCAGGACGGCGCGCGCAAGCAGCTGGGCACCGCGGACGTGACTCTCGAGGACCGACCACCACCGGTCGGCGTCCGCATCCCACAGGGGCACCTCGGCTTCGTCCACCAGGCCGGCACAGTTGACCAGCAGGTCGATCGGGCCGAAGCGGTCGGCCGCCTCGGCCACCGCCGCGTCCACCTGGCCCGCGTCGGTCACGTCTGCATCGAGGGCCAGCGTCCGCATCCCGGTGTCGGTCGCGATCGCCTCCATGGCGGCGACGAGGCGCGCTCGGGAGCGCGCGACGCCCACGACCGCGGCACCGTGACGAGACAGGGCCAGCGCCAGGTGCTGGCCGATCCCCTGCGACGCCCCCGTCACCACCGCCACTTGACCGGACAGCATCGATGTGCTCATGGGCTCACCCCTTCCTGGTCGCGCCACCGGGGCACGCTCCGCGGGCCCCGATCGAGCCACGGGCCCCATCCTCCCCGTCGGCTCGCCCGAGCCAATGGGGGATTCTCCCCATAGGCCGCCTCCGCAGCCGCTGACTAGCCTCCGAGCAGCCGCAATGAGTGCTGAGGTCTTACCTGGGCCCGCCGGCGCTCGCAGTATCCGCTCAACGAAGAGAGGGAGTCACCATGCCCATGCCAGGTTTCCACGGTATGGAACACATCGGGTTCACCGTGCCGGACATCGACGAGGCGTGCGAGTTCTTCGAGCGAGTGCTCGGTGCCGAGACCCTCTATACGGCCGCGACGGACTTCCGGCACGACGACGACGACTGGATGCAGGAGCACCTGCACGTCCACCCTCGCGCCGTGATTAAGGAGTTCCGCTACCTGCGCGTCGGGAACGGGACCAACTTCGAGGTCTTCGAGTATGTCTCGCCCGACCAGGTGGCCACTCCGCCGAAGAACAGCGACGTGGGCGGTCATCACTTCGCCTTCTACGTGGACGACATCGACGCGGCGATCGCCTTCCTCAAGGACAACGGGGTCGAGGTGCTCGGCGAGCCGACGGCCTACACCGAAGGGCCCAACCTCGGCCTGACCTGGTGCTACTTCATGGCCCCCTGGGGACTTCAGCTGGAGGTCGTCTCGGCACCGGGCGGAACGGTCTATGACAACGAGGCCAAAGTCAGCGGTGCCACGCGCCTCTTCAACCCCAAGTACGCCGCCGAAACCCTTCTCTGATGCCCACATCTACTAGGAGCAGCACATGAGCCCGACGCAGTCCACGCCGCACGACCTCAGCCGGCGCACCCTTCTCGGGGGCGGCCTGGCCGCCAGCGCCGCCCTCCTCGCAGCCTGCAGTGGGGGCAGTAGCACCAGCAAGGCCCCCGCCTCCGCCTTCGCGAACGACGCCGACCGGTGGATGCAGGCCAAGGGGACCAAGCTGACCTTCATCACCGAGAACACCCCGCCCTCCACCGGCATCAAGAAGATCGTCGAACGCGGCGACTTCAAGAAGCTCACCGGCATCGACGTCGAGGTCCTGCAGTTCGACCTTCCAGTCATGCTCCAGAAAGCCGAGCTCGACCTGCAGTCCGGAACAAAGGCATACGACCTCATCTACGGCCAAGACAAGCCGGTCCTCAGCGCGCTCGCCGACTACTACGTCGACCTCAAGGACTACCTGACCGACACCTCGTTGCCGCAGGCCAAGGAGGGCTACGGCGACGACACTTGGCTCCCCAACTACGCGGCGGTTGCCGACTACGCCTACACCAAGCGCACGATCTGCCTACCCTACGACTCGGCCGACTCGGTCTTCTGTTATCGGCGCGACCTGTTCGAGAAGTATGGCAAGCAGTTCGCGGACCAGTACGGCTACGCCATGAAGTACGGCCCGGACTCGACGTACAAGAACGTCCTCGACTTCGCGGGTTTCTTCAAGAAGCTGCACGCGAGCGACTCCACCGTCCCTTACGGCATGGGTCTGCACCTGGGTCAGTTCGCCTGGACAACGCAGCTCGACGTCCAGCGGGTCCTCTACTCCCACGGCCAGTGGCGCGACTTCGAGATCGACGACATCCTGGGGTCCAAGACGCCTGGCCCGACGAACTGGGGCAATGAGCAGTCGATCAAGGGACTCGAGCTCTACAAGGCGCTCTACGACACCTCGACGCCGGACGCGTTGTCGCTCGGCACCGTGGAGGTGGCTGACGCCTACAACGCCGGCAAGATCGCGATGCTGTCGCAGTTCCACGAGTTCGCGTCGTCCTTCGAGGCTGACTCATCGGCCGGCGGCGGAGGGAAGACGGCGTACGACGTGTGCCCGAAGGGCGATGCCTCCTACCTCGTCGGCGGCGGCCAGCTGGTCAACGGCACCAACTGCGGGATCGCCGGTATCGGCATCAACAGCTCGATCTCGGACGAGAAGAAGCGCGCTGCCTACATCTTTTGCGTGTGGTCGACCAGTGCGGCCGTTCAGCAGGAGAACCTGGGGATCTCGGGTGGCACCCCGACCCGGGCTTCGGTGCCCGAGGTGGCCGCCATCAAGGACGCCCAGGGCAAGCCATACGGCACAGGCAGCACCGGCCGGATTGGCCCCTCGAAGTTCCCCAACGCCCTCACCTTCCCGGCCATCACCAAGGGAATGGCGACACCGAACGCCATCCTCGGCCCGAAGATTCCCAAGTTCAACCAGTACGTCACTATTGTCGCCACCGAGGTCCAGAAGCTGTGTGCTGGGCAGTCGTCGCCCGAGGCGTGCGCCAAGAGCATCAAGACCCAGACCGACCAGCTCAACGGCGTGTAACGGGCGGGTGGAGGAGACCTCATGTCCGTTGCAGAGACAGCGTTCGTCGAAACACAGGCTCCGGCTCCGGCTCCGAAGCCGAACAAGGTCAAACCACGCAGGTTCCTGCTGCCGCTGCTCCTGCCGGCCGTCATCCTGTTGGCCCTCCTGAGCATCTACCCCCTCGGGTGGCTCATCTACTCGTCCTTCCACTCCGTCTCGCTGGCCCCCGGGGCACCGCAGGAGTGGGTGGGTGGGGACAACTGGTCACGGATGATCAAGGACCCGCTCTACTGGCACAGCTGGGGAATCTTGGCCAAATACTCGATCGTCAGCATGGCGCTCGAGGTGGGTCTTGGCACCCTTCTCGCGGTGCTGCTCAACCGCAGCAAGCACGAGAAGGTGCTCGTCACGCTCATGCTCATGCCGATGATGATGGCTCCCGTGGTGGCCGGTCTGCTGTGGCAGTACCTCTACAACGGGACCTTCGGCTGGTACTTCTGGTTCCTCGAGAGCGTCGGTCTGCTCCACGGGGGCACGATCCTCGGTGACCCGTCGCTGGCGCTGTGGGCCATCGTGGTCGTCGACGTCTGGGAGTGGACACCCCTCGTGGCGCTGATCGTCCTGTCCGGTCTCAAGCTCGTGCCCAAGGACCAGATGGAGGCTAGCTGGATGGATGGTGCCGGTCCGGTCCGCAGCTTTTTCCAGGTGGCCCTGCCCAGCATCAAGGCGTCGCTCATCATCGCCGTGCTGTTGCGATTCATGGACAACATCCGCATCATCGACCACTTCATCGCGCTCACCGGCGGTGGTCCGGCGAACAGCACCAAGGTGTTGCCGCTGTTCCTCTACGAGCAGTCATTCTCGTTCTTCGATCTCGGCTACGGCTCGACTATCGCGTTGACCCTGCTGCTGGTCACCATCCTGCTGGGCAAGTTCGTCGTCACCTCCTTCGAGGAGCGCGAGCCCAAACGACTCAAGGACGAAGGGGAGGTGCTCTGATGACCAGCAGTGTGCTTACTCAGGCTCAGACGGACGAGGAGGAGGTCTCGCCGGGGCCCGCGATAGACATGCGAGACCAGGTGGTCAAGGGGCAGGGGTCCCGGTGGTCCGGGATCGTCATCTCCGGCTTCATCGCCCTCTACGTCATCTTCACCCTCATCCCCTTCTTCATCATGCTGACGACGGCCCTTAAGCCGGCCGGTGAGGCGCTCAACCTCCCGGCGACGGGGGACTGGGGTGGGGCGCTGAAGAAGTTGTTCGTCTTCACTCCCACCTTCGAGCACTTCAGCAGCCTCTTCTCGCAGAACAACTTCAGCAAGTACTTGCTCAACAGCGTGCTCGCAGCGGTCGGCTCGGCGGTCATCTCGGTCGTCTTCGGGACGACTGCGGCCTACGCGATCAGCCGGGGGCGGTTCCGGGGCAAAGGTGACCTGTACTTCTGGATCATCTCGACCCGCATGGCGCCGGTCGTGGCCGTCACGGTCCCGCTCTACGCCATCTTCAAGAACCTCGGCCTGCTCAACACCATCCCGGGGCTCGTTCTCGCCTACACGGTGTTCAACCTCCCCTTCGCCATCTGGATCCTTAAGGGGTTCTTCGATGCGGTGCCGTACGACATCGAGGAGGCCTACATGGTCGACGGCCACTCGCGCTGGCAGGCACTGCTGAAGATCGTGCCGCTCGTCGTCCCCGGTCTTGCCGCCGTCCTCGTCCTTTGCATTTTGCTCGCCTGGAACGACTACATCTTCGCCGCCGTCATGGGCGGCGAGTCGGCCAAGACCCTCCCGGTCGCTACGCAGGGCCTCAAGTCGGCGAGCGGCATCGACTGGGGGCAGATCATGGCGGCCGGCACGGTCACGGTGGCCCCGATGTTGCTGCTCGGCATCGTGATCCGCAAATACATGGTGCAGGGGCTCACGATGGGCGCGGTGAAGCAATGAGTGCAGCCGACCCCGACCTGCGCCCCGACATGCTCGAAACCCATCGAATCGACCGCACCATCAAGGAGTCACCATGGCGTCACTGACCTTCAACTCGGTGTGGAAGCGCTATGACCAGGTCGAGGCCGTCAAGGACCTCAACCTCGACATCGCGGACGGGGAATTCCTCTGCCTCCTCGGCCCCTCCGGGTGCGGCAAGTCCTCGTCCCTGCGGATGATCGCCGGCCTGGAGTTCATTTCCGCCGGCGACATCCTCCTCGGCGGCGAGCGCATCAACGACCTGGAGCCCCGTAACCGCGACATCGCGATGGTCTTCGAGTCCTATGCTCTCTACCCCCAGAAGAGCGTCTACGAGAACATGGCCAACCCGCTGCGGCTGCGCAAGATGTCCAAGGACGAGATCGACCGGCGAGTGCGCGAGGCGGCCGGCATGCTCGAGATCGAGCGCCTCCTAGACCGCCGTCCGTCGCAGCTCTCCGGCGGCCAGAAGCAGCGCGTGGCCATCGGCCGGGTGCTGGTCCGCGAGCCCAAGGCGTTCCTCTTTGACGAACCCATCGCCCACCTCGATGCCAAGCTGCGCGCCCGGATGCGGGGCGAGCTGAAGCACATCCAGAAGCGGTTGGGGACGACGACGGTCTACGTCACCCACGACCAGCTCGAGGGCATGTCGATGGCCGACCGGATCGCCATCATGCGGGAGGGTGTGCTGCAACAGGTAGGTACCCCGCAGGAGGTCTTCAACCAGCCGTCCAACGTCTGGGTGGCCACGTTCGTCGGTGACCCGCCGATGAACATCCTGCAGGGCGAGCTGCAGGGCGGCGACGGTGGCCTGACGGTGGTGGCCCCGGAGTTTCGGATCGACGTGCCGACCATGCAGGCCGGCAGCCTGTCCGAGTCGAAGCTGGCCGACCGTAAGATCCTCGTCGGGGTCCGGCCGGAGGCGCTCCGCATCTCGTCCATCCAAGACGCGGCCCACCCCATCACCGGTCGCGTGTATGCCGTGCAGCCGCTCGGTGACGTCGAGGTCATCGACGTCCGGGTCGGCGGCGACCGCGTGCTGGTCAGGGCCGAGCTCGGCACCGTCGCCAACGAGGACGTGGACGCGACGGTGTATCTCGGATACCACGCGCAGAAGCTGCACTTCTTCGACCCCACGACCGGGGTGGCCATCAGGTCAGCAGCCACGCGGCAGACCGCGGTCTCCCAGCCCACCATCTAGAAGGACGGGTCACACCACATGCCCACATCAGTTCCGCTTACCCCCTCCACGGACTGGGTCGAGCTCTCCTCGACCGACGAGGACTGGGACGCCGCCGACCCGGAACTGCTGTCGACGATGCTCGTCCAGCTCCACCTGGTGCGGGCCTTCGAGGAGGAGGTTCTCGTCCTCGCCTCGCAGGGCCTCATCCACGGTCCGGCCCACTCCAGCATCGGTCAGGAGGGGGGAGCCGTCGGGTCGTGCCTCAGCCTGCGGTCGGAGGACCAGGTCACGGGGTCCCACCGCGGTCATCACCAGTTCCTGGCCAAGGCTTTCGGCCACGTGGCGCCCAAGGGCATTGACCCGACGGCCGAGCTGTCCGCAGAAATCCGTGACGTCCTCACCCGCTCGCTCGCGGAGATCTGCGGCCTCACGGCCGGCTTCTGCCGCGGTCGGGGTGGGTCCATGCACTTGCAGTGGGAGGAGGCCGGCGCGATGGGCACCAACGCGATCGTCGGCGGCGCCGTCCCGCAGGCTGCCGGCTTCGCCTGGGCCGACCAGCACTCCGGCACCGACGCCGTGTCCGTCACCTACTTCGGTGACGGCGCCATCAACATCGGCTCGGTCCTGGAGACCTTCAACCTCGCCGCGGCGTGGAAGGTCCCCGTCTGCTTCTTCGTCGAGAACAACCACTACGCCGTCTCGACCACCCCGGAGGAGGCCACCGGCGAGCCGCGACTGTCGGCCCGCGGCATCGGTTTCGGAATACCGAGCTGGAGCGTCGACGGGATGGACCCCCTCGCGGTCCACCTCGCGATGGAGCAGGCCAACGCGGTCATGCGCTCAGGTGGTGGGCCGACGATCATCGAGGCCGATGTCTACCGATACTTCCACCAGAACGGACCCTTCCCCGGAAGCGCGTTCGGCTACCGGACCAAGGACGAGGAGAAGGGCTACCGGGACCGCGACCCGCTCGTCAGGGTGGCGGCTAACCTCGTGCGTCGAGGCATCCTCACCGAGCTGGAGGTCTCCGACCTGTGGTCACGCTGCAAGGCGATCATGCAGGAGATCGCCGGGTCGCTGCTCGAGCCGGACCCCGACGGCAAGCCCGGAGCCAACCGCTACAAGCGCGAACTGCTGCCCGACCCCGAGTTCGTCGACGTGGGCGTGCGCGGAGACCTGTCGGAACTGGATGGCGTCCGCTACATGGAGCCCGGCGACTACACCGGCGAGCTGGTCTCCAAGAAGTTCGTCGACGTCGTGGCCGACGTCATGCACCGGCGCATGGAGCAGGACGACCGGATCGTCGTCATGGGCGAGGACGTCCACAAGCTGAAGGGCGGCCCCCGAGGCGCCACTCGCGGCCTCAAGGCCGCCTACCCCGACCGCGTGCTCGGCACCCCGATCGCCGAGAACGCCTTCGTCGGCCTCGCCGGCGGACTGTCCCTGGACGGCCGCTATCGTCCGGTGGCAGAGTTGATGTACGCCGACTTCATCTGGGTCTCCGCCGACCAGCTGTTCAACCAGGTCGGCAAGATGCGGCACATGTTCGGTGGCGACAGCCCCGTCCCCTACGTGCTGCGGATCAAGATCGGCACCGGCACGGGCTACGGCTCGCAGCACTCGATGGACCCGACCGGAATCCTCGCCACGGCAGCCGGCTGGCGCATCATCGCGCCCTCCACGGCGTACGACTACATCGGCCTCATGAACACGGCCCTGGCCTGTGACGACCCGGTGGCCGTCCTCGAATACGACTCCGACCTCTACGCCTCGATGGGCGACGTGCCGGCCGACGACCTCGACTACTACCTGCCCGTCGGCAAGTCGGTGCTGCGGCGTGCGGGGTCGGAGGCGACGGTCATCTCCTACCTGTCGATGGTGAGCCGCTGCCTCGACGCCGTCGAGCAGGCGGGGGTCGAGGCCGACGTCATCGACCTGCGCTGGCTGGATCACGCGAGCGTCGACTGGGACGCCATCGGGGCCAGCATCGAGAAGACGGGCAACGTCCTGATCGTCGAGCAGGGCGCCGCAGGGACGTCGTACGGTGCCTGGCTCTCCGACGAGATCCAACGGCGGTACTTCGACTGGCTCGACGCACCTGTCGCACGCGTCCACGGCGGCGAGGCCTCCCCCAGCGTGAGCAAGGTCCTGGAACAGGCCGCTATCGCGCAGACCGCAGACATCGTCGACGCCCTCGTCGATCTCGTGAAGGGCTGAGGCATGGCTGCCATCGTCAGGATGCCCGGAGTCTCGGCGGACTCCAGCAGTGCGACCCTCGTCGAATGGGCGGTCGCCACCGGCGACACGGTCAAACGAGGCGACGTCATCGCCACTGTCGAGACCGAGAAGGCCGTGGTCGACATCGAGGTCGACGATGACGGAGTTCTCCTGCGGACGTTCGCGGAGGCCGGCGAGGAGGTCGCTATCGGCGGGCCGCTCGCCGTCCTGCTACAGGACGGTGAGGAGTCGGCCGACGAGGTCGACATCCTCGCGGCGCTCGGCCTGGGACCGCAGGCGGCAGGTCCCCTTCCCCCCGAGGACGAGGAGCGTTCCCAGGACACGCCGGTGCCCGGCGCGGTGCCGCCGATCGAGCACACGGCCGACAGGGTCGCCGCCGCCTCTGGGACCGCTCAAGGGGGCGCCGTCGCGCCCGACGACAGGGGGGCTGCTGCGTCCAAGGGTCGGATCTTTGCGACCCCCTTGGTCCGCCTCCTCGCCGAGCGGGCCGGCCTCGGCCTCGCTGAGCTCCAGGGAAGCGGACCAAACGGCCGCATCCGACGCCGCGACCTGGAGGCCGCGATCGCTTCCGGCGCAGCGGGCACGGCCACCAGCGGACCCGCCGTCAACGGCGCGTCAGCGAGCGCTCTCCCGGCGTTGGCCCCCACGGCCGCGTCGCGGGACGTCGCGCCGTCTCCCGCCCCGCTGCCACCTGCGGTCGCCCCCCAGCCTCCGACCCAGCCAGCGACCGAGCCAGCCACGACCGACGCAGGAACCGTCCCGGTGAGCAAGTTCCGCCGGGCCGTCGCCGGCGCTCTGACCCGCAGCAAGCAGGAGGTCCCCCACTTCTACCTCAAGGCGACCTGCCGCGCCGATGCCTTGCTGGCCCTTCGCCACAGCGTCAACGAGGGTGCCTCGACGAAGGTCACCATCAACGACCTCATCGTCAAGGCCGCCGCTGTGGCTATGCGCCGGGTGCCGGAGATGAACGTCGCGTGGGCGGGGGACAGCATCCGTCGGTTCGACACCGTCGACATCGCGGTCGCGATGGCGACCGAACGAGGCCTCGTCGTCCCCGTCGTGCGTTCGGCCGACACGCGGTCCCTCTCGGACGTGTCGAGCGCCATCAAGGATCTCGCGGCCCGGGCGGCGGCCAACACGGTCCACCAGCGCGAGATGGAGGGCGGCGTCCTCGCCATCTCCAACCTGGGGATGTTCGGGATCGAGGAGTTCGCGGCCATCATCAACCCCCCGCAGGTCGGCATCCTCGCCGTCGGCGCCGTCATGCCTCAGGCCGTCGAGGGCGACGATGGGGGCCTCGGGCTGGCCCGGTGCATCAAGGTCACCCTCTCGGCCGACCATCGACCGGTGGACGGCGCTCTAGCCGCCCGGTGGTTGCAGGCGTTCAAATATCTCATCGAGAACCCGCTCCAGATCCTCGTCTGACCCTCCCCGCACCACGCAGAAAGGCGTACCGCCATGACCTACCTTGTCAACGATCCCGCAGACTTCCCGGCTGAGCTGGCCGACGGGTTCATCGCGGCCAACCGACGTTACGTGCGCAAGGTCTTCGGAGGCGCTGTTCGGGCGACCAAGAGTCGTCCGGGCAAGGTCGCCATGGTCGTAGGCGGCGGCACGGGACACCACCCGGCGTTCGCCGGGTGGGTGGGACAGGGGATGGCTGACGGCGTCGTCTTCGGCAACATCTTCTCCTCCCCCTCAGCCGGGCAGGCCGCGAGCGTCGCGCGCGCAGCGAACCAGGGTGGGGGCGTCATCATCGCCTTCGGCAACTACGCCGGGGATGTGCTGCACTTCGGGCAGGCCGTCGAGACGCTCAAGGCCGAAGGTATTAATGCCAGCATCGCCGTCGTGACCGACGACATCGCGTCTGCGCCCGTCGACGAGCTGAACAAGCGCCGGGGGATCTGCGGCTGGGTCACCGTCTTCAAGGTGACGGGGGCGGCGTGCGAGGAGGGCCGGTCCATGGACGAGGTCCTTGAGGTCTTCGCCAAGGTCAACTACCGGACCCGGACGCTCGGAGTCGCCTTCTCGGGGTGCACCCTTCCGGGCGCCGACGGCCCGCTGTTCACGGTCCCCGACGGGAAGATGGGCGTCGGCCTCGGTGTCCACGGCGAGCCCGGCATCTACGACGCCGACCTCGGATCGGCGAATGACGTGGCCCAGGTCCTGGTCGACGGACTGCTCAAGGACAAGCCGGATCAGGCGGGGGACCGCGTCATCGTTCTCCTTAACGGGCTGGGCTCGACCACCTACGAGGAGCTGTTCGTCACCTATGGCGCTGTCGCGCGCCTTCTCGGTGAGGCGGGCGTCACCGTCGTCGACTGCGAGGTGGGCGAACTGACCACCTCGATGGACATGGGCGGAGTGTCGTTGTCCCTCACCTGGGCGGACCAGGAGATCGAGCGCCTCTGGAACGCGCCGTGCGACACCTCGGCGGTCCGCCGAGGAGCGGTCGAGGGGACCGAGTTCATCGACGCCGCAAGCCTGTCCCAGACGGCACCGGCGCTGACCGTGACGACACCGGGCAGCCCACAGTCGCGGACGGTGGCCGCCGCCCTCGTCCTGGGTCTGGAATCGGTCCTCGAGGCGATGAGGGCGAACAAGGACGAGCTCGGCCGTCTTGATGCCTTCGCGGGCGACGGCGATCACGGGGTCGGCATGGTCCGGGGTGCTGAGAACGGTCTCGCGGCCGCCCGGGACCTGGCCGCCCAAGGCGGTGGGGCCCAAACCGTGCTCGCTGGCGCCGGCGCGTTGTGGTCCGAGCGGGCGGGAGGCACCTCGGGCGCGCTCTGGGGCGGCATCCTCGCCGCAGCGGCACAGGCGCTCGGGGACAACGACCCGGCTGATGTGGGGGCCCAGGTCCGCGCCGCTCGTGCGGGCCTCGACGCGGTGTTGCGGATCGGCGGGGCACATCCCGGCGACAAGACGATGATCGACGCCTTCGTCCCGGCCGTCGAGGCGCTCGAGGCGCAGCTCGCGAGCGGAGCCTCCGCCGCCGAGGCCTGGAGCACGGCTGCCGACGTCGCCGAGGCCGCGGCCCTGGCCACTGCGCCGATGCGCCCCCTGGTCGGTCGCGCACGGCCTCTGGCCGAGCGCAGCATCGGACACCCTGACGCGGGGGCCGTGAGTCTCGGGGTGATCGTGCGCACCATCTCCGATCGTGTCGGCGGCTGAGGCGACGTCCACGCCCGTGAGGGAGCCGCTCGTCGGCAGCACCACGGCGCTCGTGAAGCAGTGTGACGCTGTCCTCTTCGACCTGGATGGCGTGCTCTACGTCGGGGCGTCGGCGGTTGAGGGAGCCCGGGACGCCGTGGCTGCCGTCACGGCTGCGGGGGTCGCCATTGCCTTCGTCACCAACAACGCGTCACGCACCCCGGCAACGGTTGCCGAGCATCTCCGCTCTCTCGGCATACCGGCGCGGCCGGAGGACGTCGTGACGTCGGCCCAAGCCACGGCCACCGTCCTCGCGGCCACCCTGTCGGCCGGCTCCCGGGTACTTGTTGTCGGCGGGGAGGGGCTGTGGGAGGCCCTACGGGAGAAGGGGTTGGTGCCCGTTGGCTCGAGGGCTGAGGGTCCGGTGGCCGTAGCGCAGGGCTTCGCCCCCGACGTCGGCTGGCGGATGCTCGCCGAGGGCACCGCAGCGGTCCGCGACGGTCTGCCCTGGGTCGCCAGCAACCTCGACCTCACCATCCCGACGGACCTCGGCATCTCGCCGGGAAACGGGACACTGGTGCAGGTCATTGCCTCGGCCAGTGGGCGACGACCCGTAGTCGCGGGCAAGCCGGAGACCCCTCTGCACCTGGAGTCTGCGAAGCGTGTTGACTCACGCCATCCGCTCGTCGTCGGCGACCGGCTGGACACCGACATCGAGGGCGCCAACCGTGCGGGTGTGCCCAGCCTGCTGGTCCTCACGGGGGTGACGACGGTCGATGACCTGCTGCGCGCACCTCCGGAGCACCGACCGACCTACCTCGCCGAGGGACTCGACGCCGGTCTGCTGCACCCCCATCCTCCGGTGCTGCGGCACGGGCCCTCAAGATGGGCGTGTGACGGCTGGGCGTGCGACGCGGTCGACGGACGGCTCCAGCTCACCGGGGGAGGCCGTCGGGCCTCTGCCGTGCGAGCGCTCTGTGTCGCGACCTGGGAAAGCGGGCTCGGCCTCCGCGACGTCGACGACCGCGCCCTGCGCGTCTGAGGGACCCCACGCTGTGAGGTCACGAGCGGCGTGACCGATTCTTGACCGTTCATCCGGTCCCCATTGACGCGAAAACCGTTGTGGCGAGCCCGCGACGGCATACCATAACGGCCATGCCGTCGTCGCCGTCGTCGCCGTCGTCGCCGTCGTCGCCGTCGTCGCCGGGCCGGGACCTGCGGGTGAGTGACACCGCCGTGGCCTGCTCGCTGGCACGCCATGCGACGGAGCTCTATATTGACTCGAGGCTGACGCCGATGCTGCGGCAGCTGATTCGGACGAGCTGCGGCCTCAGCGACGCCGTCGGCGGGAGCGTGTCGCTCGTCAACGACATCGCAGGTCGCTACACGAAGGTCGCGGAGTTCGGTACGGCGTGCCGTCTGGGACAGAGCTTTCCGTTGTCCGAGGGCATCACCGGTGCGGTGCTCGACCGTCGTGCGCCCGTCGTGCTGAGCTCCTACCGCGAGATCGCCAGCGGCCATCTCAAGGTGGGCCACCCGGCGTGGAGCGGGGCCGTAGCAGCCATTCCCATCTGGTGGCGGGCTGACATCGTGGCCGTGAACGTCATCTTCGCCGGGGTCGCCCGCGTCTTCAGCGTGAGCGAGATCGACGACCTCGAGCTCGTCACCCAGGTCGTCGCGCCCGGGCTCATCACCGCCGTCGAGCGGGAGATGCCGGACCAGGCTGTTGCCCGCCACCGCCCCTCGCGCGCGTTGGTCCCGCCGTTCGCTGCCAACCCTTCGTCCTTACCGAGTTCTAGCGCGGCGGTGATCTCGGTGAACGACATCGTCGCCGGCCTCATCGAGCTCACTCAGCGCGCCACCGACGCCAACGGCGGCCGCGTTGCCCCCACCTCGGGCATGGACTTGAAGGTCATCGGCGACAACGTGTCACCACGGCTGCTCTTCCGTCCCGACGCCCCGAATCGTTTGGGCTCGCCCTCGTTGCCGTCGGAGTGGCAGGAGCTCATCGACGACTCCATGGGGATCCTCGCCATCCCGGCACCATCGTCGTCCGATCGCGCCGTTTCGTACCCTTCGCCGCTGTCCAACCGGGAGCGTGAGGTCGCGGCCCTGCTCGGACAGGGGCTGAGTGATCGCGCCATCGCGACCTGCCTCTTCGTCTCTCCCAAGACCGTCGAGAAGCACGTCAGCGCAGTGCTCCGCAAGACGGCCACCACTAACCGGACGGCGGCTGTGGTGCTGTGTATGGAGAAGGGCTGGATGTGACCCGGGCGCGGTCGACCACATCGACAGCGCGAAGATCGGGGGATTTCCCCCATGGGATGGTCCACCGCCTGAGCGGTTGACTTGGGGTGCCCCGGCGACAGCCGGGATCGCCGACCCGAGGGAGCCTCCAGTGCCTGCCGTTTCGATGAAGGAGACGCTCGCTCGAGCCATGGCCGATCGCTACGGAGTGCCGGCGTTCAACATCGTGAACGACCTGACGATCAAGGCCGTCCTTGCGGCCGCCGTGGAGGAGCGGTCGCCCGTCATCCTCCAGACGTCGGTCAAGACCGTGAAGATGTACGGTCGAGCCCAGCTCTTCGAGATCTTTGCGGCGCTGTCCCGCGAGGTCGACGTCCCCGTCACCCTCCACGTCGACCACTGTCCTGACCGGGGGGTCATCAGCGACTGTCTCGCCGGTGGGTGGAACTCGGTGCTCTTCGACGCCCACGAGCTCGATGTGGCGGAGAATCTTCGTCAGACGACCGAGGTGGTCGACGAGGCCCGACGCTACGGCGCGCACGTGGAGGGTGAGATCGAGGGGATCCAGGGTGTCGAGGACGGTGTCGGAAGCGACGACGCCTCGGTCCAGCAGTCCTTGGAGGTCGCCGTCGACTTCATCAAGCGCACCGGGATCGACTGCTTCGCGCCCGCCATCGGCAACGCACACGGTCAATACAAGGCGACCCCGGCGCTCGACCACCAGCGGGTGACCGACCTCGTCGACGCCACCGGCATACCGATGGCCCTGCACGGCGGCACGGGTCTGTCGGCGGAGCAGTTCCAGGACCTCATCAGCCGCGGGTGCGCCAAGGTCAACATCTCCACGGCGCTGAAGGAGAGCTACATGAAGGCCAGCCTCGAGTTCCTGAAGGGCGCGGAGACGCGCGACTCGTGGGACCCGCCGTCCTTCTTCCGCCACCAGGCGGATGCGGTCAAGGCCACGGCGGCTGAGCACATGCGCATCTTCGGCAGCACAGGCCGGGCGTCATGAGCGCGCTCATCTTCGACTGCGACGGGGTCCTCGCCGACACCGAGCGCTACGGCCACCTCCCGGCGTTCAACACCACCTTCGAGCAGTACGGCCTGCCGACCCATTGGGACGAGGACGAGTACGCCATCCGGCTGCGAATCGGCGGCGGCAAGGAGCGGATGGCCAGTCTCTTCGACGACCCCGACTTCGTCGCGCGGGCCGGCATTCCCGATGACCCCACGCTGCGGGCCGACCTGCTCGCGGCCTGGCACCGCACCAAGTCCCAGACCTTCAAGCGAATGGTCTCCCAGGGGGCCCTGCCGGCCCGACCCGGCATCTCCCGTCTCATTCCCGAGGCGCTGGCGGCGGGGTGGTCGGTCTGCGTCGCCTCGACGTCGGCGGTTGAGTCGGTGCGGGCCGTGCTGGTCAACGCCGTAGGGGAGCAGGTGGCGACGAGTGTGCCGATCTTCGCGGGCGACGTCGTCCCCGCCAAGAAGCCCGACCCGGCGATCTATCTCCTTGCCCTCGACCGGCTGGACCTCGACCCCCACGACGCCCTGGTGGTCGAGGACTCCCGCAACGGCCTGCGCGCCGCTGTGGGCGCCGGCCTTCCCTGCCTGGTCACGGTCAACGGCTACACGCGCGGCGAGGACTTCAGTGAGGCGACGCTCGTCGTCTCTGATCTGGGCGATCCCGACGGTCCGCCGATCGAGGTCATCGCCAATCGAGGTCGGCTCACGATCGGGAAGCATGTCACCCTCGAGACGTTGAGCCAGTGCATTGCCGCCCGGGCGACGACGTCGCCTGCGGAGGTGTGAGAGCGAACCTATGGGGGATTTCCCCCATAGGTTGTTGCCCTCTGGCGTTGTTGCATGAGGCGTCGACGGTTCCCGCCGCGCCGGAAGTCCCCGGCGGATCGCGTGGAGCAGGGCAGCTCAACGAGGAGATGCGTATGACCGACTTCACGCGTGGCCGTGTGGTGGCCAACGGCCTTGAGTTCGAGTACCTCGAGGCGGGTGAGGGCCCGTTGGCGCTGTGCATGCACGGCTTCCCGGACACCCCGTTCACCTACCGACACCTGCTGCCGGTCCTGGCCGAGGCCGGCTTCCACGCCGTGGCGCCGTTCGTTCGGGGTTTTGCCCCGACCCAGCTGCCGCCGCTGCGCCATCACATTCACACAAGCGTCATGGTGGCGGACCAGATCGCCTTGGCCGAGGCCCTGGGCGGAGGTCCCGACGCCGTGCTGCTGGCGCACGACTGGGGCGCCGTCGGCGCCTGGGGTGCGCTAAACCGCGCCCCCCACCTCTGGGGGCGGTCGATCATCATGAACATCCCTCCCTTCGAGATCTTTGGCGAGAATCTGTCGACCTACCCGCAGATCAAGAAGAGCTTCTACTTCTGGTACTTCCAGATGCAGCGTGTGATCGAGGATCGGATCCGTCAGGACGACTTCGCCTTTATCCGCGACATCTGGGGGGACTGGTCACCCGGCTACGACAACGCCGAGGACATGGTCCACATTCGTGAGGCGCTCTCCGACCCCGCGCATCTCAACGCCGCCCTCGGCTACTACTGGGGACAGTTCGACCCCACCCGCTTCGGCTCGCCCGAGTGGGCCTCTGAGCAGGAGGCGGCCTGGGGAGGCTCCGTCCCACAACCGACTCTCTACCTCCACGGGACCACCGACGGATGTCATGGCGTCAGTGAGCAGCAGGTGGCACGGGTGCCGGGCTTCGCGGGGCCGGGTTCGGCCGGCAAGCTCATCGACGGGGTAGGCCACTTCATGCTCGTGGAGCGCCCGGACGAGATCAACGGGTTGATCACCG
>NZ_JANXRJ010000072.1 GCF_025353065.1 Lapillicoccus sp.
TACGAGGACCTCGCCGACCGGCTCAACGCCCTCGGCGCGACGATCGAGGTCTTCCGCGACATCTGAGCCGGCGGGCGGCGTTCTTCCAAGTCGGGCGTGCAGACCTCGTCACGTGCCCCGTTCTGAACGCGTTCCCAGCGCGGGCCGCGCGCAGACCTGGTCACCTGCCCCGTTCTGAACATCCGGCGACTCGGCTCAGACGTGCCACCCGGACGGCGGATCCTCCCCGACCCGTCCGTCGACGGCTTCGCGCAGCAGGTCGGCGTGCCCGGTATGCCGGCCGTACTCCTCGATCAGGTCGCACACGAGCCGGCGCAGGCTGGCGTGCTCCCCCTCGGGCGACGACAGGTGCACGTGCTGGTCGAGGCCGCCGTCCGCCAGGGCGGCTTCGAACCGTGTCCGGGACCGATCGGCCGCGCCGTCCCAGAGGGCATAGAGCTGCTCAGGAAGGTCGCCCGCGGCGGAGGCGAAGTCCCAGTCGCCCGAGCCGTTCCAGCCGCTCGCGTCCCAGGGGGCCCCGAGCGGCTGGCCGCTCAGCCTGACGGTGGAGATGTGATCCTCGACAAGGGCCAGGTGCTTGAGCAGGCCGCCGAGGGTGAGGGTCGAGGCTCCGACCCTGGTCCGAAGTCCGGCCGTGTCGAGGCGGTCGGCCTTCCACCGGAAGGTCGCGCGCAGTCGGTTCAGAGCCCCGAAGAGCTGCTCGGGTTCGGTCCCCGCCAGCGGCGGTTCCCACGGCGGACCGGGCGAGCCGGGCGAGTCGGTCGAGTCGGTCGAGTCGGTCGAGTCGGTCGGGTTGGCGGTGTCAGTCACCCGGCATACCGTAGGCCGCGTTCCGGACGTTCAGGTGCCGGAACCTCGAGCGACCCTCCTCAGCCGAGCTGCTCGCCCAGCCGGTCGGCGATGGCGTCCGGGGTGAGCCCGATCTCCTCGAGCACCTCACCACGGGAGGCATGAGCCAGGAACCGCTTCGGTATGCCGTAGAGGTGCACCGGAGCGACGACCCCTGCGTCGTGCAGGGCGAGCCCGATCTGCGACCCCACCCCGCCGACCACGAGGTTGTCCTCGATGACCGAGACCGCGGCGGCGTCCCGGGCGAGCCGGACGAGGTCCTCGCTGACCGGAAGGCACCACCGGGGGTCGATGACGCGGACCCGGCGACCCTGCGCGGTGAGCTTCTCCGCAACCGACATGGCGGTGGCGCTCATCTCCCCCACCCCGACCAGGAGCAGGTCGACCGGAACGTCGGCCGCGGGCTCGGCGAGGACGTCGACCGTCCCCTCCTGCCGCAGGGCGGGGATGGGCGCCGGGGGGTTGAGCTTGGAGTAGCGGATGACCGTGGGGCCGTCACCGACCTCGACCGCCTCGTCCAGGGCACGGCGGAGCTCGGAGGCGTCACGCGGCGAACAGAGGCGCAGCCCGGGCACCATGCCGGCGAGCGTCATGTCCCACATGCCGTTGTGCGACGCACCGTCGGTGCCGGTGACGCCGGCGCGGTCGAGCACGAAGGTCACGCCCGCACGGTGCAGACCGCTGTCCATGAGCATCTGGTCGAAGGCGCGGTTGAGGAACGTCGCGTAGATGCACACCACCGGGTGGAGACCGCCGAAAGCGAGCCCAGAGGCCATCGTCACCGCGTGCTGCTCGGCGATGCCGACGTCGAAGACACGGCCGGGATGCTGCTCCGCGAACTTCCGTAGCCCGACGGGGATGAGCATCGCCGCGGTGATCGCGACGACGTCGTCACGACGCGCTGCCACGTCGACGAGGGCGTCGCTGAACTCGTCGGTCCAGATCCGCCCCTTCACCTGCAGCGGCAACCCGGTCTCGGGGTTGATCTTGTCGACGGCGTGGAAGCGGTCCGCCTCGTCCGCCCGGGCCGGCTGGTAGCCCTTGCCCTTCTTCGTCAGCACGTGGACGAGGACGGGCCCACCGAAGGCCCTGGCCCTGCGAAGGGCCGCCTCGACGGCCGGCTCGTCGTGCCCGTCGATGGGGCCGAGGTACTTCAGGCCGAGGTCCTCGAACATCCCCTGGGGCGCGACGATGTCCTTGATCCCCTTCTTCACCCCGTGCACGGCGCCATACATCGCGCCGCCGATCACCGGGGTGCGGGACAGCGCGTTCTTGCCCCAGTCGAGGAACGTCTCGTAGCCCTGGGTGGTGCGCAGCGTCGCCAGGTGCTCGGCGAGCGCCCCGGTCGTCGGCGCATACGACCGCTCGTTGTCGTTGACCACGATCACCAGCGGCAGGTCGTGGTCGACCGCGATGTTGTTGATCGCCTCCCAGGCCATGCCGCCGGTGAGGGCGCCGTCACCGATGACCGCGACCGTATGCCGGTGACGCTCGCCGGTGAGCTTGCGCGCCTTGGCGATGCCGTCGGCCCAGGAGAGTGCGGTCGACGCATGGGAGTTCTCGACGACGTCGTGCTCCGACTCGGCGCGGCTGGGGTAGCCCGAGAGCCCGCCCTTCTGTCGCAGTCCGCCGAAGTCCTGCCGCCCGGTGAGGAGCTTGTGCACGTAGGACTGGTGGCCCGTGTCGAAGACGATGGTGTCCTCGGGCGAACTGAAGACGCGATGTAGGGCGATCGTCAGCTCCACCACACCGAGGTTGGGACCGAGGTGGCCACCGGTGCGCGAGACCGAGGAGATGAGGAAGTCCCGGACCTCCTGGGCCAACACGGGGACGTCGTCGGGGGCCAACGCCTTGACGTCGTCCGGTCCGCCGATGGAGTCGAGCAGTGCCACGAGGGTGATGGTCCTTTCCGGGGTCATGACGAGTCTAGGTCGTCCCCCGGAACGGGTCATCCGTCTGGTCGGTGACGTGGCCGACACGCGGGCTGGGGCCGGGCCCGGTAGGGGTTGGTGAACCCCTGCCGGACGCCGGCCCAGCGCGTCGTTCGAGAGCAGGTGCTGCGTGAGTGCTGTGGTGTTGCTGCGGGTCAGTGCTGGCGGCCCGTGGCTCGGGCCGGGACCCGACGTGAGGTCAGCCGCAGCAGGCCTCCCGCGAGGAGCAGGGCCATCGCCCACAGGGCGATCGGGGTGGAGCTGTCGGAGCCGGTGTGGGCCAGGACCGCGACCGAGGTCGGCGCCGATCCGGTGACCACGGCCGCGCTCGACCCGCTCGTCACCGCGGCCGGCGCCGAGGCGCCGATCATCGCGAAGGACGGTACGGCTGAGGCCGCCTGGACCGGAGCCTGCGCCGGGGTCGGGGCCTCCTGGTAGATGCCTCCGACCGTGACCTCACCGGTGGTCCCGACCGCGACCGGAGCCGGGGTGGTCGGGATGACCGGCGTTCCGGGGATGACCGGCGTTCCGGGGGTGGCCGGGGTGCCGGGGGTGGCCGGGGTGCCGGGGGTTCCGGGGGTGCCGGGGGTGCCGGGGGTGCCGGGGGTCACCGGGGTGCCGCCCGTTCCGGTGCCGCCGACGCCGACGCCGACGCCGACGCCGACGCCGGTGCCGGTGCCGCCGACCGTGACCGGGATCGTGACCGGGACGATGACCTGGTTCCCGCCGCCGATGGACCCGTTGCCTGTGGTGGTGTTCCCACCGGTCGGGGTCGTGCCGCCGGCGGTGCCGCCAGTGGTTCCGGTGCCGGTGCCGGTGCCGTTGAGGGCGCCGACGCCGGTGCCGCCGACGGTCACGGGTGCGGTGACCGGGAGGGTGACCTGGTTGCCGCCGCCGACGGATCCGTTACCGGTGGTGGTGTTCCCGCCGGTCGGGGCGCCGGTCGCGCCGGTCGTGCCACCGGGGGTGCTGCCAGCGCCGGTGCCGGTGCCGTTGAGGGCGCCGATGCCGGTGCCGCCGACCGTGACGGGTGCGGTGACCGGGAGGGTGA
>NZ_JANXRJ010000264.1 GCF_025353065.1 Lapillicoccus sp.
CACGACAGCACGACAGCACGACAGCACGACAGCACGACAGCACGACAGCACGGCATACCTCCCGTATGCCGTGTGTGGCAGGACCAGCGCTGGTCCGAGACACCACGACTCCAGCACCGCGAAATCCGCACGACCAACAGGAGCAGCAATGAAGCGCAGCAAGGCTTACCGGTCCGCCGCCGAGAAGATCGACGCGGCCAAGGTCTACGCCCCCCTCGAGGCGGTCCGCCTCGCCAAGGGCACGTCCCTGACGAAGTACGACTCGACCGTCGAGGTCGCCATGCGGCTCGGCGTCGACCCCCGCAAGGCCGACCAGATGGTCCGTGGCACCGTCAACCTCCCGCACGGCACGGGCAAGACCGCCCGCGTCCTGGTGTTCGCCAACGGCGACCGGGCCGAGGCGGCCCGTGAGGCCGGCGCCGACTTCGTCGGCTCCGACGACCTCCTCGAGAAGGTCGCCGGTGGCTGGCTCGACTTCGACTCCGTCGTCGCGACGCCGGACATGATGGGCAAGGTCGGCCGGCTCGGCAAGGTCCTCGGCCCCCGTGGGCTGATGCCGAACCCCAAGACGGGCACGGTGACGATGGACGTCGCCAAGGCCGTGACGGAGATCAAGGGCGGCAAGATCGAGTTCCGGACCGACAAGCACGCCAACCTCCACTTCATCATCGGCAAGGCCTCGTTCGACGAGACCTCGCTCGTGGAGAACTACGCGGCGGCGCTCGACGAGATCCTGCGGCTCAAGCCGTCCTCCTCGAAGGGCAACTACATCGAGAAGGCGACGATGACGACGACGATGGGCCCGGGCATTCCCCTGGACTACCGCCGGACCCGCAACCTGCTCGCCGAAGAGGACGCGAACGCCTGACCCGCGCCCCCGCGCTCCAACCGCGCCCGGTCTCCTCGATGAGGGGGCCGGGCGTTCGGCCGTCCTCCCGCCGTCGGGACGCAAGCGCGCCAGACGACCGAGCGCCCGGACCCTGGGAGGGGGTCCGGGCGCTGCGCTGAGTTCGTCGCGTGGGGGGTGCGGTGTCTCAGCGTGTCGCGACGGAAGACGTCGGGGGGTCCCCCATCGCGCGGGCCGATGGAGGGAGGTTCTCACTCGGCACGGTGTGGACGACGGCTGTGCCGTCGAGGTAGAGGTCCATCGAGCTGTCGGGACGGATGTCGGCGAAGCCGTGCTCGTGGAAGACGAGGCGACCGGGCGTCGGGAGCAGCTCGATGACGGCGATCGAGGCGAGCACCAGCCCGAGGCCACCCAGCACGATGGCGAAGAGGGTCAGGCCCCAGGGCCGGTGCGAGGACAGGACGACCACGGCGGGCCCGAGCAGGGTAGCCGCGACCGCGCCGGTCCGCAGCGAGGAGCGGATGCCGGGGGTGAGACCACCGATGCGCTGCCCGAGGGCGCTGAAGGCGCTGAGGGCGCTGACGTCCCCGAAGGCGCTGACCTCCCTGAGGTCGCTGACGTCGCTGGGGGGCCGGGTCACTGCGGTCATCGGAGGTTCCCCCTTCCGTGGGGCTCGGTCCTTGCTGGTGTGTTTGAAGGTAGAACGGCGACGACCGCGCCGAAAGGGCAATATGCCCGAATCATCCATTCGGATGATGCACTTCTAGCCGTTATGTCCATATTAGCCCAATCCAGACCTCGATGAGGCTTTGTCCGCATCTCTCGCCCGGACGTCCGCGCCGACGGCATATCGGTGTCGCGTCGGTGCGGACGCAGGGGCTCAGCCGGACGCAGGGGCCCGCCGGACGCAGGGCTCAGCCGGACGCAGCGCTCAGAAGAAGGTGCGCGCGGCGTCGACGACGACCGGGTCGGCCGCGTCGGCGTCGTCGACGACGGGGATCAGCCGCCACTTGTCGAAGGTCGTGCACGGGTGGCTGATCCCCAGTCGGAGCCGGTCGCCCACGACGAGGTCGGTGAGGACGGTGCTTGCGGGGTCGGACCGGATGAAGGCGTGCTGGTCGTTGAGGGCGGTCACCTCGGCGCCCTCGACCCGGGTCGAGGGAGCGCCGGGGGTGCGACCGCGGCGGAGCTGCACCTCGGGCAGGCCCACGTCATGCGGCAGGTCGCGCTTGCCCGCGTCGATGATGACGAGACCGGGCTCGGGCGCCGAGCTCACCGAGGCCCATCCGTGCAGCGCTGCCCGCAGCCGGCCACCGTCCGTGCGGGGACGCCGACCGAGCGGTGAGACGTCGCGGTAGTAGCCGTCGTCGTGCGTGAGGTAGGCACCCGACCGCAGGAGCACGGTCGTCGTCCCGTCGTGCCCGAGCGGGGCGAGGACCTCGGCCACGAGGTCGGGGTAGGCGCTGCCCCCGGCGCTGACGAGCGGCTCTGTGCCAGTGGGGAGCCCGGCATACAGCCCGGCGTCGGCGATGATCTCGTGGAGGAGGGCGAGGTCGGCGAGGTAGCCACTCAGGGTCCCCAGGTTGTCGGCCCTCGCGGCGTGGGCGAGCGCGCCCTCGTAGCCGGCGACACCCGCGAGCCGCAGACCGGGCGCCGCCGCGACGGCCCGGGCGACCTCGAGGCCACCCGCGACGGTCCGCACCCCCATCCGCCCTCCCGTGCCGCCGAGCTCGACGAGGACGTCGACGGGGTGCAGGCGGGCATCGACGTCGCCGTCGGCGAGCGCCGTCGCCATGATCTCGACGACCGCCGGCGAGTCGGCCCAGACCAGCACCCGCACGTCGGGACGGGCGGCGAGGTCGGCCGCGAGCCAGCGCAGGCCGGACGGATCGAGGAGGGCGTTCGCGACGACGACCCGGGTGACGCCGAAGCTGCGGGCCACGGCCAGCTGCCCGAAGGTGGCGACCGTGATGCCCCAGGCGCCGGCGTCGAGCTGCTCCCGCCACAGCTGCGGCGCCATCGTCGTCTTGCCGTGCGGGGCGAGGGACAGCCCGTGGCCGGCCGCCCAGGCCGACATGGCGGTGAGGTTGGTGTCGAGTGCGGTCCGGGACAGGGTGACGAGCGGGGTCGGGAAGGCGCTGATGGTCGGGCGCAGCTCGCGGACCTCCGCCACCGTGCGACCCCACAGGGCCGGGGGCCAGCCCTTGTCGGTGGGCCCGATCCGCCGCTGGGCCAGGACGTCCACCCGGGTGTCGTCGATCGTGGCGATCCCCATGGCTCTCCTTCCGGCACCTCGGGCCACCATCGTTGCCCATCCGCCTCCGCCACCCCAGTATCGGGGGTCGCCCTGTGCCTTCGTCCGATCGGGGAGCCGCCTGCCCGAGGACCACGCCCGGGGTTCCGGGTTTCCGACCGGGGACCGTTGGGCGGGTTGCTAGACTCCTGACGTCCCGTAGTCGCCACCCCGAGTGCGTCCTCATCGAGCTCCGCCACATCCCAAGCTGCCGTGGGCGACACGATCGACGCGACCGAGCTGGGCACGAGGATGACCGATGCCATGGCGAAGGCCAAGACGGGGAGAGGCACGTTCTCCGTGAACGACGGAACGTCGTCCACCACCATGACCGAGAGCATGCAGTTCGTGTTCGGCGCGACGCCGCAGGCACAGGGGACCTTGACGGTGGCCGGGATGACGGTGGTGCTCCTGATTGCTGGCGGCGTCGCCTACATGAAGGGCCTGCCTGTCCAGATGACGGGCGGCAAGCCGTGGGTGAAGATCGACCCGAAGGGCACGGACTCGCTGAGCAGGAGCGTGGCTCAGCTCGGCACCAGCCTCGCTGACCCGCGCGGCGCTCTGGCGAAGAGCCTGCGGGGCAGGAGGGCGAAGGTCATTGCCCAGGGCGGCGGCCTGACCACGTTCGACATCACGAGTGCGGCGCTTGCCGGCAGCACCATGGTGCTCACGATCGACGCCCTGGACCGACCGGTCACCTCGACGGTCACCCTGCCCAAGGCGACGCTGCAGGTGACCTACACCGACTGGGGTTCCCCGGTGACCATCACGGTCCCCCCGGCCGACCAGATCGGGACGGTCCCTGCTGCCACGGCCACCAGCTGACCCACGGCCCGACGGCCTGGGCCGATCTGACGGCGATCCGGTGGTCGACCGGGGAACCAGGACCGGGGTCTCCCGCGTCGGACCGGGGACCGTCACGCGCGTTGCTAGAGTCGGAAAGCGTTCTGCGCTCTCGTGGGCACCGCCAGCCATCGACCAGAGGTATGCCATGAAGAAGTCCCTCGTTCCGGCCATCGCGCTGTCGGGCGCCCTCGTGCTCGCCGGCTGCGGCAGCTCCGCGAGCCCGACGGCCGCCACCTCGAGCTCGTCGAGCTCGTCCAGCTCGTCCAGCTCCTCCAGCACGGGCTCGTCCGCCACTCCCGCCACTCCCGCCGCGGCCGCCGGCCAGAGCGAGGACGCGACGGCGCTCGCCACCAGGATCAGCGACGCGATGCTGAAGGCCAAGAGCGGCAAGGGCACGATCTCCACGAGCGGGGGGTCGGCCGGCACGAACGCCACCGGGAGCCTGCAGTTCGCGGTCGACGGCGCGACGACGCAGGCACAGGGCACCTTCACCGTGGCCGGTATGACGCTCGAGATCGTCACGACCGGCGGCGTCGTCTACATCAAGGGCCTCCCGGTCCAGCTCACCGGCGGTAAGCCCTGGGTGAAGATCGACCCGAAGGGCACCGACTCCCTGAGCAAGAGCATGGCCCAGCTCGGCAGCAACACCGGTGACCCCCGCGCCCTCGTCGACAGCCTCAAGGGTGGCAAGGCCACGGTCAAGAGCACCAGCGGCGGCCAGACCACCTACGAGATCACCGGCGCCACCGCCCTCGCCGGCGGCACCCTCGAGGTGACCGTCGACGGCCAGGGCCTCCCGAGCACCTTCAAGGTCACCACCTCGGGGGTCACCGTGACCGCGAAGTACTCCGACTGGGGTGCGCCGGTCACCATCACCGCGCCCCCGGCCGACCAGGTCGGCCGGCCCGCCGTGCCCACCGCCACCGGCTGATCCCCGCTGTCTGATCCCCCCGGCTGATCCCCGCTGCGCGACGGGCGGCGACCCCTCGTTTTGACCGCGGGGGTCTGCCGCCCGTACTGTGGGCCATCGACCAAAGACCGCCGGTTGTCCGGCTCCCGCTCCCGCGGGTGCCAGGCCGAAGGTCCCGCCGCGAAGCGGGCATCCAGCGCAGGCCATGAGTGTTGCGGATTCCCCTGCCAAGGCGGGGCCTATGCCGTCCAGCCCCGTGCGCCTGCGCCGGGGCTCTCGTCGTGTCAGGGCCAGTCGTCAACTCGACCAGGACGACGCGTCGGTTCCACGTAACGGAAGGAGGCCCGATGGCCAACGCCGAGAAGACTGCCGCCGTCGCCGAGCTCGCGGAGAACTTCCGCACCTCGGGTGCGGCCGTGCTGACGGAATATCGCGGTCTGACCGTGAAGCAGCTCACCACGCTGCGCAACGACATCCGTGAGCACGCCACCTATGCCGTGGTGAAGAACACCCTCACCATGCTCGCCGCCAAGGAAGCCGGAGTCACGGCTTTCGACGGGCAGCTGCAGGGGCCCTCGGCCATCGCCTTCGTCACCGGTGACCCGGTCGAGGCAGCCAAGGCCCTGAGGGACTTCGCCAAGGCCAACCCCCTCTTGGTGATCAAGGGCGGCGTCCTCGACGGCAAGCCGTTGACGCCGGAAGAGATCACCAAGCTCGCGGACCTCGAGTCGCGCGAGGTGCTCCTCGCCAAGCTGGCAGGCGCTCTCAACGCCCCGCTCAGCAAGGCGGTCTACCTCTTCGCCGCACCCCTGTCACAGAGTGTCCGTCTCATCGACGCGCTCCGTGCCAAGGTCGAGGCGGAGACCCCCGTGGCCCCGCAGGACGCGGCTCCTGCCGACGCCCCGCAGGACACCGTCGACGCGACGCCCACCGAGGGCACCGAGAGCGCCGACGCCACGGACACCCCGCAGGACGAGGCCCCGGCTCCCGCTGATGAGCAGGACGCCGTGACCGAGGCTGCACCCCAGGACGTCGCCGAGGGTGGCGACAGCTGACCGACGGGTCCCTCGGGTCCGTAGGTCGCACCACACCAACACGCCACTCACACGGCACAAACAGGAAGGAACGCCACCATGGCGAAGCTCAGCACCGACGAGCTCCTTGACGCCTTCAAGGAGATGACCCTGATCGAGCTCTCCGAGTTCGTGAAGCAGTTCGAGGATACCTTCGGGGTCACCGCGGCGGCCCCCGTCGCCATCGCCCCCGCCGGCGCCGGGGCCGGCGCCCCGGCCGACGCGGTCGAGGAGCAGGACGAGTTCGATGTCGTCCTCGAGGCGGCCGGCGAGAAGAAGATCCAGGTCATCAAGGAGGTCCGCGCGCTCACGAGCCTCGGCCTCAAGGAGGCCAAGGACCTCGTCGACGGCGCCCCCAAGGCCGTCCTCGAGAAGGTCGACAAGGCTGCGGCCGAGAAGGCCAAGGACCAGCTCGAGGCTGCCGGCGCGACCGTCACCCTCAAGTAGTCGGACCGGACGCGCGCACCGCGCCCGGCGCGTCATGGAAGGGCTCGTCCACCACGGTGGTCGGGCCCTTCCCGTGTCGCCGGCCGGCTGCCGGCCGGGGTGCATCGCCGAACGGTCGGGCAGCCTGCTGACCTGCGACGACAACCGCCGTCACCGCCTGTCAGGGACCTCTGCCGGAGGGCGGCGACGCGCCGGTCACCGGCGCAGCCTTGACGTAGGCCCCGGGGAGGGTCCATTCTCATGGCGTTCTCGACGGGTCCGTCCGGGACGGCGCGCCGCTCTGGCGCCCACCGACGGCACTTGACTCGAGTGGACATCCATGCCCTCACGGGGTATGCTGACGCTTTGCGCTGCCCATGACCCGTGATCCCGCCTTCAGCCCGAGCGCTATGTGTTGCCCGTCCGGCCCCGTCCGGCGTGCCCCACAGACCTCGCTGAGTCCAGGATCCATCGTCTCCGGGTGACGCCGATCCACATCACTCAGTAAGGCCCGTGGAAGGACCCTCCTTGGCTGCCTCGCGCACCTTGACCCAGAATGTGTCCACCGCACGGACGGCCTCAGGCCGTCTGTCATTCGCGCAGATTCGCGAACCGCTGGAGGTCCCTGACCTCCTCGCTCTCCAGACGGAGAGCTTCGACTGGCTGCTCGGCAACGAGCGCTGGCAGGCCCGCGTCGCCGAGGCCAAGAGCACCGGGCGCACCGACGTCCCCGACCGGTCGGGCCTCGAGGAGATCTTCGAGGAGATCTCCCCGATCGAGGACTTCTCCGGATCGATGTCGCTGTCGTTCCGCGACCACCGTTTCGAGGAGACCCGCAAGACGATCGAGTCCTGCAAGGAGCGGGACCAGACCTATGACGCCCCGCTGTTCGTCACCGCGGAGTTCATGAACACCAACACCGGTGAGATCAAGAGCCAGACGGTCTTCATGGGCGACTTCCCGCTGATGACCGAGCGCGGCACCTTCATCATCAACGGCACCGAGCGCGTCGTCGTCTCGCAGCTCGTCCGCAGCCCGGGGGTCTACTTCGAGCGCACGGCCGACCGCACGTCGGACAAGGACGTCTACACCACGCGGGTCATCCCGAGCCGCGGCGCCTGGCTCGAGTTCGAGATCGACAAGCGCGACATGGTCGGCGTCCGCGTCGACCGCAAGCGCAAGCAGTCGGTCACGGTGCTCCTCAAGGCGCTCGGCTGGACCGAGGCCCAGATCCTCGAGGAGTTCGGCGACTTCGAGTCGATGCGCCTGACCCTCGAGAAGGACCACACGCAGGGCCAGGACGACGCGCTGCTCGACATCTACCGCAAGCTGCGTCCGGGCGAGCCGCCGACCAAGGAGGCCGCCCAGACCCTCCTCGACAACCTCTACTTCAACCCCAAGCGCTACGACCTGGCCAAGGTCGGTCGCTACAAGATCAACAAGAAGCTGGGTGTCGAGGCCGAGCTCAACGCCTCCACGCTGTCGATCGACGACATCGTCGCGACGATCCGCTACCTCGTCATGCTGCACGCCGGCGAGCACAAGGTGAAGGGTCGGCGCCAGGGTCAGGACGTCGAGCTGCGCGTCGAGGTCGACGACATCGACCACTTCGGCAACCGTCGCCTCCGCAGCGTCGGCGAGCTCATCCAGAACCAGGTCCGCACCGGCCTGTCCCGGATGGAGCGCGTCGTCC
The DNA here is from genome assembly GCF_025353065.1 of Lapillicoccus sp. GTDB lineage: Bacteria > Actinomycetota > Actinomycetes > Actinomycetales > Dermatophilaceae > Lapillicoccus. Next base: position 8,089 of record NZ_JANXRJ010000264.1, read on the forward strand.
GCGAGCGGATGACGACCCAGGACGTCGAGGCGATCACGCCCCAGACGCTCATCAACATCCGCCCAGTGGTCGCCTCGATCCGCGAGTTCTTCGGCACCAGCCAGCTCTCGCAGTTCATGGACCAGAACAACCCCCTCGCGGGCCTGACGCACAAGCGGCGTCTGTCGGCCCTCGGCCCGGGTGGTCTGTCCCGCGACCGCGCCGGTATGGAGGTGCGCGACGTCCACTCCTCGCACTACGGCCGGATGTGCCCGATCGAGACCCCGGAAGGCCCCAACATCGGCCTGATCGGCTCGCTCGCCTCGTTCGCCCGGATCAACGCGTTCGGCTTCGTCGAGACGCCGTACCGCAAGGTGACCAAGGGCAAGGTCTCCGACGAGGTCGACTACCTGTCGGCCGACGAGGAGGACGAGCACGTCATCGCCCAGGCGAACACCCCGCTCGCCACGGACGGCCACTTCGCCGAGGAGCGCGTGCTCGTGCGGACCAAGGGCGGCGAGGTCGAATACATCCCAGGCATCGACGTCGACTACATGGACGTCTCGGCCCGCCAGATGGTCTCGGCCGCGACCGCGCTGATCCCGTTCCTCGAGCACGACGACGCCAACCGCGCGCTGATGGGCTCCAACATGCAGCGTCAGGCGGTGCCCCTGGTCAAGTCCGAGGCCCCGCTCGTCGGCACCGGCATGGAGTTCCGGGCCGCGCTCGACTCCGGCGACGTCGTCCTGGCCCAGAAGCCGGGCGTCGTGACCGAGGTCAGTGCCGACCTGGTGACCGTCGCCAACGACGACGGCACGACGCAGACCTACCGGATCAGCAAGTTCAACCGGTCCAACCAGGGTAACTGCTACAACCAGGTCGTCGTCGTCAACGAGGGTGACAAGCTCGCGGTCGGCTCGGTCATCGCCGACGGTCCCGCCACCGACGGTGGCGAGATGGCGCTCGGGCGCAACCTGCTCGTGGCGTTCATGCCGTGGGAGGGCCACAACTACGAGGATGCGATCATCCTCAGCCAGCGTCTCGTCCAGGACGACGTCCTCTCCTCGATCCACATCGAGGAGCACGAGGTCGACGCCCGGGACACCAAGCTCGGCCCGGAGGAGATCACGCGGGACATCCCCAACGTCTCCGAGGACGTGCTCGCCGACCTCGACGAGCGCGGCATCATCCGGATCGGTGCCGAGGTCCGCGACGGCGACCTGCTGGTCGGCAAGGTCACGCCCAAGGGTGAGACCGAGCTGACCCCCGAGGAGCGCCTGCTGCGCGCCATCTTCGGCGAGAAGGCGCGCGAGGTGCGCGACACCTCGCTCAAGGTGCCCCACGGCGAGACCGGCACGGTGATCGGCGTCAAGGTCTTCGACAAGGACGAGGGCGACGACCTGCCCCCGGGTGTCAACCAGCTCGTGCGGGTCTACGTCGCCAACAAGCGCAAGATCACCGACGGCGACAAGCTCGCCGGGCGGCACGGCAACAAGGGCGTCATCTCCAAGATCCTGCCCGTCGAGGACATGCCGTTCCTCGAGGACGGCACCCCCGTCGACGTCGTGCTCAACCCGCTCGGTGTCCCGGGCCGGATGAACGTCGGTCAGATCCTCGAGCTCCACCTCGGCTGGGCCGCCTCGCGCGGCTGGAAGATCGAGGGTGAGCCCGACTGGGCCAAGCCCGTGCCGAGGGACGCCTTCGAGGCGCCCGCCGGTAGCCGCGTCGCCAGCCCCGTCTTCGACGGTGCGGGCGAGGACGTCATCACGGGTCTGCTCGACTCGACGCTCAAGACGCGCGACGACGTGCGGCTGATCGACCACACCGGCAAGGCGCTGCTCTTCGACGGTCGCTCCGGCGAGCCGTTCCCGGACCCGGTGTCGGTGGGCTACATGTACATCCTCAAGCTCCACCACCTCGTCGACGACAAGATCCACGCACGCTCCACGGGTCCCTACTCGATGATCACCCAGCAGCCGCTCGGCGGTAAGGCCCAGTTCGGTGGCCAGCGGTTCGGTGAGATGGAGGTCTGGGCGCTCGAGGCCTACGGCGCGGCATACACGCTGCAGGAGCTGCTGACGATCAAGTCCGACGACGTCCCCGGACGCGTCAAGGTCTACGAGGCGATCGTCAAGGGCGAGAACATCCCCGACTCCGGCATCCCCGAGTCGTTCAAGGTGCTCCTCAAGGAGATGCAGTCCCTGTGTCTCAACGTCGAGGTCCTCTCCAGCGATGGCCAGGCCATCGAGATGAAGGAGAGCGACGAGGACGTGTTCCGCGCCGCCGAGGAGCTCGGTATCGACCTGTCGCGGCGTGAGCCGAGCAGCGTCGAAGAGGTCTGAGAGATCCGAGCGAGCGCAGAGCGAGTGAGCATCTTCACGATCGAAGGAACAGTGGGGCGCAGCCCGTCCGCGCCTTACTGCCCTTCACCCCCGAACGGAACTTTCATGGCATACGAAAGTAAGGAAGCACCCTGTGCTGGACGTTAACTTCTTTGACGAGCTGCGTATCGGCCTCGCCACCGCCGACGACATCCGTCGGTGGAGCCACGGCGAGGTCAAGAAGCCGGAGACCATCAACTACCGCACCCTGAAGCCTGAGAAGGAGGGCCTGTTCTGCGAGCGCATCTTCGGGCCCACCCGGGACTGGGAGTGCAACTGCGGAAAGTACAAGCGGGTCCGCTTCAAGGGCATCATCTGCGAGCGCTGCGGCGTCGAGGTGACCCGGGCCAAGGTCCGTCGTGAGCGGATGGGCCACATCGAGCTCGCCGCTCCCGTCACCCACATCTGGTACTTCAAGGGTGTCCCGAGCCGGCTCGGCTACCTCCTCGACCTCGCCCCTAAGGACCTCGAGAAGGTCATCTACTTCGCGGCCTACATGATCACGTCCGTCGACGTGGACCAGCGGCACGCCGACCAGCCCTCCCTCGAGGCGCAGATCCAGGTCGAGAAGAAGGAGATCGAGAACCGCCGCGACGTCGACGTCGACACCCGCGCCAAGATCCTCGAGCGCAACATCGCCGAGCTCGAGGCCGAGGGTGCCAAGGCCGACGCCAAGCGCAAGATCCGCGAGCAGGCCGAGCGCGAGATGAACAACATCCGTAAGCGGGCCGACCAGCTGGTCGAGCGGCTCGAGCAGGTCTGGGACCGGTTCAAGAACCTCAAGGTCCAGGACCTCGAGGGCGACGAGATCCTCTACCGCGAGATGCGTGACCGCTTCGGTCTCTACTTCGAGGGCGGGATGGGGGCAGCCGCGATCCAGAAGCGTCTGCAGACCTTCGACCTCGAGGCCGAGATCGAGATCCTCCGCGAGATCATCGCCACCGGCAAGGGCCAGAAGAAGACCCGTGCCCTCAAGCGGCTCAAGGTCGTCACCGCGTTCACGACGACGACCAACAGCCCGACCGGCATGGTCCTCGACTGCGTCCCGGTCATCCCCCCGGACCTGCGCCCGATGGTGCAGCTCGACGGTGGCCGCTTCGCGACGTCCGACCTCACCGACCTCTACCGTCGGGTGATCAA
>NZ_JANXRJ010000129.1 GCF_025353065.1 Lapillicoccus sp.
CTCGACCGCCGGGCGGGCTTCTACGAGTCGACCGGCGCCTACAAGGACATGGTCGTCACCCACCTCTTCCAGGTCCTCGCGTTCGTCGCGATGGAGCCGCCGACCGCCCTGGAGCCGCGGGCCATCAGCGAGGAGAAGAACAAGGTCTTCCGCTCCCTGCTGCCGATCCTGCCGGAGCACGTCGTGCGGGGTCAGTACACCGGCTACCGAGACGAGGAGGGGGTGGCCCGCGACAGCGACACCGAGACCTTCATCGCCCTCAAGTGCTACATCGACAACTGGCGCTGGGCCGGCGTGCCCTTCTACCTTCGCACCGGCAAGCGGCTCTCCGAGGGCCAGCGGATCATCTCCATCGCCTTCCGCGAGGCGCCCAAGTCGATGTTCCCGGCCGACTCCGGGGTGGGGACCCAGGGCCCTGACCACCTCACCTTCGACCTCGCGGACGAGTCCAAGGTCTCGCTCTCCTTCTACGGCAAGCGACCCGGTCCGGGGATGAAGCTCGACAAGCTGTCGCTGCAGTTCTCGACGCAGGAGACCGAGCACGCCGGCGACGTCCTCGAGGCCTACGAGCGGCTCATCCTCGACGCCATGCGCGGCGACCACACCCTCTTCACGACCGCCGAGGGCATCGAGTCGCTCTGGGAGCGCTCGATCCCCCTGCTCGACACCCCGCCCGCCGCCAAGCCCTACCCGCCGGGCAGCTGGGGCCCCAACGCCATCCACCAGCTGATCGCCCCGCACGCCTGGCGACTGCCCTTCGAGCGGGTCTGGCGCAACAAAAAATGACGTCGTAGTCGACCGTTAGTGCATATTGTCCTGTTTGTACGCAGGTTCACCGGAAAAACTCAGGGAAACCCCAGGGTTCTCACCGACAGATCGGGTGACGCCCTGTCCGACCCGCGCTTAGCGTGACAGGGCGGTCCACGCTCCTCGGCGCCTCCCGCAGCGGGTCTTCCGGCCCTCTGCCCTCGGGAGGAAGACGAGGCGCGGACCGCGATCCACGTCCGGTTTTCCCATGAACGAAGGACAAGCATGAAGGTCTCGTATGTCCGTCGCGCCATCGCGCTGACGTCGGTTGCCAGTCTGGCCGGTCTGGCCCTCGGCGCTACCGCGCCGCAGGCGTCGGCTGCCCCCAAGGGCAACATCACCATCACCAACACCCTCCCGCGGTGGCTCTCGAAGGCCACCAAGGTCGCTCTCGCTACTGCAGCCCTCCCGGCCACCCAGGAGGTGCGGGTCTACCTCGCACCGAAGGGCGGGCTCGACGCGCTCAAGGCGAAGGTCGCCACGCTCTCCGACCCGACCTCCGCCGACTACAAGCACTGGCTGACCACGGCCCAGTACGACGCCCGGTATGCCCCGACTCAGGCCTCGGCCGATGCCGTGAGCAGCTTCCTGGCGTCGAAGGGCCTGACCGTCACCGGCGTCGAGGCGCACCGCCGCTACGTCGTGGCCACCGGCACCACAGCCCAGCTCGGGTCTGCCTTTGGCGTCTCCCTCGGTAGCTACCGCCACGACGGCCAGACCGTCACGGCGCCCGGCTCGGCGGTCGTCCTTCCCGCCTCCGTCGGCGCCAACGTGCTCACGGTCACGGGCCTCGACACCACCTTGGTCACGAAGACGCACGACAACGTCACGCCAGCGACGGTGAGCGCCTCTGCTGCGGCCGCCACAGCCTCCCCCTCGGCAGTTCCGCCCGCCGGGTTCGTCAACGGTCGCCCGTGCGCGATCAACTTCGGCAACCCGCTCGCGACCTACAAGGCCGACTACTCCACACCGCTGCCGAAGTTCATGGGTAAGACCCTTCCCTACGCGCCCTGCGGCTACACCGGCCCGTCGTTCCGCGCGGCATACGAGGGCGCCACGGCGCTCGACGGCTCGGGTGTCACCGTCGCCATCACCGACGCCTACGCCTGGCAGTTCATTGCCAAGGACTCCAACACCTACGCCTCCAACAACGGTGACGGCTCCTACCTGCCCGGCCAGCTGACCCAGTCGCTGCCCGACAAGTTCCGCCGGCAGGCGCAGTGCGGCCCGTCCGGCTGGTCGGGCGAGGAGACCCTGGACGTCGAGGCGGTCCACGCCATGGCGCCTGCGGCCAACATCATGTACTACGCCTCACCGAGCTGCGGTGACGACGACTTCCAGAGCACGCTGGCCAGGGTCGTCGACGACAACAAGGCCACCCTGGTCACGAACTCGTGGAGCGACCTCGAGGGCAACGAGTCCGCGGCCAGCGTCGCGGCCTACGAGCAGGTCTTCCTCCAGGGTGCGACCCAGGGCCAGACCTTCCTCTTCAGCTCCGGTGACAACGGCGACGAGCTCGCCAAGACCGGCATCCGCCAGGTCGACTACCCGAGCTCCGACCCCTACGTCACCAGCGCGGGCGGCACCTCCACAGGTATCGCCTCCGGCGCGATCACGACGCAGACGGGCTGGGGAACCCACAGCGCGCCGCTTTCTCCCAACGGTATGCGCTGGATCGACAGCGGCTTCCTCTACGGTGCGGGTGGTGGCTTCTCGGCGCTGTTCAACCGTCCGGACTTCCAGACCACCAGGGTGCACTCCACGGCATCCGGCCGCGCCGTCCCGGACATCGCCATGGATGCCGATCCCAATACCGGCATGCTGATCGGGCAGACGCAGACCTTCCCGACCGGCGTCCACTACGGCGAGTACCGCATCGGTGGGACGAGCCTCGCCTCGCCGCTGCTCGCCGGGATGCTCGCACTCGCCAACCAGAGCGCGGGCACCGGTTTCGGCTGGGCCAACCCGTTGCTCTACTCGGCCCCGAGGTCGACGATCACCGACGTCCTGCCGGCGGGAGACGTCAAGGGCGTGGTCCGCGTGAACAACAACAACGGCATCGACCCCACCGCCGGTGTCTCCTACTACGTCCGCACCTTCGACCAGGACTCGAGCCTGGCGACGGCGAAGGGCTGGGACCCGGTCACCGGGCTCGGCGTGCCGAACCCCAGCTTCCTGACCGCGGTCGCGGCCAAGAAGTAGCACGACAGCAAGCAAGCACGTCTGTGGCCCCAGCGGCCGCAGGTATGCCGGCGGGGCGTCTCCCACACCAGGGAGGCGCCCCGTTGCGGTCCAGCCGCAGTCCAATCAGCGCAGTCCGGTCAGCGCAGGAAAGATCGTTGCCGCTGGCGACCGACCACCGTCGCCGCACCGGCGAGCAGCAGGTCGACCACGATCAGGATGACGCGCGAGGCCACGACGACGGTCAGCGCCTGACCGGTGGTGACCACGGCCGACAGGACGTAGGCGAGCACCACCTCACGCAGCCCGGCGCCCGCGGGAGCCGGGATGAACAGCACGCCCGCGGAGACCGCGAGGCTCATCCCGCCGGTGCAGAGCACCAGGAGGGCGCCCGAGAAGCCGTCCAGGGCAGCGGCGAGGATCGCGACGTGGACGCCGAGGCCGACCCACGAGAGAGCGCCCCATGCCGCGGCGCGCAGGACCGTCGCCGAGTCGAGCGCCACCCCGAGGGGAGGGCGGTGGACGATCGACAGCACCCGGTCCAACAGGTAGGGCAACGAGCGGGGCAGGGCCAGCACCACGATCAGCGGCGCGGCGGCCAACGCCCACCAGTACCGTTGCAGCGCTTGTGGATACGCAAACGGGAGTGTCGCTGCGGCGATGAGCAGCCCGGTCGCCAGGGCGATGGTGAGGTTGACGATGTTGCCCGCCAGGACCGTCTTGCGGCTGGCCCCGCGCTGTCGGGCCGCCTCCATCTGCATCACGATCGGCCACACCGAACCGGGGAGGTACTTGCCCAGCTGGCTGACGAAGAAGACGCGGAGCGCGTCGGAGCGCCGCAGCTCGATACCGAGGCCGCCCTGCACGGTGCGCCACTGCATCCCCGAGGCGCCGATGCCGATGACGCCAGCCAGGAGACTGAGGGTCGCTCCTCCGGGACCGACCCGCCGCATGGTGTCGACGAACGACTCCCGGTTGCGGACGACCACGACGACGATCGCGACGAAGATCAGGACCATGAGCGCGACGCCGACTCGCTGCCGCAACACCGAGGTCCGAGGGACAGGGTCCTCCGGAGAGAACGGCGTCCCCACGATGCCGCCCACAGCCACCCGCTCTCGATCGGTCAACGCACCCTAACGTGCTCAGGGTCGCGGACGGCGCCCACCTCGACGGCCCGGCCGATCCGTCTGCGGCGTCAGGATGCTCATCAGCAGGTCCCGGTATCGCGCTCCGACGGCCTCGACGGACAACGACTCCGAGAGGGCGCGCGCGGCAGCTCCGAGACGGGCCGCACGTTCCGGTGAGCCGACGACCTCCCGGATCGCGACGGCGAGGGCAGCCGGATCACCCGGGGGCGTCAGGCGCCCGGTCTCACCGTCGAGGACGACCTCGTTGATCCCCGGCAGGTCGCTCGCGACCACCGGGCACCCGAGACCCATCGCCTCCAGCAACGCGACCGGGAGGCCGTCCTGGTCCCCCGATGCCGCTCGGGTGCTGGGGACGATCATCACCGTCGCCCGCGCATACTGCTGAGCCAGGGTCGTCCGTCCCAACGCGCCCAGGAACTCGACCTGCAGGCCTGTCGCCTGGTCCTCCAGATCGCGTCGGAGGGGACCGTCGCCGACGACCGTCAGCCGCAGGGAGGGGTCGTCGAGCAGGCGCAGGGCCTCCACCAGGTGGGTCAGTCCCTTCTTCTCCACGAGCCGGCCGACGAACAACAGCCGACCCGTCTCCCTCGTGACGCCCTCCGCGGCGGTCCGGATTCCTCGAAGGTCGGCCCCCATCGGGACGACGGTGGCACGGGACTCGGGTGCCCCCAGAGCCACCAGCTGTCGCCGCATGTCCTCGTTCATCGTGGTGAGCGCGCCGGCGCGCGAGACCACGGCCCGCTTGAGGGCGAGGGCCACGGGGTTGCGCAGTCCGTAGAGGTCTCCCCCGAGGGTGGTGACGACCGAAGGGATCCGGCCCATCACACCGAGCGCGACGATCCCCTGCGGGATGATCCAGTGGACATGGAGCACGTCCGGTCGCAGCTCGCGCACGGCGCGCCGCACCGCGAGCCACTCCGCGAGCAGGAACGGAGCCACCTGGAGCCACCGCGAGGGCCTGGCCCGGAGGTTCTCGAGGATCGCCCCGTCCGCGAGATCCTCCCACCGGCTCGGGAAGTAGCGGAAGCGACGGACCTCGACCGAGCCGATCCGCTCTCGGGACAGGGCTCCGCGGACGGCGGGTACGATGACCGTTGTCTCGAACCCCTGCGCCTCGGCCTGGGCGAGGTCCAGCACGAAAGCCGGGGTCCCGTCATCGGGTCGGGCCGGGAACGTCGAGGCCAGCACCACCAGCCGGGGAAGGCTCACTGCAGGCCGCCCTCTGACCGAAGGACGCCACCTGTGCCAGCCGGCCACACCGCCGTCGTCGGCGCGAGCGGCTTCATCGGCTCCGCACTGGCGGCCCGTCTGCAGCATCTGGGCGAGCCGGCTTCGAGCTTCACGCGGCAGTCTCCTCCGTTGCGGCCCGACGGTCGGCTCGCGCAGGGGATCGCCGACGCCCGGGCGGTGGTGTGGGCGGCTGCGAGCATAAACCCGTCGATCGCCGAGTCCCGCCCGGATCTCGTGGAGGCCGACCTGGGCGCCCTCCGCACCATGCTGTTGGCGCTGCGGGCCGAGGGCTCGAGGGCGCGGGTCGTGATGCTCTCGTCCGGAGGGACGGTGTACGACCCCGACGAGGCGCCGCCCTTCTCCGAAGACAGTCGCTGCGTCCCGAAGGGCGCCTACGGCCGGAGCAAGCTGGCCGCCGAGGCGCTGGTGTCCTCCCTGGCCGACGATGCGGTGGTCGTGCGCGTGGCCAACGCCTACGGCCCGGGCCAACCCGTGGCGCCCGGTCAGGGAGTGATCGCGCACTGGCTGCAGGCCATCCGTGACGACCTCCCCGTGACGGTCTACGGGTCCCTCGAGACGGCTCGCGACTACGTCCACGTCGATGACATCGTCTCGGCCCTCCTGGCGGTCACCGACGCCGCGGTGCCCCCTCCTGTCGTCAACATCGGGTCCGGGACGAGCACCACCCTCCGAGACCTCCTCCACCTCGTCGAGTCCGTGGTCGGCCCCTTCGCCACCCTCCACGAGCAGTCCCGGGCCTTCGACGTGTCGCGGTCGTGGCTCGACATCTCGCTGGCCGGACGGACGCTGTCGTGGCAGCCGGCGGTCGACCTCCGGCAGGGCATCGCCTCGATGTGGCACGCTGACCAGGTCCCGCACGGCGACTAGCATCGGGGTCCACGTGGACGCTAGGCGCACGATCGACGAAGGGCAACCACTCCTGTGAACGACACCCAGGACACCACCGGGGCAGCCCGGCAACCGCAGCTGGCCTACTCCGAGCTCCAGACCGAGATGCAGAACGAGGAGGGCCGGCGCCAGAAGGCGAGGAAGATCGTCCTCGTCACCCAGCACTTCCTCGGGCGAGACGACCTGGCCGGCGTGCGGGCCCTCGACATCGGGTGCTCGACCGGGTTCACGGCGGAGGAGCTCTCCCTCGCCGGGGCCGACGTCACGGGCATCGACATCGACGAGCCCGGGCTGGCGGCCGCCACCGCACGGGTCGGTGACCACATCTCTTTCGTCAGGGCCGCGGGTGACGACATCCCGTTCCCCGACCACTCGTTCGACCTCGTGATCCTCAACCACATCTACGAGCACGTGGTCGACCCGGACGCGATCATGAGCGAGATCCGCCGAGTGCTGCGGCCCGACGGCATCGTCTACATGGGTCTGGTCAACAAGTTCGGGGTCATGGAGCCGCACTACCACCTGCCGTTCCTGTCGTGGATCCCGAAGCGCCTCGCCCACCGCTACATCCGAGCGACGGGTCGGGCCGACAGCTACTACGAGACCTTCAAGACCCGCGCCGGGCTGCTCAGGATGTGCAAGGGCCTGACGGTCTGGGACTACACCTACACGGTCCTCACCGACTCGAGGCGCTTCGGCGCGGAGGACGTCGTGCCGGGCCCTCTCGCGTCACTCCCGGGGGCGGCCTGGAGGCTCATCACCCCGGTGATCCCCACCTTCGTCTGGGTCGGCACACCCGGCACCCGTCGGCCGGCGGGTCCCCTCACGACGGTGGAGCCCAGCCGCGCCTCACACGCCTAGGCGCTCGCGCAGACCCGCGGCCATCCCGGCGATGGTGAGCGCGTCGAACGCGTCACCGACCGACTCGGCCAGCCACCGCCTCCGCACGGGGGCCAACCGAAGCCTCAGGTGGACGCGGGTGGCGCCGACTCCTTCGGTGTCGATCGCACCCGCCGACGACGCGTCGTGGAGGGACATGTCCCAGCTGATCTCCGTCCGGCCACGCTGCGAGCGGTAGACGATGCTGGTCTGCGCCTCGATCCGGTCGACGGTGAAGGTCGCGTCCCTGCCGCCGTAGTCGGGGATGACGTCGCCGACGGCGAGCAGCTGCCACCGAGGGTCGATGCAACGAATCGCTCTGCGGGAGCGAGGGATCCAGCGTTCGACTCTGCGGGGGAAGTACCAGCCCGCCCGCCGTTTCCCGAACTGCACGATCCACGGCCAGACGGCCTCGGGTGGCGCATCGACGGTGAACCCCCGGTCCATGACGACGACACGCGCATCGGGCACCAGGTCGTCACCCGGGCGGGGCGCGGCGGCCTCCGCGGCGGACGCGCGCACCGACGAGAGCACGCGCCCCACACTACGGCCGGCGCGAGCTTCGTGCCGGCGCGAGCTTCGTGCCGTAGACGTCGGTCAGGGGGACGTTGGGTCGGGCTCGGCGCCGCGCAGCTTGTCGAGCCGGGTGAGGAGCAGGGGCTCGCGGTGGCTGTTGCCGTGGAGCCCGATGTAGCGCGAGCCGTAGACCGCGAGCAGCGCGTCGTCCAGCCGGCGGACGGCACCCGCGGGATAGCGGTATCCCATCCGGGAGTCGATGCCGTCGGCGTCCAGCGACGACAGCAGGCCGGCGAGCTCGTCGAGGGAGGTGATGCCGAGCTCGAGCAGCAGCCCGGACATCCACTCGTAGTGGTCGATCCGGGACCAGCCGGCGTCGGCATAGCGCGACCCGAGGAAGGTCGCGAGGTCGGGGGGTGCGATCCGCGGGTCCTGTTCCTGCGCATCGGCGTCGCGCGGCTGGTCGGCCAACGTCTGCTGCAGCCGGTCGCGGATCGCGGAGAACTCCCGGTCGGCGAGCTCGAGCAGCCCTGCGGCCAGGGTGAATCGGCGGTCGAGGTCGGAGGCGTGCTCCTGCGGGATGATGCCCTTGTAGCGGATGTCGTGCTCGAACTCGGCCCAGGCGTGCTGGAGCACCGTGCGGATCTGCACCTGCGCCGCCCGGTCCGAGAGAGCGGCGTGGCCGGGGCTGCCGGCGTCGGCGGGGCCGGTCGCGACGAGGAGGTGACGGCTGGCGTAGCCGAACCGGCCCTCGCTCGCGGTCTCCTGCCCCATGTCGCGGTCGTCCAGGACGACGTACTCGTCGGCCAATAGGTCGGCGACCGCTGCGACGTCCTCGTGGAGGTAGGTGATGACGCGTAGGCCGAGCTGGTCGGTGATGTCCGTGAGCGGGTCGGCGTAGAGCGGCAGCCCGTCGGCCCGGACCCGGGTTGCCTTGATGGCGAACGAGGTCACGCTCTTGGCCCGGCCCGTGACGCTGAGGTAGTTGATGCCGGCGTCGTCGAGCTGGCTCGTCACGACGTCGACGAAGGCGGCGGTGGAGCGGACCAGGTCAGGGTGCTCCGCGGCATACGCATCGACGGCTGTCCTGACCGGATCAGCCTGCGCCACAACCGGGTTCGCCTCAGCTTTGGCACGTGGCGCCGGCACGTGACCGGCCGGCAGGGTCGGCGTGACGATCTCGCCGGTGGCCGGGTCGCCGTAGGTCGTCGTGTGCTCCGGTGCCCGCGTCGCGAAGAGCGCGACATAGGCACACACCACCGCGTCGACCTCGTCCTCGGCCGGGCGCAGCTCGCTCTTGCGGCCGGCGTCGCGGATCCGGGCGACGAGGGCGTGCCAGTCGTCGTGGTCGCGCAGCCGGAGGGCCGGCGTGGCCGTGGCGAGCCCCTCGAGGAGGTCGACGAGGCGCAGCAGCTCGTCACGCACCTGGGCGAGGCTCCGGCCGGGCTTCTGCTTGTACTTGAGGACCCGGCCCAACCGGAAGAGCGCGACGGTCGCCGGGTGGGGATAGACCTCGATCGCCCGTCGCGTCGACGTCCCGGCGATCTCGAGCCCGAGGGTGTCGGCGAGCCGCGCACCCCGCGGGCTCTCTTCGAACCCCGGCCGTCCGGTGTTGACCGGGTGGGCCCCCGCGTCGAAGCGAGCGAAGTCGCGGTTCAGCGCCGCCTCCGCAGGGCGGTTGCCGGTGGGGTTGGTGACGACGAGCGGCGCGTCGACCGCGACCACGCAGTCGTCCGTGGTCCAGGGCCGGACCGCCCGCACGACGTCCTTGTCGGCGACAGCGGACGACAGGTGCACGAGCCGGCCGTCGTCGTCGAGCACGGCGAGACCGGTCGGCCGCCGGCCGCCCCAGGCGAGGTCGATCCCGACGAAGTGCATGGGGCCACTGTGCCGTATGCCGCAGGCCTGCACCCTCTGCGCCCGCCCGCCCCCCTAGGCCCGGTCGCCGGCGGACGCCGGGGGCGTCGTCCACCCCCATGCCTTGACCTCGGGCAGGTCGTCGCCGACCGTCGTGACGTGGTGCCGGTGCTCGAGGAGCTTGTCCTTGAGCCGGTCCCGCACGTGGGCGCCGACGTCCCGCAGCCTCGGGACCCGGTCGATGACGTCGATGGCGAGGTTGAAGCGGTCGATCTCGTTGAGCACCGCCATGTCGAAGGGCGTCGTCGTCGTGCCCACCTCCTGGAAGCCGTGCACGTGGAGGTTGTCGTGGTTGGTCCGCCGGTAGGTGAGCCGGTGGATCAGCGAGGGGTAGCCGTGGAAGTTGAAGATCACCGGCTTGTCCCTCGTGAAGAGCGCGTCGAACTGGGCGGTCGACAGGCCGTGCGGGTGGGTGCGCTCGTCCTGCAGGCGCATGAGGTCGACGACGTTGACGAAACGGATCCGGAGGTCGGGGAACGCCTCTCGCAGGATCTGGGTGGCGGCCAGGGCCTCCATGGTGGGGACGTCGCCGGCGCAGCCGATGACGACGTCGGGCTCCGAGCCCTCGTCGTTGCTGGCCCAGTCCCAGATGCCGATGCCCTTGGTGCAGTGGATGACGGCCTCGTCCATGGAGAGGTACTGCAGGGCCGGCTGCTTGCCCGCGACGATGACGTTGATGTACTGCCGGGACCGCAGGCAGTGGTCGGCCACGGACAGCAGGGTGTTGGCGTCCGGCGGCAGGTAGACCCGGGCGACCGCGGCCCGCTTGTTGACGACGTGGTCGATGAATCCCGGGTCCTGGTGCGAGAACCCGTTGTGGTCCTGTCGCCAGACGTGCGACGTGAGCAGGTAGTTCAGCGAGGCGATCGGCCGTCGCCACGGGATGCGGTTGGTCGTCTCGAGCCACTTCGCGTGCTGGTTGACCATCGAGTCGACGATGTGGATGAAGGCCTCGTAGCAGGAGAAGAACCCGTGTCGGCCGGTGAGCAGGTAGCCCTCCAGCCAGCCCTGGCAGGTGTGCTCCGAGAGGATCTCCATCACGCGGCCGTCCACGGCGAGTCCGACGTCGTCCGGCTCCGTCTCGGCGTTCCAGGCCCGGTCCGTCACCTCGAGGACGGCGTCGAGCCGGTTGGAGTTGTTCTCGTCCGGGGAGAGGACCCGGAAGGTCTCCATGTTGGCGGCCATGATGTCGCGCAGGAACCCGCCGAGCACGCGGGTGGCCTCGCCGGTGCTCGTCGCCGGGGTCTCGACCGGCACGGCATACGCGCGGAAGTCGGGCATCCGCAACGGTTTCAGCAGCAGCCCGCCGTTGGCGTGCGGGTTGGCGCTCATCCGTCGCTCGCCCTGCGGGTGGAGCCCGGCGATGATCTCGCGCGGTTCCCCCGACTCGTCGAAGAGCTCTTCGGGCCGGTAGCTGCGCATCCACTCCTCGAGCAGCGCGAGGTGACCGGGGTTGTCCTTCACCGTGGAGAAGGGCACCTGGTGGGAGCGCCACGAACCCTCGGTGCGCTTGCCGTCGACCTCCTTGGGACCGGTCCAGCCCTTCGGCGACTTGAGGATGATCATCGGCCAGCGCGGCCGGTGCGACCCGTCCTCGGGCACCGCCCCCGAGCGGGCCTGCTCCTGGATGACGGCGATCTCGTCGAGGCAGCGGTCGAGCGTCTCGGCCATGGCTTGGTGCATCAGCGCCGGCTCGTGTCCCTCGACGAGGTGCGGCTCGTAACCGTAGCCGCGCATCAGGTAGGTCAGCTCCTCGGCCGGGATCCGCGCCAGCACAGTCGGATTCGCGATCTTGAAGCCATTGAGATGGAGGATCGGCAGGACCGCGCCGTCGCGCCTCGGGTCGACGAACTTGTTGGCGTGCCAGCTCGCGGCGAGCGGGCCACTCTCCGCCTCACCGTCCCCGACGATCGCCGCGACGACGAGGTCGGGGTTGTCGAAGGCCGCGCCGTAGGCGTGCGAGAGCGCGTAGCCGAGCTCGCCCCCCTCGTGGATCGAGCCGGGTGTCTCGGGGGCGACGTGGCTGGGGATGCCGCCGGGGAAGGAGAACTGGGTGAACAGCCGCTCCATGCCGCGGGTGTCGCGCGAGACGTCGGGGTAGACCTCGCTGTAGGTGCCCTCGAGGTAGGCGCAGGCGACGGCGGCCGGGCCGCCGTGACCGGGGCCCATGATGTAGATGCAGTTGAGGTCGCGTGCGGTGATCGCCCGGTTGAGGTGCGCGTAGAGGAAGTTGAGGCCGGGGGTCGTGCCCCAGTGCCCGAGCAGCCGGGGCTTGATGTGGTCGGGTACGAGGGGCTCGCGCAGGAGCGGGTTGGCCATGAGATAGATCTGGCCGACCGCGAGGTAGTTCGCAGCCCGCCACCACGCGTCGATCCGCTCCAGCTCCTCCGGGCCCAGGGGGCCCGGTTCCGGTGCGACAACCGGGCGCGTGGATGCTGCCGTGCTCATGGGTCCTCCGGGGGTGGACGGGTGATGACGGGTCACACCCCACGTTCGTCGGTCCGCGGCCCCGGGTCAACCGTCCCCGGGTGAACACCGAGGTCGCGGGGCGCGGACGACGACGGCCCCCGACCGGCATACGGGCTGGTCGGGGGCCGTCGTCAGGCACTGGTGGCGGGTGAAGGATTCGAACCTACGTAGCTTGCGCGGCGGATTTACAGTCCGCTCCCATTGGCCGCTCGGGCAACCCGCCGTGGGTGCGCATGAAAGGATAGCAAGCAACCGGCGGCGTCCGGAAATCCGTTACCGAGGGGCCTCGTCAGCCTCCGGGCAGCCGCCCACCAGACCACCGCACACCCCCTCCCAAGGAGCGCCCCCATGGCCGACTCGTCGTTCGACATCGTCAGCAAGATCGACCGCCAGGAGGTGGCCAACGCCCTCAACACGGCGGTCAAGGAGATCGCGACGCGCTACGACTTCAAGAACGTCGGCGCCTCGATCGCCTTCTCCGGCGAGGACGCCGTCCTCATCAAGGCCAACACCGAGGAGCGCGCCCTCGCCGTCCTCGACGTCTTCCAGACCTGGCTGATCAAGCGCAAGGTCTCCCTCAAGCACCTCGACTACGGCGACGACGACACGCCGACGCCGAAGCTGTCCGGCAAGGATTACCGCCTGCAGGTCGGGCTCAAGGAGGGCATCTCCCAGGAGATCGCCAAGAAGATCGGCAAGATGATCCGCGACGAGGGCCCGAAGTCGGTCAAGTCCCAGATCCAGGGCGACGAGCTGCGCGTCACGAGCAAGTCGCGCGACGACCTCCAGAGCGTGCAGCAGCTCCTCCTCGGTGCCGACCTCGACACTGCGCTGCAGTTCACCAACCGCCGCTGAGGGCCGCGAGCCCTTGCGTCCGGCAGGTCAGACCCGGCGCAGGGCGGTGCGGAGCGCGCGTCGGGCCACCGGGCCCAGCCCGTCGATGCTGCGGGCCAGGCCCTCGAGCCGGGCGAGGGCGTCACCCGCCGTGTCCATGGTCCGGGCCGCCGCTCCACCTCCACCCGGTATGCCGCCCGCGCCCGCGGCATACCCGTCCGCCACCCGCGTCGGTGCCACCAGCTCGATCCCGATGAAGGCCGAGCTGACCAGCTCGGCGAGCAGCCGCGGCTCCAGTAGCTCCCCGAAGGGCGAGTCGGCGAGCAGCCGTCCGAGCACGCGTTCGAGCTCCTCCGTCCACATCCCGAGGGCCTCGCCGGTCGCCGCCGCGAGCGCCGGGTTGGCCTGCGAGCCGGCGAGGGTCTGGCCGAGCACGGTGACGTTGCCGAGGGCGGCCTCCTCCTCGTGGAGCGTGCGGCCGAGCTGGACCAGCCCGGTGAAGGTCGTGACGGCGTCGAAGCGCGCCCGGAAGCTGTCGACCCGCTCCCGGGTGGAGACGACGCAGGCGTGTGCGATGAGGGCGTCGACCGTGCCGAAGTGGTAGAAGACGAGCGCCTGGTTGACTCCACCGGCGGCCGCGATGGTGCGTGCCGAGACCTTGGCGATCCCCTGGGTGCGGATCGTCTCCATCGTCGCCTCGATCAGGCGGCGGCGGGTCTCGGTGGTCCGAGCGTCGTCAGACACGGCACTCCTCGCGATAGGGCTTGACCGCCGCGGGCACGGCACCCTCGGCGACGTCGGGGACGCGGGCCGTGAACCGCCCGTGGTCGCCCGTTACCGGTCCGACGACGCGGTTGGTGACCTCGACGTTGATCCGGACACATCCTGCCTCGTCGTCGAACGACTCGCCCACCAGGATGCAGGCCGTGGCCCAGAGCCTGCTGGGAGATCGATCGAGCTCACGGAAGGACCTCCAGGTGGGGCCGGGCCCGTCGCGCCACGGTCACCGCCTCCGCTGGAAGTGGCCTCGCGCCCGGAGCACGACGTCGACGGCGAGGGGGACGATGGCGAGGCCGACGAACTGGGCAGCGACCGGGTCGCCGAACCACGGGTAGGTGTCGATGAAGAGCAGGTGAGCGACGCCGTAGGTGACGAGGACCGTCCACGGCGAGACCCGTGATCGGCCGACGAGTCGTCATGAACCAGCCCATCAGCGGGCCGCCTCGTCGCACCGGGAGGTGGAGGTGTCCGCCGGGGAGGTGGCCGCCCGCTCGACCTCGAGGCGTCGGGCGCGGTGGAGCACGTCCGCGACGAGGGGTCCGGCCGCCAGGATGGCCACTCCCAACCCCGTGCCGCCGTCACCGTCGAACCACACGGAGCCGGCGTAGAGGCTGACGAACACGGGGGCCACCGTGCCGAGCGCGACGACGAGGGCGGGGGCGCGCACGAAGGACCACATCTCGAAGAGGAGACCCGCCACGAGGCCGATGGCCCCGCCGCTGACCGTGCCGACGACGGCCCCGGCGAGTCCGAAGATGAACCCGAAGACGACGAAGTCCGGCGATCCGCCGAGCGCACCGCCGACGACGCCGATGACGAGCGGCACGGCGGCTCCGACGCCCAGTCCCCACCCGAGACCGTCGATGAGCCGGCCCTCGACCGGTCGTACGCCTTCCACGAACACCCTCATGACGCGCTCCTCCACATGATTGAGCGGTCGCTCAAGAGGAAGGGTAGCACTATTTTGAGCGATCGCTCAAGAGCCTCGCCGCACGACGTCCGGCAGGTCGGTAGCCAGGGCTACCGACCTGCCGGAC
>NZ_JANXRJ010000200.1 GCF_025353065.1 Lapillicoccus sp.
GTAGGCGTCGACCCGAACTCGCTGATCAGGGGTCGAGCCGAACCGGTAGACGATCTTGATGGCGCCGCCGCCGTGACGGCTGAACTGGAGCGCGATCTCGTAGAAGGCTGTTCCCGCGAGCTCCAGGATGGTCACCGGCCCACCGAACTGCCGGCCCGTCACGTTGCCCTCGAGCATGTTGTTCCTCGTGACGGCCGCGAGACCGTAGGTCGCGGCCCTGGTGCTCTGGATCTGGAGGTTGAGCGCCGTCGACCCGCCCCAGGGAATGAGCTCGGCGCGGCGCAGGGTGGCTGAGCCCTTGCTCGACGGCTTCCACGACCACCCTCCGGAGCTGAGAGACGTGAAAGTGAATTGGCGCGGGAAGCGGAGGTCTCCCGGTAGGGCGAAGACCCGCCAGTCGTGCTCCGTCGACCAGTAGTAGTCACAGCCGTTCTGCTCCGCGAGCGTCAGCTGCCCGTCGAAGGAGGCGGAACCCTCCGATCCGCTGCTGTGCACGTGCATCGCATGGCGCGTGCTGGTGGAGCCGTCCGGCAGGACCAGCCCCGACGAGCCCGGCGGCACTCGAGTCCGCGGCGCGAGCCCGGCGGCTGCTCGACGCTCCGAAAATGGCTGCCACGACGGCCGAGGTGCCTTGGAGGACCCGGCGGCGCGTGACGTGCGATCCGCGCGAGCCGCCAGAATCAGGGTGGCCCGGGCAGCCGAGTCCGAGGGCAGTCAGGTCGATCTGCTCGGTGCCGTGTTCACACATCCGCATATGCTGCGTCATGCACACCCGCATAGCGAGGTTTGCGGCGATTGTTGCAATTTGATGGATAATACGCAACTTCACGATGTCTTGCGTGCAGACGGTCGACGGTCCTGGGTGCGACGCCTGTTGACGCACGGGTCTAGGCGCGAAGGCGCCCCACCGGCGTACGGTGGGGCGCCTTTGGTCGGTGTCGTCCTCGGGTCAGCGGGCGACGACCTCGAGGGTCACCATCGCCAGTACCTCGGCGTGCAGGCGGACCTTCGCCTGGAAGGTGCCGACCGACTTGATGTGGCCGACGACCTCGATCTTGCGCTTGTCGAGCTGCGGGCCACCGGCGGCCTTGACCGCGTCGGCGACGTCGCCGCCGCTGATGGCGCCGAAGAGACGACCGGCGTTGCCGGCCTTCGCGGCGAGGGTGATCGACTTGGACTCGAGCTGCCCCTTCATCTGCTTGGCCTGGTCGAGGTCGTGGATGGCGCGGTTCGCCCGAGCCTTGGTGATGGCGTCGACCTGCTTCTGCCCGCCCGAGGTCCACGGCGTACCGAACCGGCGCGGGAGCAGGAAGTTGCGGGCGTAGCCGTCCTTGACGTCGACGACGTCACCAGCGGCGCCGAGGCCGGAGACCTCGTGGGTGAGAATGACCTTCATGGTTTTTCCTTCCCTCGCCGAGGCTCAGCGAGCCGAGCTCGAGTAGGGCAGCAGGGCCATCTCACGGGCGTTCTTGACGGCCGTGGCGATGAGTCGCTGCTCCTGGACGGACACGCCGGTCACCCGACGCGCGCGGATCTTGCCGCGGTCGGAGATGAACTTGCGCAGCAGCGCGGTGTCCTTGTAGTCGATGTTCTCGACCTTGGCGATCTTGAGGGGATTCGCCTTCTTCTTGGGTTTGCGCACAACGGGCTTGGCCATCGTGGTGCTCTCCTTCACTTCTCGTGAGAGCCCGGGGTAGGAGCCCCGGGATAGCGATCTCTTGGTTCTTCAGGTATGCCGTGTGGTCAGGTCCGGGAGGACCTCACCTCAGGCGTGGCGCGAGGGACCTCGCGCGTCGAAGGGACGGGTCAGAAGGGGGGTTCGTCGTAGGACGGCGCGCCGCCGCCCCAGCCGCCCTGGCTGGGCTGACCACCCTGGTTGCCCTGGTTGCCGCCCGCCGGAGCAGTCGCGTTGCCGCCACCGTTCCAGCCGCCGCCGCCCTGACTACCGCCGGAGCCGCCGGTCGCCCAGGGGTCTTCGGCCTGTCCGCCGCCCTGAGAGCCCGGACCGCCCTGGCCACCACCTTGGCCGCCGTAGCCACCACCACTGCCCTGGCCACCGCCGCCGCCGCGCTGGGTCTTGGTGACCTTCGCCGACGCATACCGCAGGGAGGGGCCGATCTCGTCGACCTCCATCTCGACGACGGTGCGCTTCTCGCCTTCCTTCGTCTCGTAGGAGCGAGACTTCAGCCGGCCGGAGACGATGACCCGCGTGCCGCGCTGGATCGACTCGGCGACGTTCTCCGCCGCATCACGCCAGACGGAGCAGCGCATGAACAGCGTCTCGCCGTCCTTCCACTCGTTGCTCTGCCGGTCGAACGCCCGCGGCGTGGAGGCCACGGTGAAGTTCGCGACGGCAGCCCCGGACGGCGTGAACCGCAGCTCGGGGTCGCCGGTGATGTTGCCGGTGATGGTGATGACGGTGTCGCCAGCCATTGCTTGTCCCTCTCGTTCTCTACGCTCGGGCCGCGGTCGCTCAGGCGGTGGTGACTCAGGCGCCGGGGCGCAGGAGCTTGGTCCGCAGGACCGACTCGTTGAGCCCGAGCTGACGGTCCAGCTCCTGGGCGGTGGCCGGTTC
>NZ_JANXRJ010000207.1 GCF_025353065.1 Lapillicoccus sp.
CAGCCCCGCCCAGCGCAAGGTCATCTGGCGCCGCGACGGGCACTGCACCTACCCCGGCTGCACCATCCCCGCGCAGTGGACCGACGTCCACCACGTCACCTGGTGGGCCCGCTCAGGCCCGACCGACATCGCCAACGGCGCCCTGCTCTGCGGGCGCCACCACACCCTGGTCCACGACCGTGACCTCACCGCCGACATCGACACCACCGGCGTCACCTGGCACCTCTGACCACCCCGCCCCGCACCCCGCCCACGGCGGGGTCACAGTCACGCCCAAGTGGCGCGGCCCGCTCCCACCTCGGCCCTTCTTGGGTCGTCCAGGGCTCGTCCAGGTTCGTCTAGGGTCGGCTCCCATGGCGAGGACCCGGCGCGGCGCAGGTGACCCGGCCGCGAGCGCCCCCCATGTCACGCTCGTGTCCGACGACCGGGGCGGCGTCACGATCGTCCTCGACGGGTCCCCGCAGTCCCACGTCCAGCTCAGTGATCCGGGCCTGCTCGCCTTCGAATACGTCCAACACCTCGCTCTCGTCCTCGACACACTTCCCGGCGGCCCGATCGCCGTGACCCACGTCGGGGGTGCCGGGATGACCCTGCCCCGATACGTCGAGCACACCCGGCCCGGCTCACCCCAGATCGTCCTCGAGCCGGACGCCGCACTCACCGAGCTCGTCCGCCGCGAGCTACCGCTCCCCCGGCAGCACCGGATCCGGGTCCGCCCGACGGACGGGCTCACCGGTACTGCGGCCCTGGGCGACGACAGCGCCGACGCCCTCGTCCTCGACGCGTATGCCGTGGGCCGGGTCCCCGCGGAGCTGACCACCGTCGACTACCTTCGGGACGTCGCGCGAGTGCTGCGCCCCGGTGGAATCGCGCTTCTCAACCTCGCCGACGAGCCGGGGATGCGATACGTGACAAGGGTGCTGGCGTCGCTCCGCGACGTCGGAGCATTCGGCGCACTTGCTCTCGTGGCGACCCAGGACGTGCTCAAGGGCCGACGGTTCGGCAACGTCGTGGTGGCCGCCTCCCGCGGCGGTGAGCTCGACATCGCCGGCTTGGCTCGGTCGGTCGCGCGGGCAGCGTTCCCGACCGGGGTCCGCTCGGGCGCCGACGTGACCCGGATGGCACGCTCGGGTCGGCCCTTCGTGGAGGGTGACCGAGCGGCGTCCCCGGTGCCACCCGCGGCCGGAGCGTGGCGCGTTCGGTGACGTTCAGTTCATTGGACACGGTGTGACGTGGATCACACTGGCTGGGAGCTCACTGTGCAGGCGGGCTGGTGAGTCTCGAAAAGCACCGTGACGCAACGGAATTGGGGTCTGGTCTCGGGCCCTCAGGACCGTAACACCCAGAGAACATGCGGTTTCTTGACCAGATCTTGTGATCTTTTGGGTAGAGGCGAAATGTCCGTTTCCGCCATGTTTGGGCTGTCGCCCAGCGGCGGCAACGGCGCCCGCTCCCGGGAAGGCTCTCTACCCCGAAGAGAGTCGACCAGACCCGTAAAGGGCCCCTCCACTCATGACCGCCACCCTCACGCCGCGCACTTCGGCGTCCCCAGAAACACCCTCCCGACCGGGGCTGCCCGGCCATGAGAGGTCCCTGACGACCCGACGCGTCCGTCGCGCCCGTCGCGTGATCGCCGCCCGACGGCGCGCCCCGGACCGCGCCTTCCGCCCCGACATCGAGGGCCTGCGCGCGATCGCCGTCCTCGCCGTCGTCGTCTACCACGCCGGCCTCGGCCTCCCCGGCGGATACGTCGGCGTCGACGTCTTCCTGGTCATCTCCGGGTTCCTCATCACCAAGCAGCTCGCCCGGATGGTCAGCACCAAGGGCCTGCGGTCACTGCCGACCTTCTACGCGCACCGGGTCCGCCGACTCCTGCCGGCGGCAGTCCTCGTGGTCGTGGTCACGACCATCGCCTTCCGTTTCTGGGGCCCGCCGCTGAAGGTGCGGGACGTCGCGATGGACGCGCTCTTCACCGCTTTCTCAGGCCTGAACTACCGGCTCGCTGCCGTCGGTACCGACTACCAGCACATGGGCGCGGCCGCCTCGCCGCTGCAGCACTTCTGGTCGCTGGCGGTGGAGGAGCAGTTCTACGTCGTCTGGCCTCTGGTTGTCGCGGCGGTCCTGCTCCTCGGGCGACGCGCGGGTCGCCCGCTGCTCGTCGGCGTCGTCGTCCTCGTCATCGCGTTCTCCTCCTGGCAGTCCGCCGTGCTCACCCAGGTGTCGGCCCCGTGGGCGTACTTCTCGATGCACACCCGGGCGTGGGAGCTCGGGGTCGGTGCCCTCCTCGCCCTGACCGCGCCGACACTCGCCCGGCTGAACCGCCGGCTGGCGGGCCTCCTCGCCGTCGCCGGACTCGCGGCGGTGGTCGCGGGCGCGCTCCTCTACTCCGATGCCACCCCCTTCCCGGGCACGGCCGCGTGGCTGCCGGTGGGTGGCGCCGCGGCCGTCATCGCGGCCGGGTGCGGACCGCGGGTCCTCGCCGAGCGCCTCCTCGCCGAGCCCCTCATGCAGTGTCTCGGCCGGATCTCCTACTCGTGGTACCTCTGGCACTGGCCGATGCTCGTGATCACGCCGTATGCCGTGGGGCGCACCCTCTCGGGTTGGGAGCGCGGGGCCGTCGTGTGGCTCTCGCTGGTCGCCGCCCTGGCCTCCTACGTCTGGGTCGAGCAGCCGGTCCGGCTGGTCTCCTGGCCGACCTGGGGCTGGATCGGCAGCGGTGGCCTCCTCTCCGCTGCCGTCGTGGCCTGCTCCCTGATCGTCGTCGCCCTCGGCCCGGCCACCGTCGGGACAGGTGCCGCCGCACAGCTCGGGAGCGTGGCCGCCGGGGCGACCGGACCGGCACCCGGCAGCGTCGGGGCGAGCGGAGTGCCGGCCGCCGCACCGTCCGCGGCACAGCTGATCGCGCAGACCGTCGCCGCTGCCGTCGACATCCGGGCGGTTCCCTCCAACCTCACCCCCCGCCCCGAGGCTGCGGCGGACTCGCTCCCCGCGACCTCGACGAACGGCTGCCACGCCGCGTTCACGGCCACGACCCAGGGAGCCTGCGTCTACGGTGATCCCGCCGCGACCCGGACGGCCGTCCTGTTCGGCGACTCGCACGCGGAGCAGTGGCAACCCGCACTGGATCTCCTGGGTCAGCAGCTGCACTGGCGGATCGTCAGCTGGACCAAGTCCGCCTGTCCGGCGGGTCGGCTCACTGTCTTCAACTCCGCCCTCAACCGGGACTATACGGAGTGCGACACCTGGCGCGCGGCGACGGTGCAACGGATCGGCGCCCTCAGGCCGACTCTCGTCATCATGAGCCAGTCCGAGAACGTCGCCGCCAGCAGCGTGAGGCCAGAGGCGTTCTCGTCAGCGGCGGTGCAGACGATCGACGCGCTGCGCGCGGTGGGTGTCCAGCGGATCGCCTACGTGCAGGACATCCCGACCCCCGGCAACGACCTGCCCGGATGCGTCGCCACCCACCTCGACGACGCGAGGGCCTGCGGCTACGACCGCTCCGCGGCATACCTCTATCCGGAGCGACACGCCGCGATGGCTCCCGCCCTCGCGGCGGCGAAGGTCACCGTCCTCGACCCGGCGCCGTGGTTCTGCACGGACACCCGCTGCCCGGCGATCGTCGGCAACGTCCTCGTCTACCGCAACTCGTCCCACATGACCGTGCCGTTCAGCCGCTGGCTCGCACCGGCGCTGGCGCCAGCCCTCACGACCACCGGAGCCTGACGTGTTCATCGCCATCCTGCAGCTTCGCCATGCCCTGACGGAGCACGGCCACCTCTACCTCTTCATCTTCTACGTCGCGCTCACCTGGCTGGTGTGGCTCGCCAAGATCGTGCTGGCGAACCGCTACCGCCCCTGGAAGACGCCGGTCGAGGTCACGACGAGCGTCATCATCCCCGTGGTCGACGAACCCCTCGACCTCTTCCGCGACGTGCTGCGACGGATCGTCGAGCAACGGCCGACCGAGACCATCGTCATCATCAACGGACCGCGCAACACGGAGCTCGAGGCGGTCTGCGAGGAGTTCCCCACCGTGGTCTGGACGTGGACCCCGGTGGCCGGCAAGCGCAACGCCGTGCGCGTCGGTGTCGAGCGCTGCGTCGGAGAGATCGTGCTGCTCGTGGACAGCGACACGATCTGGACCACCGGGACCCTGCACGAGCTGATGAAACCGTTCGCCGACAGGCGGATCGGTGGTGTCACGACCAGGCAACGGATCCTCGAGCCGGAGCGCAGCTTCTACACCCGGTGGGCCGACTGGCTCGAGAACACGCGGGCTCAGTACTCGATGCCGGCGCAGAGCGTGCTCGGCTCGGTCGGCTGCCTGCCCGGGCGCACCATCGCCTTCCGTCGCTCGATCCTCGTCGACGTGATGGACGACTTCATGAGCGCCCGGTTCCTCGGTGTCTTCCTCGAGGTCTCGGACGACCGGACGCTCACCAACCTGACTCTGCGCAAAGGGTTTCGCACGGTCTACCAGTCGACGAGCCTCGTCTACACCGATGCCCCGCTCCAGCTGCGCAAGCTGCTCAAGCAGCAGCTGCGCTGGTCGCGCGGGAGCCAGTACAACACCCTCCGGATGCTGCCCTGGATGCTGCGGCACACTCCGATGCTCGCCTTCTTCTTCGTCAGCGACATCGTCATGCCGCTCCTGCTCTTCACGATCCTGATCGCCTGGGTGATCAGGACGGCGAACCACAGCGACGTCAACCTGTATGCCGGCCTGCTGGACGTCGAGGGTCGCGCCTGGATGATCCCGGCGATCGTCACGATCACCGTCCTCGTCTCGGCGATCTCGATGACGATGCGTCAGCTGAGGCACATCGAGGAGCGGCCGGTCGACCTGTTCTGGATGCCGGTCTACGTCCTCTTCAGCACCCTCTTCCTGATGCCGATCCGCGCCTTCGGGTTCATCCGGCTGGGACACGTGGGGGGCTGGGGGACCCGTGCCGCGGCATACAGCGCGGACCAGGCCGATACCCCCTCGCCGACCCTCACGGCCCTGTCCACCCTTCCCCGCACCGCCTCCGCAACCACCGCCTCCCGCACCGCAACGCAGCTCCCGGCCCTGGTCAGCGGCGACCCCCGTGCCCTCGTCCCCTACCTCCTCGTGTCCGCCCTCGTCCCCCTCGGAGTTCTCTATGACATCCACGTCCACTGACCCCGGCTCCGTTCCGGAGGCCGCCCCCCGACTCGAGCCGGAGGTCACCCCGGCGAACGACGGCATCGTGCGCGTCAGCAAGCTCAACCTCTCGCTGCTCGCCTTCGCATTGGTCTCCATCTGCGCCGGGCTCTACCTCTCACCGATCTCCAGCCCGCTGCGCAGCCAGGTCCAGCAGGAGCTGGCACGCCCGGGCGCCGTGGTGGCGGCACTAGGGGGGAAGGCGCCGAGCAGCTATGGCGGGACGGCGAACTCGTCGAGGACGCCGGCCCCGTCGACCACGAGATATGTCACGAAGTACTCCTCGAAGCCTTCCGTCTCACCGTCGAAGACGTCGGCGACATCGCGCTCCCCGCTCCCCTCCCCCTACGGCAGCGGCGCCCTCACCAACCCGGCGCTCTACCGCCTCCCCGGGACCTACTACGGGTCCCTGTTACCGTCCGTGTCCGTCGGTGGCATCTACCGGGCGGCCCCGACCCCCTCCCCCTCCTCGGGCCGTCCCAGTACGCCGACCCCCTCGCGCCCCTCGACGCCAGCACCGGTGACGACGACGACGCCACCCGTCACCGCAGCCAAGACGGCCTGCTGGCAGTTCGCCTGGCAGCAGGACGCCCAGGCGGTCTACGTCGCGAACCTGTCCGACCCCTACGGCCTCGACGGCGCGCCCGGACCCTACGACAGCGACGGCATCGCCTGCTCCGGCCTGCCCGTCGACCCGAGCCGGTCGCCGTCGACCCCCATCGGGCAGTACGTCCCGCCCACCGCCTCCGCGGAGACGAAGGCGGCGATCGTCGGGTCCAAGAACGCCTTCTACGGCTTCACCCAGGACGGGCTGCCCGGGGACCTGTCGATGTTCGACGACCTCGAGGCCGCGGCCGGCAAGGCGCCGAGCACCGTTGGCTGGTACCAGACCTTCGACCAGACCTTCCGGGGTGACCTCGTCCAGCAGTCGTGGTCGCGGGGCGCGCTTCCGGTGTTCACCTGGATGCCGATGGACTCCGGTTCCGGCACCTCCTACAGCCTCTCGACCATCATCGACGGCAGCCACGACGACTACCTGCGCAAGTTCGCCGGCGACATCGTCCGGACCAACCTCCCCGTGGTCATCCGGTTCGGGCACGAGATGAACGGCAGCTGGTACGGCTGGTCGGCCGGCCGCACCGAGTGGAACAACTCTCCCGCGAAGTACAAGGCCGCGTGGATCCACGTGTGGCAGGTCTTCCAGTCCGTCGGGGCCAACGACAACACCATCTGGCTCTGGTCCCCCAGCCGCGTCGACAACCTCAAGCCGTCGGCGACGAACGGGATCACCGCGATGGCCGACGACTACCCGGGCGACCAGTACGTCGACTGGGTGGGTGCCTCGGTCTACCTCCGCCACGCCGCGACCGGCTCGGACTACTCCGCCACGTTCGGCAAGACGATCTCCGCCCTGGAGGCCGTGACGACCAAGCCGATCTTCTTCGCCGAGGTCGGGGCCATCGAGACCGACGGCACCACCGACGAGGCAGGCCTCAAGACGACCTTCATCCACAACACCCTGACCGCCTTCGCGGGCGACCCCCGCATCGTCGGCTTCCTCTGGAACAACAACGTCTCCGCCCAGGTCGTCGACGGCCAGCAGGTTTCCAACGACTGGCGATTCACCTCCAACGTGCCATCGGCGCAGATGTTTGCCGCCGACATCGCCGCCCCCCGGTTCCGGACGGGCCTCAACACCTCCAACTGACCGGCTCCCTCCCCGGCATACCGGTCACCCCTTCCCCTCACCACAGGAGTCACCATGAAGCTCTCCGTCATCGGCACCGGATATCTCGGTGCCACCCACGCCGCCGCCATGGCCGAGATCGGCCACGAGGTCGTCGGCATCGACGTCGACGCCGCCAAGATCGAGTCGCTGCGAGGCGGCACCGTGCCCTTCCACGAGCCGGGGCTGCCCGAGCTGCTCGCCAAGGGTCTGGCCGGCGGCCGGCTCAGGTTCACGACCGACTTCGCCGCGGCTGCCGACTGCGTCGTCCACTTCGTCTGCGTCGGCACACCCCAGCGCAAGGGCGAGAACGCCGCCGACCTCACCTACGTCGACGCCGCCGTCGCCGCGCTGATCGAGCACCTGCCGGTGGGTTCGCTCGTCGTCGGGAAGTCGACGGTGCCGGTGGGCACCGCCGAGCGGCTCGCCGGCCTGGTCGAGGCGGCCGGGAGCGACCTCGCCTGGAACCCCGAGTTCCTGCGCGAGGGCAAGGCGGTCCAGGACACGCTGCGCCCCGACCGGATCGTCATGGGGGTCACCGGCGAGCGCGCCGAGAAGCTGCTGCGCGACGTCTACGAGCCGATCGTGTCGCTGGGCACACCGGTCATCGTGACCGACCTGCCCACCTCGGAGCTGGTCAAGGTCTCGGCGAATGCCTTTCTCGCCACGAAGATCTCGTTCATCAACGCCATCGCGGAGGTGTGCGAGGTCGTCGGTGCCGACGTGACGATGGTCGCCGAGGCGATCGGGCACGACGCGCGGATCGGGCACCGCTTCCTCGGCGCCGGCCTCGGCTTCGGCGGCGGCTGCCTGCCTAAGGACATCCGGGCGTTCATGGCGCGGGCCGAGGAGCTCGGCGTCGACCAGGCCCTGAACTTCCTGCGGGAGGTTGACGCCATCAACGTCCGCCGCCGTGCCCGGACCGTCGACCTGGCCCGCGAGATGTGCGGCGGGTCGCTCGCCGGCGCCCGGGTCGGCGTCCTCGGCGCGGCCTTCAAGCCCGACTCGGACGACATCCGCGACTCACCGGCGCTCGACGTCGCCCTCGCGGTCCAGCAGGCTGGCGCCGCCGTCCGGGTCTACGACCCCTACGCGATGGACAACGCCCGGATCAGCTTCCCGACCCTCGCCTATGCTGCGTCCGCCACCGCCGCCTGCCACGACGCCGATGTCGTGCTCCACCTGACCGAGTGGGCCGAGTTCCGGGAGATGGAGCCGTCGGTGCTCTCCGAGGTGGTCCGCGGCCGCAACATCGTCGACGCCCGCAACGCGCTCGACCGCGAGCGCTGGACCGCCGACGGCTGGATCCACCGCTCCCTCGGCCGTCGCTCGATCTGACCGCCCCCGCCCCACCCCTAACGTCCGCACGTAAGGGACACCGGTGTCCCGTCGTCGCAGACGTTAGCGGTCGCCTCGCACAACGTCCGCGGTAACGCG
>NZ_JANXRJ010000233.1 GCF_025353065.1 Lapillicoccus sp.
GATGTCCGCGATCGCCTCACCACCGCCCGCGATCAGGACCGCAACGTCCGCTAGGTGGTTGGTGTTTTTCGCGTGTCGTCGGTCGGGTCGGGCCGTTCGTTTTGGGAGGATGGGAACGGCCGGTTGTGTTGTGTGTGTTGGGGGTTCGTCATGACGTTGGGTGTGGCTCCGAGGCAGGGTGATCTGCTGCGTACGACGGCGGGTTTTTGTGACGGGCGGGTCCGGGGGGACTCGATCTATGGGGTGTTGCACCGGGAGTGCTTCACGTTGTTCCCGGATGAGATGTTCACGGACCTGTTCACCGATGTGGGTCGGCGGTCGGTGCCGCCGATGATTGTGGCGGTGGTGATGGTGTTGCAGCGGATCGAGGGCTGCAGCGACCGGGAGGCGGTGGACCGGTTCGCCTTCGATGCGCGGTGGAAGTACGCCGCGGGCGGCCTGGATTTTGACTATCCGGGGTTCGTGCACACGGTGCTGGTGGACATGCGGGCCCGGTTGGCCGCCTCGGCGGCGCCGGACCGGATCTTTGAGGCGGTGCTGGCGGTGGCGAAGGCAGCGGGGCTGGTCGGGCGCAAACGGGTCCTGGACTCCACCCCGATCTATGACGCGGTGGCCACGATGGACACGGTGACCTTGGTCCGGTCCGCGCTCCGGGGGGTGCTGCGGGTCGCCGGCAGCGGGTTGGCGGCGGGGCTGCGGGCGGTGTTGACCCGCGACGACGACTACGCCGACGCGGGGAAACCGGTGTGTGACTACGACGACCCGGCTGCGCGGGTGGTGCTGGTCGACGCGTTGGCCAGGGACGGGATGGCGGTGCTGGGCGTGTTGGAGGGGCGGGAGCTGGCGGTGGGGGTGGCCGCGGCCGGTGAGCTGTTGGCGACGGTGCTGGGTCAGGACCTCGATCAGGACGAGGCGGGGGTGTTCCGGATCGTCCGGCGGGTCGCGAAGGACCGGGTGATCTCCACGGTGGACCCGCAGGCCCGGCACGGGCACAAGACCGCGGCCCGTAGCTTCGATGGGTACAAAGGCCATCTCGGAATCGACCCGGACTCCGAGATCATCACTGCAACCACGGTCAGCGCAGGGAACGCCGGCGACGCCGCCGTGGCTGAGGACCTGATCGCGGACCTGCTCGGGCACGACCAAACCGAGGACAGCGCGGCCGACGCGGGCCCTGAGGACAGCGCGGCCGAGAACGACAGCGCGGCCGCCGAGGCCGACGCGGCCGGTGATGACGACGCGGTCGAGGGGGAACGCGCGAGTGTGTACGGCGACAACGCGTACGGCACCGGCGCTTTCCATGACCGGCTGGAACGGTCCGGGATCGAATCCAAGTGCAAGACCCAGCAACCTGCCAACTCCGGCGGTCGGTTCCCCAAGACCGCGTTCGGCATCGACCTCGAAGCCGGGAGCGTGACCTGCCCGGCCGGGGCCACCGCCCCGATCCGTCGCGGTCCCACCGGGGCCGGTACCGCCCGCTTCGGGCCCGCCTGCGCGGGGTGCCCGCTGCGTCAGCAGTGCACCACCGCCGCGGTAGGGCGCAGCGTCAGCGTCGGCCCGTTCGAGGAACAGCTGGCCGCGGCCCGGGCCCGGCAACAGGACCCGACCTGGGTCGGCGACTACCGGGCGACCCGGCCCAAGGTGGAACGCAAGATCGGGCACCTCATGCGCCGCCAGCACGGCGGTCGCCGGGCCCGGGTCCGCGGCCGGGTCAAGGTCGCCGCGGACTTCGCGCTGCTCGCCGCGTCCGTGAACCTGGCCCGTCTCGCGGTTCTTGCCGTGGTCTCGCTCCCCGGAGCGGGGTGGGCCACCGCGACCGGGTGACATCAGGGGGTCAGCAGCCCCGACAGGCCTGCCCGACAGCCGAACTGGGCACCCCAGGGCGCGAACCGGGCCGAAGGGGTGTCACCAGTCAACTCCCCACCCACTCCAGAGGCTGGCTGCCGGGCCATAACCTTCTCCCACCGGCCACCGCGCCCCCACAGACAGCCATTGGACACCAGCCACCTAGGACGCACTTGGACCGCGCTGGCCAATCACCGATCCCCCTGTCGGG
>NZ_JANXRJ010000253.1 GCF_025353065.1 Lapillicoccus sp.
TCACCCCGAGCAGGGCCGCCCCGGCGAGCGCGAGGAGCCGCTCCGCCGCGCCCCCGTATGCCGCCGGGACGACGACGAGCAGCACGAACACCACGACGAGCACGCCGCAGAGGGCGAAGACCGTTGTCGCCAGGGGCTTCCGCCCGGGCAGCCGGAGCATGGCGGCGGCCGTGAAGCAGCCGCCAACGAGCCCGATGGTGCTGAGGGTGCTGTCCAGCTGTCCGCCCGCGTTGGCCAGCTGGCTCGTCGACGTGCAGCCGGGATCGGCGAGGCGGCAGGCCAGCCGCTCGAACGGGGTGAGCAGGTCACCCAAGCCGAAGATCGACAGCGCGAGCAGGGCGCAGCCCAGCGTGGCCGGCCACCCTGCGGGCCGCAGGCTGGGCAGCAGCGCGAGGATCACGAAGGCGATCGTCGCCGCGCCGCACAGCGTGAGGACCACGACCATGCCGGCACCCGCCGGCGCGGTCACGGCATACATGTCGCTGATCGAGTGCGCGAGGACGCTGTAGCCCGCGCCCTGCCAGAACGGCGCGACGAGCAAGTATGCCGTAATGAGGACCTGTGCGCCGAGACCGACCCAGGCCCAGCGCGCTCGTGACTCGTCCATCGATCTCCGCCGTCCGTCAACGGGCGCGCACCACACGCCCTTCGTCCCAGACCGGCTCGGGTGCCTCGTAGACCCGGCCGTCCGCGCCGAAGACGAGGAAGCGGTCGAAGCCGCGAGCGAACCAGCGGTCGTGGGTGACCGCGACGACCGTACCGTCGAACGCGTCGAGACCCTCCTCGAGCGCCTGGGCCGAGTCGAGGTCGAGGTTGTCCGTGGGCTCGTCGAGCAGCAACAACGTCGCGCCGGAGAGCTCGAGCAGCAGGATCTGGAACCGCGCCTGCTGCCCTCCCGACAGCGACTCGAAGGTCTGCTCCGACGCGCGGGCCAGCTCGTAGCGGTCGAGCGCCCGGGCGGCCTGCTCGCGGGGCTTGCCGTCGCGGTGCTCGTCGCCGCGGTGCAGGATCTCGAGCAGGGTGCGCCCGAGCAGCGAGGGGTGCTCGTGGGTCTGGGCGAACCAGCCGGGCCGCACCCGCGACCCCAGCCGGACGACACCGGTGTGAGCGACGGTGGCGGGCAGCACGTCACCCACCGGTCGGTGCTCGACGTCGGGGTCGGACCCGCCCGCGGCCAGCAGCCGCAGGAAGTGGGACTTCCCCGAGCCGTTGGAGCCGAGCACGACCACCCTTTCGCCGTACCAGATCTCGAGGTCGAAGGGCTTCATCAGCCCGGTGAGCTCGAGCCGCTCGCTGATGACGGCCCGCTTGGCCGTGCGGCCACCCTGCAGGCGCATCTTCACGTTCTGCTGCATCGGCAGCGCCTCGGGCGGGCCGGCGTCGACGAAACGCGCCAGCCGGGTCTGGGCCGCCTGGTAGCGCGAGGCCATCGAGTCGTTGAACTTTGCCTTGTCCTTGTACATCTGCACCAGGGCCTTGAGCTTCACGTGCTCCTCGTCCCAGCGTCGACGCAGCTCCTCGAGCCGGGCGAAGCGGTCGACCCGGGCCTGGTGGTAGGTCTCGAAGCGCCCCGGGTGGACCCAGAGGACCGACCCCACCGCGCCCGGCTCGAGGGTCGCGACGCGGGTGGCGACCCGGTCGAGCAGCTCCCGGTCGTGGCTGACGAACAGTACCGTCTTGGGCGAGGCGATCAGCTGGTCCTCCAGCCACCGCTTGGCGGGCACGTCGAGGTAGTTGTCGGGCTCGTCGAGCAGCAGCACCTCCTCGGGGCCGCGGAGCAGGGACTCGAGCACGAGCCGCTTCTGCTCGCCGCCCGACAGGGTCGACACCTTGCGCCACTGGGCCTTCTCGTAGGGCACCCCGAGGGCGGCGATCGTGCAGACGTCCCAGAGGGTCTCCGCCTCGTAGCCCCCGGCGTCGCCCCAGTCGACCAGCGCCTGGGCGTAGTCCATCTGGACCTTCTCGGTGTCGAGCTCCATCATGGTCAGCTCGCTGCGGTCGACCTCAGCCGCCGCCCGGCGGATCTTCTCCGGGGCGACCGTCAGCAGCAGGTCGCGCACGGTCGAGTCGTCGCGCACCTTGCCGACGAACTGGCGCATGACGCCGAGGCCGCCGCTGCGGGTGACCGCCCCCTCGTGCGCCGTGAGGTCCCCGGCGATGATGCGGGTCAGCGTCGTCTTGCCGGTGCCGTTCGGGCCGATGAGGGCGACCTTCGCCCCCTCGCCGACGCGCAGGGAGACGTCGTTGAGCAGCGGCCGGCCGTCCGGCAGCGCATACGAGACGGAGTTGACGTCGACATGGCCCACGGGGTCCATCGTCCCAGTTGGACGGGCCCGGCGTCACACCGATTATCCGTCATCACCCTCACAACCTGCGGGGGGTCAGAGCAGGACGCGGCGGGTCCGGCCCTCCTCGGCACGGGCCGCGAGCCCGGCGTCGGGCGGGTAGGTGACCTCTTCGAGCGAGAGCCCGTGCGGGGGCATGACGACCAGCGCGGGATGGCGCGCCCGGCCGTGCTGCACGGCCGCCGGCCACTCGGGCGGGCGCCGGCCCTCGCCCACCTGGACGGCGGCGCCGACGAGGGCGCGCACCATCGAGCGGCAG
The DNA here is from genome assembly GCF_025353065.1 of Lapillicoccus sp. GTDB lineage: Bacteria > Actinomycetota > Actinomycetes > Actinomycetales > Dermatophilaceae > Lapillicoccus. The sequence continues at coordinate 2,605 of NZ_JANXRJ010000253.1, forward strand.
AAGGCGTCGGCGACGACGGTCGCCTCGAGCACGCCGTCGCCCCGCCGGCGCCACGAGTAGTCGAGCAGAGTGCGCACCGTCGTCGCCCCCTCACGCCGCTGGCAGAAAGCGGCAAAGTCGTTGAGCCCCAACAGCATTCGGCTCGCCTCCTCCATCGCGTCGACGTCGAGCTGCTGCTTGAGCAGGACCGTCTCGTGGCGGCGCAAGGGGTCCCGGGTCGAGGAGGCATCGGCGATGCGGTAGCGGTAGCGGCGCGAGGTCGCCGAGAACCGGGCGTTGAATCCCGGGGCGGCGACGGCCACCCGGTGCACGGCGATGTCCGGCGGGAGTATGCCGCTCAGCCGCGTCAGGGCCGCGACCTCGGGCGTGCGGTCGGACCGGCCGGGAAGTGCCGCCCACCCGTCGGGGTCGACGTCGGCGTGGACGACCTGGCCGCGGGCGTGGACGCCGGCGTCGGTCCTCCCGGCCACCGTCAGCCGGACCGGCTGCTTCGCGCGCAGGATCGTCGTGAGCGCGGCCGACAGGGTGCCCTCGACCGTCCGCAGGGCCGGCTGGGCGGCCCAGCCACGGAACTGCGTCCCGTCGTAGCCGAGGTCGATCCGGACCCGGATCCGGCCGTCCGTCTCTGCCTCCGCCGCACCCCCTGCCGCCACGCCTTCCGCCGCCACGCCTCCCGCCGCCCTGTCACCACCCGCCATGATTCTCAGCGTAGTGACCCCCTCGTATGGGAGATTGCGGTGGTGACGTCGCTCCGTGCCCACCGCCTCGCGATCGCGGCGTCGTTCTTCGTCCAGGGGCTGCTCTTCATCAGCCTCACGACGCGCCTCCCCCGCTTCCAGCAGCGTTGGAGCCTCGGCGAGCTGGCGATCTCGGGGCTGCTGCTCATGGTCGTGCTCCTCGCCGGGGTCGGCTCCGTCCTCGCCGAGGCCGTGTCCGGCCGGCGGGACAGCGCGACCGCACTCCGGTTCGGGCTGGTCCTCGTCGCGGTCGGGATGGCCGTCCTCGCCGTCGCCCCGGCCATGGTCGTCTTCGTCGGCGGCCTGGCCGTCTACGGCGTGGGGCTCGGGATCGTCGACGCTGCGGGCAACATGCAGGCCGTCGCCCTCGAGCACCGTTACGAGCGGCCGATCCTGCCCTCGTTCTACGGTGCGTGGACGGCCGGCGGGGTGCTCGGCACCTTCGTGGCGATCGCCATCGCTTACCTCGACCTGCGGATCGGGCTCGCTCCGCTGGCCGTCCTCGGCATCGTCGCCGCGCTCGCTCCGCTGCTCACCGGAACGCACGACCTGGTCGCCTCCACCCCGAAGGCAGCCCTCCCATGGCGACGAATCTCGTTGCTGGGCCTCGCGATCGTGCTGTTCTACATGGTCGACACCGCCGCGACGACCTGGGGGCCGATCTTCCTGCGCGACACCTTCGCCGCCTCCGACCGGCTCGTGCCCGTCGCCACCCTCCCCTACCTCGTCGCCGCGCTCGTCGCCCGGTTCGCCGGCGACACCGTCGTAGCCCGCTTCGGCCCGGCGGCCGTCGTCTGCGCCGGCGGTGTGGTCGCCGCCCTCGGGCTGCTTGTGATCGTCACTGCCCCGTCACTCGTCGTCGCCGTCGTCGGCTTCACCGTCGTCGGGGCCGCCGCCGCGGTGATCGCACCGCTGAGCTTCTCGGCGGCCGCGGCCATCGGACGGGAGGGCGCCGACGGTGGATCAGCGGCCGACGACGCCGCCCGCCGGGCCCGCAGCGACCAGGTGATCGCGCGGTTCAACCAGTTCAACTACGTCGGGGCGCTGCTCGGCGCCGTCCTCACCGGGGTCGTCGGCGCCGGCACGCTGCGGATCGGCTTCGCCGTCCCCATGGTCCTCATCCTGGCGATCATCCCACTCGCGCGACAGTTCGCCGGCCCCTCCCGCCCCCGTTCCCGGATTGGGGTGAGAACGCGTCATCGGTGACGCGTTTTCACCTCAATCCGGGGGGCGTGGGGGTCAAGTGGCGGTGCGCTCGACCACGCCGCGCACGTATGCCGCCTGGCCGACGTGCTGGGTCACGTCACCGAGGACGCTGGAGACCCGGGCCAGGAGGGTGACCGGCGGGTCCCACCGCTCGTCGACGACGGTCGCCCACTCGTCAACGCCCACCGCGGCGAGGACGTCGGTCGTGCGGGCGTGCACCGCCGCGTGATAGCCCATCAGCAACTCTGCCGGCGCCCGCACGGCCGCCACGTCGTCCGACGACTGGCCGTAACCGACGGCAGCCACGTCGAACGGCAGGTCGAACCGCTCGGCGAAGCCCGCGGCATACACCTGGTCGGTCATCGTGTCCCAGCCCAGAGCGGCCGCGGCACCGGCGAGGTGGTCGTCCTGCACCCGGGTGAGGTGCCAGACCAGCCACGCGATGGTGTTGGCCTCGGGGTCGATCCGGTGGGTCAGCGCCGCCTCGACGAGCCCGTCGACTGCTGCGGAGACGAGGTCGGGCATTCGACCGAAGGCGTCCTGAAACACGCTCGTGGCATCCATGGCGGCGACGTTACCGTGGAGGGATGAACCGCCCCAGCCTGGCCGACGCCCTCGAGGACCGCCGCGCCGTGATGCGGGTCTTCGTCGATCCCGACGGCAGCCTGAAGAGCATGCCGACCAGGCTCCGCAAGCGCCTCGTCGTCCTCGACCACGTCGCCCGCAGCTTCGCCATCGGCGAGCAGTTCGACGAGTCCGAGGTCAACAACCGGCTGCGCGCCTTCCACCCCGACGTCGCCATGCTGCGCCGCTACCTCGTCGAGCAGGAGTTCCTCGAGCGGCGCGACGGGCGCTACTGGCGAGCGGGCGGCACGACCGACGTCTGACACGCACGACGCCCCCGCCCGGGTGAGCCGGGTGGGGGCGTCGCATATGCCGTGGGGCGACCTGAGGGCCTACTTGTCCTCGGTGGTCGCAGTCTCGTCGGCGGCCGACAAGTCCTGAGGGGCACCCTCTGTCTCGGCTGCTGCCTCGTCGACCTGAGCCTCGGTGACCGGAGCCTCCTCGACAGCAGCGTCCTCGACCTGCGCGTCCTCGGCGTCCTTGGTGGCCGCCGCGGCCTTCTTGCTCTCGTCCTGCTTGACCGCGCGCCGGGTCGCCGCCTCGGCCTCCTTGACGGTCGCCTTCTTGGCCGACATCGGCTCGCGGACGAGCTCGATCACGGCCATGGGGGCGTTGTCACCCTTGCGGGCGCCGATCTTGACGATGCGGGTGTAGCCGCCGGGACGCAGGTCCATGTCGGGCGCGATCTCCGTGAAGAGACGGTGCACGACACCCTTGTCGCGGACGACGGTGAGCACGCGGCGGCGGGAGTGCAGGTCGCCGCGCTTGGCGAAGGTGATCAGTCGCTCGGCCAGCGGACGCAGCCGCTTGGCTCGGGCCTCGGTGGTGGTGATCTGGTCGTGCTCGAACAGCGACGTGGCGAGGTTCGCCAGCATCAGTCGCTCGTGGGCCGGACCGCCCCCGAGACGGGGACCCTTGGTAGGGGTAGGCATGGTCGTTCTCCTGTTTCAGGATGGTTCAGGAACGTGCGAGGGGGGCGAGAACCGCTCAGAGCTGCTCGTCTTCGGCGAGGGCACGACCGTCGTCAGCGGCGTCGTACTCCTCGTCGTAGTCGTCGCCGTAGTTGTCGACGATGGCGCTCGGGTCGAACCCGGGCGGGCTGTCCTTGAGCGCCAGGCCCATCCCGACGAGCTTGGCCTTGACCTCGTCGATCGACTTCGCGCCGAAGTTGCGGATGTCGAGCAGGTCGGCCTCGCTGCGGCCCACGAGCTCACCCACGGTGTGGATGCCCTCGCGCTTGAGGCAGTTGTAGGACCGGACCGTGAGGTCGAGGTCCTCGATCGGCAGCGCCAGGTCGGCTGCGAGCGCGGCATCGGTCGGCGACGGGCCCATGTCGATGCCCTCGGCCTCGACGTTGAGCTCGCGCACCAGGCCGAACAGCTCGACCAGCGTCTTGCCGGCCGAGGCCATCGCGTCGCGCGGGGCCATCGAATTCTTGGTCTCGACGTCGAGGATGAGCTTGTCGAAGTCGGTGCGCTGCTCGACGCGGGTGGCCTCGACGGCATACTTCACCGCGAGGACCGGGCTGTAGATGGAGTCGACCGGGATCCGGCCGATCTCGGCGTCGCCGGCCTTGTTCTGCGCGGCAGAGACGTAGCCACGGCCACGCTCGACCGTCAGCTCCATCTCGATCTTGCCCTTGGCGTTGAGGGTGGCGACGTGCAGGTCGGGGTTGTGCACCTCGACACCGGCCGGCGGCGCGATGTCGGCGGCGGTGACGACGCCCGGGCCCTGCTTGCGCAGGTACATGACGACCGGCTCGTCGTGCTCCGAGGAGACGACGAGCGACTTGAGGTTGAGGATCAGCTCGGTGACGTCCTCCTTGCACCCCGAGACCGTCTGGAACTCGTGGAGGACCCCGTCGATGCGGATCGAGGTCACGGCGGCACCCGGGATGCTGGAGAGCAGGGTGCGCCGGAGGGTGTTGCCGAGCGTGTAGCCGAAGCCCGGCTCGAGCGGCTCGATGGTGAACCTCGAGCGGGAGTCGTTGACAACCTCTTCGGAGAGGACTGGACGCTGTGCGATGAGCACTGTTTTCTTCTTCCCCACGGGCGACCGCCATATGACGCCTCGTGAATGCCCGACGCCGAGGCGCCGGGCGGGAGCCACCCGCTCTGTACGGGGTGGCTCCCCGTGCTTGTCGTGCTGATCGTGCTGATCGTGCTGATCGTGCTGGTGGTGCATCCCGTATGCCGTGCCGCCGCCTTCGGTGCGATGAGGCACCTGCCATGCGAGCCGCATACGGGCCCTGCTGCGGGGGGCCGGAGCCCCCCGGAGGTTCAGTTCTTGGAGTAGAACTCGACGATGAGCTGCTCCGTGAGGATCGTGTCGATCTGCGCCCGGGTCGGCAGCTGGTGGATGAGGATCTGCAGCGAGCCCTCGACGACCTGCATCCACGCGGGGATGGGCCGGTCGCCGTAGGTCTGGCGGGCCAGCTCGAGCGGGAACGTCTTGACCGACTGCGCCCGCACCGTGATGATGTCGAACTGCTCGACGCGGTAGGACGGGACGTCGACGCGGTGGCCGTTGACCTCGAAGTGACCGTGGGTGACGAGCTGACGGGCAGCGCGGCGGGTGCGGGCGAGGCCCGCGCGGTAGACCACGTTGTCGAGACGCGACTCAAAGATGGTCAGCAGGTTGTCACCGGTCTTGCCGGGACGGTTGGCCGCTTCCTTGTAGTAGCGGACGAACTGCTTCTCCATGATCCCGTAGGTGAAGCGGGCCTTCTGCTTCTCCTGGAGCTGGGTCAGGTATTCCTTCTCCTGGATCCGGCGACGGCCGTGCTGGCCGGGCGGGAAGGGACGCAGGTCGAAGTTCTTGTCGCCGCCGACGAGGTCGACCTTCAGCCGACGGGACTTCTTGGTGATGGGGCCGGTGTACCGAGCCATGAGTTCTCTTGTCTCCTCAGTCTTCTCGGGGCGTCAGACGCGTCGGCGCTTGGACGGGCGGACACCGTTGTGCGGCGAGGGCGTGACGTCGTTGATCGCGCCGACCTCGAGGCCGGTGGCGGTCAGCGAGCGGATCGCGGTCTCACGACCGGAGCCGGGGCCCTTGACGAACACGTCGACCCGACGCATACCGTGCTCCATCGCCCGACGTGCAGCGGCCTCGGCGGCCATCTGCGCGGCGAACGGGGTGGACTTGCGCGAGCCCTTGAAGCCGACCTGACCGGCGGAGGCCCAGGCGATGACGTTGCCGGTGGGGTCCGTGATCGAGATGATCGTGTTGTTGAACGTGCTCTTGATGTGAGCGTGCCCGTGGGCGATGTTCTTCTTCTCCTTGCGGCGGACCTTCTTGGCGCCCGCGGCAGCCCTCTTCTGGGGAGGCATTACTTACCAACCTTCTTCTTGCCGGCCACGGTGCGCTTGGGGCCCTTGCGGGTCCGCGCGTTGGTCTTCGTGCGCTGTCCGCGCACCGGAAGGCCACGGCGGTGCCGGATCCCTTCGTAGGAGCCGATCTCGACCTTGCGGCGGATGTCGGCGGCGACCTCACGGCGGAGGTCACCCTCGATCTTGTAGCTGCCCTCGAGGAAGTCGCGGAGCTGGACCAGCTCCGCGTCCGTGAGGTCCTTGACGCGGGTATCGGGGCTGACCCCGGTCGCGGCCAGGGCCGCGTGCGAACGGGTGCGACCGACACCGAAGATGTAGGTCAGGGCGATCTCGACGCGCTTGTCGCGCGGAAGGTCGACACCAACGAGACGTGCCATGTGGTGGTACTCCTGTTTTTTTGGCTGACGGAGGTCTGGAGCGGTCACCGTTCCGGTGGAGCAGGGCCATCGCTGGTCCGCGCCGGCCCGCGAGGGGCCTTCCGGTCCGCGGCCTCCGCGCCGCGGGTGACGTCCTGCGTCGGCCGTTCGAGACGGACCGGGCGCAGGGGCCGGGTGACTGCTGGTCGTGCCTGTCGTGACTGGTCGTGCTGCTTCTGCGTCGTGCGGGAGTTCTGTCGATCCGTGCTGGCTCTGCTCAGCCCTGGCGCTGCTTGTGGCGCAGGTTCTCGCAGATGACCATGACCCGACCGTTGCGGCGGATCACCTTGCACTTCTCGCAGATCTTCTTGACGCTGGGCTGAACCTTCATCTGCCTGCTGTCTCTCGGATCTCGTGGTGGTGCGCTCAGCGGTAGCGGAAGACGATCCGGCCACGGTCGAGGTCATACGGCGAGAGCTCCACCACCACACGGTCCTCGGGGAGGATCCGGATGTAGTGCTGACGCATCTTGCCCGAGATGTGGGCGAGCACCTTGTGACCGTTGCTCAGCTCGACCCGGAACATTGCGTTCGGGAGAGCCTCGACGATCGTGCCCTCGATCTCGATGACACCGTCCTTCTTGGCCATGTCCTCCGTCAATCCGTTGAGTGCGTGCTCATGACAAGAAAAACGGGTGCCGGAGCACACGACACCCAACGGACGATCTTACGGCAGCCCCGGTGTCGGGACCTAATCCGTGACGCCCCGCCCGTTGACCAGCCAAAGAATCACCCCGAACGACCACTCGGAGGTGATTCTTTGGCAGGTCAGCCGGCCAGCGGAGCGTATGCCGCGCCGGCGGCCTCGAGCCGGGCCCGGCCGCCGTCGAGCGCCGTCAGCACCCAGAGGCCGGAGTCGGTGACCGCGACGGAGTTCTCCCAGTGGGCGGCCCGGGAGCCGTCGGTGGTGACGACCGTCCAGTCGTCGGCCAGCACGCGCGAGTCGGCCGAGCCCCAGGTCACCATCGGCTCGATGGCGCCGGTGAACCCGGACCGCACGACCGGACCGCGGTCGCGGACCCCGTAGTTGGGGATCTGCGGGTCCTCGTGCATCGTGCGGCCGATGCCGTGCCCGACGTAGTCCTCGACGATGCCGTAGTCGTGGCCCTGGGCCTCGCCCGAGGCGATGATGCTCGCCTCGACGGCGTCTCCCACGGCATACAGACGGGCACCGACGGCGAGGGCGGTGATGCCGGCCCACATGCCGTCCTGCGTCGTCGCGATGAGCTGCCGGTCGGCATCGGTGCCGGCGTCCGGGCCGCCGACGACGAGGCTCACCGCAGCGTCGCCGTTCCAGCCGTCGACATCGGCGCCGCAGTCGATCGAGAGCAGGTCACCGTCCCGCAGGACCCGACCACCCGGTATGCCGTGGACGATCTCGTCGTTGACGCTCGTGCAGAGGGTGTGCGAGTAGCCCGGCACGAGCTGGAAGTTGGGGATGCCGCCGTGCGCCCGGATGAAGTCCTCGGCGAGCACGTCGAGGTCGAGGGTGGTCAGCCCGTCCCGGCACTCTCGCTCGAGCAGCTCGAGGGTCTGCCCGACGAGCAGCCCCGCCGTGCGCATGAGCAGGACCTGCTCCGTGGTCTTTCCCGGCGTCTGTCGACGACCGAACATCACGCCGTCCCGAACATCACGCCACGGTGCCGGCGCGCAGCCCGTCGATCGCCTCGACCAGCCGCGAAGTCACCTCGTCGACCTCGCCCATGCCGTCGACCTCGGCGACGAGGCCACGCTCGCGGTAGAGCGCGAGCAGCGGTGCCGTCTCCGTGGTGTAGAGCGCCTGGCGGTCGCGGATGACGTCCTCGGTGTCGTCGGAGCGCCCGTCGACGGAGGCGCGCTTGAGCAGCCGCTCGACGACGGCGTCCTCGTCGACGGTCAGCTGGACGACCCCGTCGAGGGGGTGGTCGCCGAGCGCCCCGTCGAGGAAGTCGACCTGACCCGTCGTGCGGGGATAGCCGTCGAGCAGGAACCCGTTGGCGGCGTCGTCCCAGGTCAGTCGGTCGCTGACGATCTCGTTGGTGACCTCGTCGGGCACGTAGCCGCCGGCGGCGAGGATGGCCTCGACCTGCTGGCCGAGCTCCGTCCTGTTCTTGATGTTGGCCCGGAAGATGTCACCGGTGGAGATCGCGGGGATCGCGTACTTCTCCGCGATCCGGGTGGCCTGGGTGCCCTTGCCGGCGCCCGGCGGACCCATGATGATCAGGCGCATCGGGTGTGTCACCGAAGGAACCCCTCGTAGTGTCGCTGCTGGAGCTGAGCCTGGATCTGCTTCACCGTCTCGAGCCCGACACCCACGATGATCAGGATCGACGTGCCACCGAACGGGAAGTTCTGGTTGGCGCCGACGGCCTGCAGGGCGATGAGCGGGATCAGCGAGATCACGGCCAGGTAGATGGCACCCGGAACGGTGATCCGGGTCAGGACGTAGTCGAGGTACTCAGCCGTGGGTCGCCCGGCGCGGATACCGGGGATGAAGCCCCCGTACTTCTTCATGTTGTCCGAGACCTCGACGGGGTTGAACGTGATCGAGACGTAGAAGAAGGTGAAGAAGAGGATGAGCAGCGTGTAGAGGAGCATGTAGCTCCAGTGGTCGCTGCGGGTGAGGTTGTTGGAGATCCACTGCACCCAGCCCGGCGCCGGGGTGCCGTTCTGGGGGGTGTTGAACTGCGCCACGAGGGCGGGCAGCGACAGCAGCGAGCTCGCGAAGATGACGGGGATGACGCCGGCCATGTTGACCTTGAGCGGGATGTAGGTGGCGCTGCCGCCATACATCCGCCGGCCGACCTGGCGCTTGGCGTACTGCACCGGCACCCGCCGCTGCGACTGCTCGACGAAGATGACCGCGGCCATGATGACGAAGCCGAGCAGGATGATGCCGATGAAGACGTCCCAACGGCCGTCCTTCTGCTGGATCGCCCACAGCGAGGTGGGGAAGCCCGAGGCGATCGAGGTGAAGATCAGGACGGACATGCCGTTGCCGATGCCGTGGTCGGTGAGCAGCTCGCCCATCCACATGATCAGGCCGGTGCCGGCCGTCAGCGTGAGGACCATGATGACGATGGTCGGGACGCTCTGGTCGTTCATGATCGAGGTACAGCCCGGGCCGAAGATCTGCTGCGGGTTGCGCGCGAAGGTGATCAGCGTCGAGCTCTGCAGGATGGCCAGGCCGATGGTGAGGTAGCGGGTGTACTGGGTCAGCTTGGTCTGCCCCGACTGGCCCTCCTTCTTCAGGACCTCGAACCGCGGGATCACCACCGTCAGCAGCTGGATGATGATGCTCGCCGTGATGTAGGGCATGATCCCCAGCGCGAAGATCGACAGCTGCAGCAGCGCCCCACCGCTGAACAGGTTGGCCAGACCGATGAACCCGGACTGCGGGTCGGCCGCCGCGAGGCAGGTGCGCACCTTGGAGTAGGCCACGCCCGGCGTCGGGACGGAGGTCCCCAGCCGGTAGATCGCGATGATGAAGAGCGTGAACAACAGCTTCTTGCGCAGGTCGGGCGTCTTGAACGCACGAACGAAACCGGAAAGCACTGATCCTCCTGGTGTCGCGCGGAGCGCGACCTGAGCAGTGGCAAGTGGGGACCCGTACGGAAAGGTGCGGGCTCAACTCCGCGAGAATACCTGTTCTGCTGGTATGCGTGTGGCCGACGCCCCTCCTCGGGGCGCCGGCCGCACGGCATACGGGCGCTGGACGGCGCCTGGGTCAGACAGGGATCAGGACACGGACCTCAGAGCGTCGTGACCGATCCGCCGGCCGCTTCGATCTTGTCCTTGGCCGAGGCCGAGAACTTGTGGACCGTGACGGCGACCGTGACGCCGAGGTCGCCGGTGCCGAGCACCTTGACGGGCTCGCCGTCGCGAACCGCGCCCTTGGCCACGAGGCTCTCCACCGTCACGTCCCCACCATCGGGGTAGAGCGCCGTGATGCGGTCGAGGTTCACGACCTGGTAGACGACGCGGAACGGGTTCTTGAACCCGCGCAGCTTCGGGAGCCGCATGTGCAGCGGCATCTGGCCACCCTCGAACCCGGCCGGGACCTGGTAGCGGGCCTTCGTGCCCTTGGTGCCACGACCGGCGGTCTTGCCCTTGGAGCCCTCGCCGCGACCCACGCGGGTCTTGGCGGTCTTGGCTCCCGGGGCGGGACGCAGATGGTGGATGCGCAGCGGCGAGGCGGCCTCGGCCGTCTGGCTGCCCGTGCTCTTCTTGTCAATGCTGGCCATGATCAGTCAACCTCCTCGACGGCGACCAGGTGGACGACCGTCTTGACCATCCCGCGGATCTCGGGACGGTCCTCCTTGACGACGACGTCGCCGATGCGTTTCAGACCGAGGGTGCGCAGCGTCTCGCGGTGGTTGCGCTTGCCCCCGATCTCGGACCGTGTCTGGGTCACCTTCAGCCGCGCCATCAGGAACCGCCCCGCAGTGCGTCGGCCTTCTCCTGGATGCCGGCGGCCTGCGCCCGCAGCATGGCGGCCGGAGCGACGTGCTCCAGCGGCAGCCCACGACGGGCAGCAACTTCCTCCGGACGCTCGAGACCCTTCAGGGCAGCGCGCGTGGCGTGGACGATGTTGATCGCGTTGGACGACCCGAGCGACTTGCTGAGGACGTCGTGCACACCGGCGCACTCGAGCACCGCGCGCACCGGGCCACCGGCGATGACGCCGGTACCGGGGGACGCGGGGCGGAGCATGACGACGCCGGCGGCGGCCTCACCCTGGACCGGGTGCGGGATCGTGCCCTGGATTCGGGGGACCTTGAAGAAGTCCTTCTTGGCCTCCTCGACGCCCTTCGCGATCGCGGCGGGCACCTCCTTGGCCTTGCCGTAGCCGACACCGACGGTGCCGTCACCGTCGCCGACGACGACGAGGGCGGTGAAGCTGAAGCGACGACCACCCTTGACGACCTTGGCCACGCGGTTGATGGTCACGACGCGCTCGATGTACTGGCTCTTCTCGGCGGCTGAGTCACGGCCGCGGCCACCGTCGCGACGGTCGCCCCCACCGCGGCGGTCGCCGCGCTCGCCTGCGGCGCCGGTGCCGGTGGTGGAGCCGGTGGCTCCTCGACGCTGGGGTCCGGGCATCAGATGTTCCTCGTCTCGATCTTCACGTGCATGGGGTGGTTCGCGTTCACAGGGACAGACCGCCCTCGCGCGCACCGTCCGCGATCGCGGCGACGCGACCGTGGTACTTGTTGCCGCCGCGGTCGAAGACGACCGCGTCGACGCCGGCCTGCTTGGCGCGCTCGGCGACGAGCTCTCCGACCCGCTTGGCCTTGGCCGTCTTGTCACCCTCGAGGGTGCGCAGGTCCGCCTCCATCGTGGAGGCGGACGCCACGGTCCGGCCGAGGGTGTCGTCGACGACCTGGACGAACAGGTGGCGGCTGCTGCGGGAGACGACCAGGCGGGGACGCTCGGCGGTGCCGCTGATCTTCTTGCGACCACGCGCCTGACGACGGATCCGCGCGTCGGTCTTGCTCTTGCCGCGCTTGATGACCATCTTGTTGCCTGCCATGGCTTACTTACCGGCCTTTCCGACCTTGCGACGAATGTGCTCCCCCGCATACCGCACGCCCTTGCCCTTGTAGGGGTCGGGCTTGCGGAGCTTGCGGATGTTGGCGGCCACCTCGCCGACCTGCTGCTTGTCGATCCCCTGGACCGAGAAGCGGGTGGGGTTCTCGACGGTGAACGAGATGCCCGTAGGCGCCTCGACGGTGATCGAGTGGCTGTAACCGAGCGAGAACTCGAGGTTGGAGCCCCTGGCCGCGACGCGGTAGCCGGTGCCGTGGATCTCGAGCTTCTTCTCGTAGCCCTCGGTGACGCCGAGGACCATGTTGTGGATCAACGAGCGGGTGAGGCCGTGCAGCGAGCGCGAGGCGCGCTCGTCGTCGGGGCGCTTGACCTCGACGATGCCGTCCTCGCCGCGGTCCACGGTGATGGGGGTGGGCACCATGAGGTCGAGGCTGCCCTTGGGGCCCTTGACCGTGACGGCCTGGCCGGCGATGGTGACGTCGACGCCCGAGGGGACGGGGACAGGGAGTCGTCCGATTCGCGACATGTCTTTTCTCCCTTACCAGACGTAGGCGAGGACTTCCCCGCCCACTCCCTTTTTGGCCGCCTGCTTGTCGGTCAACAAACCGGACGACGTGGAAATGATGGCAACGCCGAGACCACCGAGCACCCGCGGGAGGTTGGTCGATTTGGCGTAGACGCGCAGGCCCGGCTTGGAGACGCGTCGCACTCCGGCGATGGAGCGCTCACGGTTCGGGCCGTACTTGAGGTCGATGGTCAGCGTGGAGCCGACCTCGGCCTCCTCGATCTTCCAGCCGCCGATGTAGCCCTCGGCCTGGAGGATCTCGGCGATGTGGGACTTCAGCTTCGAGAACGGCATGGACACGTCGTCGTGGTGCGCCGAGTTGGCGTTCCGGACGCGGGTCAGCATGTCCGCAATCGGGTCAGTCATCGTCATGTGGGCTCTAGCCCTTCCTCACCGCGGTTTCCTTCAGGCCGGTATGCCGGCCACGGACCTACGGTGTTGTGTGGTGCAGGTGGGTGTGGGGTGGTGCCAGGAGCGTGGGTTACCACGAGCTCTTCGTCACGCCGGGGAGCTCGCCCCGGTGGGCCATCTCCCGGAGGCAGATCCGGCAGAGGCCGAACTTGCGGTAGACGGAGTGGGGCCGACCGCAGCGCTGGCAGCGGGTGTAGCCGCGGACCTTGAACTTCGGCTTGGCGTTCGCCTTGTTGACCAGGGCGGTCTTGGCCATGTCAGTTCTCCTTGAAGGGGAAGCCGAGCTGCTTGAGCAGGGCACGGCCTTCGTCGTCGTTCGTCGCGGTGGTCACCACGGTGATGTCCATGCCCCGGACCCGGTCGATCCGGTCCTGGTCGATCTCGTGGAACATCGACTGCTCGTTCAGACCGAAGGTGTAGTTGCCCAGGCCGTCGAACTGCTTGGGCGAGAGGCCGCGGAAGTCGCGGATGCGCGGGAGGGCGATCGAGACGAGGCGGTCGAGGAACTCCCACATCCGGTCGCCGCGCAGCGTGGTGTGCGCACCGATCGGCATCCCCTCGCGCAGCTTGAACTGGGCGATGGACTTGCGGGCCTTCGTGACGATCGGCTTCTGGCCGGTGATCGCCTCGAGGTCGCGCACCGCGCCCTCGATCAGCTTGCTGTCCTTGGCCGCGTCGCCGACACCCATGTTGACGACGACCTTGACGACTCCGGGCACCTGCATGGTGTTGGCGTAGCCGAACTCGTCGCGCAGGGCAGGCTTGATCTCGTCCTGGTAGCGCGTCTTGAGGCGCGGCTTCGCCAGCGGCGTGGTGGTGGTGATCGTGTCAGTCATCAGAGGTCCTTACCGGAGCGCACGGATACGCGGGTACGCGTCGCCTTGAGACGGCCGTCGCGCTCCACCATCTCCACCCGCATCCGGATGCGGGTCGGCTTCTTCGAGTCGGGGTCGACGATCGCGACGTTGCTCACGTGGATCGGCGCCTCGGTGTGGACGAGCCCACCGGTGCGCGTGCCCCGGTCGCTCGCGCCGGCCTTGACGTGCTTGGTGACGCGGTTGACGCCCTCGACGAGCACGCGGCCCGCCTCGGGATAGACCGCGATGACCTTGCCCTGCTTGCCTCGGTCGCCGCCGTGCTTCTGCGAACGACCGGAGACGACCTGGACGAGGTCACCCTTCTTGATCTTCATCTTCACGGTCCCAGCCATGGTCAGAGCACCTCCGGAGCCAGCGAGATGATCTTCATGAACTTCTTCTCGCGCAGCTCGCGGCCCACCGGGCCGAAGATGCGCGTGCCACGGGGGTCACCGTCGGCCTTGAGGATCACTGCGGCGTTCTCGTCGAACTTGATGTAGGACCCGTCCGGCCGGCGGCGCTCCTTGACGGTGCGCACGATGACGGCCTTGACGACGTCACCGGACTTGACGTTGCCACCGGGGATCGCGTCCTTGACGGTGGCGACGATGGTGTCTCCGATACCGGCATACCGGCGTCCGGAGCCACCGAGGACCCGGATGCACAGGATCTCCTTGGCACCGGTGTTGTCCGCGACGCGCAGTCGCGACTCCTGCTGAATCACTTGGCCTTCTCCAGAATCTCCACGAGGCGCCAGCGCTTGGTGGCCGACAGCGGACGGGTCTCCATGATGAGGACGCGGTCACCGGTGGTGGCACCGTTGGCCTCGTCGTGCACCTTGACCTTGCTGCTGCGTCGCAGGACCTTGCCGTAGAGCGGGTGCTTGACCCGGTCCTCGACCTCGACCACGACGGTCTTGTCCATCTTGTCGCTCACGACGTAGCCCTGGCGGGTCTTGCGGTCCTTGCGGTCCGACTGCTCGTCCTGCGCGGACACCGACACGTCGGTGTCCTGCGGGCTGATCTCGTTGTCACTCATGCTTCGTCCTCGCTGGCGCTCTTCTGAGCCTTCTTGTCGGCCTTCTTGTCGGCCTTCTTCTCAGCCTTGTCGGCCTTCTCGCTCTTGTCCGGCACGGCAGCCTTCGCCGGGGCCGGGGGGAGCCCGATGCCGAGCTCGCGCTCACGCATCTCGGTATAGATCCGGGAGATGTCCTTGCGGACGGCGCGCAGCCGACCGTGTTGTCCAGCTGCCCGGTGGCGGACTGGAAGCGCAGGTTGAACAGCTCTTCCTTGGCCTTGCGCAGCTCGTCGACAAGACGATCGTCGTCGAGTCCGCGCAGGCTGTCGGACGCGAGGTCCTTGGTCCCGACTGCCATCAGAAGTCACCACCCTCACGCCGCACGAAACGGCACTTCATGGGGAGCTTGTGCATCGCGAGGCGCATCGCCTCGCGGGCCACCGACTCCGGGACGCCCGAGACCTCGAACATGACGCGGCCGGGCTTGATGTTGGCGATCCACCACTCGGGCGAACCCTTGCCGGAACCCATCCGGGTCTCGGCCGGCTTCTTGGTCAGCGGGCGGTCCGGGTAGATGTTGATCCAGACCTTGCCGCCACGCTTCATGTGGCGGGTCATCGCGATACGGGCCGACTCGATCTGCCGGTTCGTGACGTAGGCGGGTTCGAGCGCCTGGACGCCGAAGTCGCCGAACGCGATCGTGGTGCCGCCCGTGGCAGCGCCCGAACGACCGGGGTGGTGCTGCTTACGGTGCTTGACTCGACGGGGAATCAACATGGTCAGGCCTGCGCATTCTCGGTGCTGGCCGCGGCGGGTGCTGCGGCAGCGGACTCGGACGTGGTGCCCGTGGCGGGAGCGTCGGCCGTCGGAGCCTCGGAGGGCTGGTCGGCCGGCGCGTCGCGGCGGGCGCGGGTGGGACGCTCGGCGCCGTCACGACGCGGGCCACGGGGGGCGCGCGGCGCAGCGGCCTGCTGCTGGGCGAGCTCACGTGCGGTGACGTCGCCCTTGTAGATCCACACCTTCACGCCGATGCGACCGAACGTCGTGCGGGCCTCGTAGAAGCCGTAGTCGATGTTGG
>NZ_JANXRJ010000274.1 GCF_025353065.1 Lapillicoccus sp.
CGACCCCGGCTGACCCCGGCTGACCCTGGCTGACCCCGGCTGACCCCGGCTGACCCGGACTGACCACGGCTGACCTCGGCGGGCGGGGTCTGGTGGGCGGGGTCAGGCCTGGCCGGTCTGGCGGAGCACGTCCTGGAACCACTCGGCATCGGTGTCGAAGGCCTTGCCGCCCTTGATGCGGTCGAACTCGATGGCGCGCAGCTCGTCGCCCTGCTCCTCGTCGTGCCCGACGACCCCGGACGTGCCCGCGCGGGCGGCGTCGACGGCGACCTCGACCATCTCGCGGATGAGTGCGAGGTCGGCGGCGTTGGCGGGCGCCGAGCGGGAGAAGTACCCGCTCTTCTGGACCATGGTCTTCTCCGCGCCGACTCGGCCCCCGAACTGCTTGGCGAACCAGGCCCCGGGGTTGACCGCGTCGAGCTTGACGTGCCCGAAGGGATCGCGCGGCACCTCCTCGCCCGCCGTCTCCAGCTGCTCGACGATCTCGGTGACCCCGGCACCCTCCGACAGGAAGATGTTCACGCAACCGATGTCGTCCATCACGGCCTGGAGGCGGGTGGCCTCGGCGTCCATGTCGATGGCGAGCTCGGGCACGTAGACGGCGTGGATGCCCCAGCGCTCGGGGGTCAGCCCGATCGACGGCACCCACTCGCGGCCGGCGTGCCAGGCGAGGTAGTCGCGCGCCGTCGCCCCGGTGAGCCACCCGCAGCCGCGGCCCATGACCTCGTGGACGATGAGCATCCGGGGGTTGGCGCCGTGCTCGGCGAGGACGTTCTGGGCGAACCGCGACCCCTGCTCGGCGGCGGTCATGGCTCCGAGCGACTGCCGGATCGGGATGATGTCGTTGTCGATGGTCTTGGGCAGGCCGACGACCGTCAGGTCGTAGTCACGGGTCGCGAGGTGGGCAGCGAGGTCGGCGGCGGTGATGTTGGTGTCGTCGCCGCCGATGGTGTGGAGGACGTCGACCCCGTCGGCGCGCAGCCGCTCGGCAGCGACCTCGAGGGGGTCCTGTCCCTCCTCGATGAGGCCGCGCTTGACGAGGTCGGCGGCGTTGGTGAGCTTGACCCGGCTGTTGCCGAGCGGGCTTCCGCCGTAGCCGTGGAGGAGGTGTGCCGAGGCGCGGGCCGCGTCGTCGACGACGACCTTGTCGCCGGTGAGCACCCCGTGGTAACCGTGCCGGTAGGCGACGATCTCGACGTCGGGCAGCAGCTCGGTGTAGCGCTCGATGAGGCCGCCCACCGACGAGGAGAGGCAGGGCGCGTAGCCGCCGGCGGTCAGGAGGGCAACGCGGTGGAGGGCCATGCTGCGACCCTAGGGCAGGTGGGATGCCGCGCGTCACCATGGTCGGTGTGCACGCGACTCACGCCGGCGGGCCGGCTGGTCAGGCGGTGCCGGTGTTGTGGTGGTCGATGACCTGTCGGGCGACCTCGGCGAGCTTGAGGTTCATGTCCTGGGACGCGCGCCGCAGCAGGTCGAACGCCTGGGTGTCCGGGATCTTGTGGAAGGCCATCATCAGGCCGACGGCTTTGCCGATCTCCCGGTTGCTCGCCAGGCCCTTGGCGAGCGTCTCGGCCTGCTCCCGCTCACGCACGGCCGAGATGGCCACCGAGGCGAAGGACGCGAGGATGATGCCTTGGTCCACCGAGGTCTCGGTCAGGGCCCCGACCCGGTCCGAGAAGAGGTTGAGCGCACCGACCTTGGCGCCCGCGACGACCATCCGGAAGCCGGCGCCGCCGCGGACCGACGTCTCGGCGACGATGGCCTTCCCGAGCTCGGGCCAGGGACTGGCCGAGACGAGGTCCGACTCGAGCTGGGGCCGGTCCTCGATGATCGCGTCGAGGCAGGGACCCTGGTTGAAGATGCGCTCGAGTCCGTCCACGGTGCGAGCCACGTCGTCGCTGGCCGCGACCGTCAGGAAGACCCCGCGGTCCTCGATCATCAGGCTGGCGTGGTCGCACCCGTCGACCAGCCTGGGAGCGGCGGTGACGATGGCCTCGTAGATCGCCTCGAAGTTCCCCGCGGCATACAGCACCTGTGCGAGCCGGTCGAACATCTCGCTCGACCGAGCCGGGTCTGCTGATGGCGTGTCCGGCGTGCGGTCGGGTGCGGCGGCCGGCCGGTCGCTGGCGCCCTGCGGGTCGGTGGAGGTGGTGACGGGACCGGACATGCGGGTCCTCCTCGAGGAGGGTGGTGGGACGAAAATTGTATGCCGTCCCGCTGGGTCACGACCGCAGGTCCGCTGACCCATCGGTCCTGCCCCGGGCTTTGAGCCGATGCCCAGCGACCCCGCCGTGCGACGGAAGACGGGCGGGGCGCGCGCAGGGTCAGGCGACCTGGCCGAGGGTGGGCGCGAGGACGTCCCGCAGCTGGGCCAGGAGACGGGTCAGGATCCGCGAGACCTGCATCTGGCTCACGCCGAGGTGGTGGGCGATCTCGGCCTGGGTGAGGTCCTGCCCGAACCGCATCGCGACGACGACCTGCTCGCGCCGATTGAGGAGCCCGATCGCGGCGCTGAGCGCGACCCGGTCCTCGACGAGGTCGAGGTCGTCCCCCTCGGCCGGCAGGACCTGCGAGAGCGACGGGGAGTCGTCGGAGGGCCGGTAGTCGAAGGACAGGGTCGTGAAGGCCGTTGCCGCCTCCTGCGCCAGGTCGAGCTCCGAGGCGGCGACGCCGAGCTCGGTGGCGAGCTCGGGGGCGGTGGGCGGCCGGTGGAGCCGCTGCTCGAGGTCGCGACTGGTCGGTCCGACCCGGGCGTGGAGCTCCTGAAGCCGTCGGGGGGGCCGAACCGCCCAGCCGTGATCGCGGAAGTGGCGTTTGACCTCGCCGGTGATCGTGGGGGTCGCGAAGGCGGGGAAGGCCACCCCACGGTCGCTGTGGAAGCGGTGGACGGCCTTGACGAGGCCGAGACGGGCGACCTGCACGAGATCGTCGCGCTCCACCCCGCGACCGCAGTAGCGGTTGGCGATGCCGTCGGCGAGCCCGAGGTTGAGCCGCACGACCTGGTCCTCCAGGTCCGCCTTGGTGAGCACGTTCGCGGCCGCGTCCCGGCGGGCGAGGAGCACCCCGGTGCGCAGGGTCGTGGTGGTTGCCCGTTCCGACCCGTAGGTGAAGTGGGCGGGCGCGTCGGCCGGCTCGGAGACGGGCTTGGCGCGGTCGGTGGTCGGGACGAGGTCCTGGACGATCACAAGTGCTCCTGCGGATGCCGAGATGAACAAGTCGGCGCCACTGCTGGACCACTGAGGACAACAGAATCATTATTTCCCGGCAAGGGCAAGCCACCCGGTTTCGGACAGTATGACCTCGGGTATCTCGCCAGGGTTCAGCAACACGGTCAGCACCATCAGGGGGACTGCCGGCAACACCAGGGGGACTGCCAGTGGGGCCGTCTCCTCGTCGTCCCGTCATCGCCGGGACGTCACCTCGATGAGGAGGTCGAATGAAACGTGAGGAGAGGCTCTCGGTCCGGGAGCTCATCACCGCCCTGGCCCGGCTGGAGGACGAGCTGCGGACGGCCGACCCACCGTTGACCGACGACGAGGACCGCCAGCGCCGGCTCGAGGCCAGGGAGCTCGCGATCCTGGAGGAGCTGCACAGCCGCAGTCCGGACGTCGCCGGTGGACGCAGTTGGCCTGTCTCGCAATGCGACTCGGCCCTTGAGCCGGATGCAGGCGGAGGGGGGGAGGCCGGTATGCCGCTGGCGGGGGAATCAGCTGTGCAGGCGGCGGGGGAGTCAGCCGTGCAGGCGCTCGCCGGCGACCCAGACGCCGGCCGTGTCGGCGGTGGTGCCGAGGGCGAAGACCTTGGCGAGGGCCTCCTCGGCACTCGTCGCGTGCCGCAGGACGAGGTCGGCGGTGGTGCCGGAGGGCGGTCGTAGCCAGACCGCGTCGAAGGCCATTCCGACGGAGAGGTCGCCGACCTGGTCCCCGAGCCCGAGCGCCAGTGCGCCGGCCCGGGTGGCGAGGTGGAGGAGGTGTGCGGGCCTGAGCGGCAGGCCCGCGGGTCCGAGGAGCTGCTGGTGGAAGTAGGCCTGCAACCCCTCCTTGAGCAGCGAGAAACCCGTGCCGGCCCCGACGTCGGAGCCGAGGGCCACCGGGACGCCGTGCTCGAGGTGACGACGCATCGGGAACAGTCCGCTGCCGAGGGCGGCGTTGCTGGTGGGGCAGTGGGCGACCCCCGCTCCCTGAGCCGCCAGCAGGGACAGCTCGCGGTCGCGGACGTGGATGTTGTGCGCGAAAACGCTTCTGCCACTGACGAGTCCGTGCCGGTCGTATGTGTCGAGATAGTCGACCGACCTCGAGAAGAGCCGGGCGACCTCGGTGATCTCGGCGAGGTTCTCGTTGAGGTGGGACGTGAACCAGGTGCCCGGGACGTCCTTGCCCAGGGCGGCGCAGGCGTCGAGCAGGTCGTCGCTGGAGGAGAGCGAGAAGCGCGGGGTCACGGCATACCGGGTCCGGCCGGTGCCGTGCCAGCGCTCGGCGAGGACGCGGCCCTCGTCATAGGTGCGCTGCGGGGTCGAGAGCAGCTCCGGTCGAAGGATGCGGTCGCTCACGACGAGCCCGGAGGTCACCCGGAGGCCGACCCGGGTGGCCTCGGCGAAGAGGGCGTCGACGGCGCTCGCGAAGTGGCTGCCGAAGACGAGCGCGGTTGTGGTGCCTGCCTGTACGAGTGAGCGGACGAACTCGTCGGCGACGGTCGCGGCATAGGCAGGGTCGGCCAGTCGGGCCTCCTCCGGCAGGGCGCAGCGGTCGAGCCAGTCGAGCAGGGGCAGACCGAGGCCGCCGATGGCGCGCACCTGGGGGTAGTGAACGTGGGCGTCGACGAAGCCGGGGACGACGAGCCCGCCCCGCAGGTCCACGACCTCCTCCTGGGGGTGGTCGCGCCGGATCTCGACGTAGGGGCCGCGGGCGCGGATGACGCCGTCGACGACGAGGAGACCGGCGTCCTGCTCGCTGCGCAGCTCGCCTCCCGTGAACGGGTCGTCGGGGGTGTCGAGGACGGTCCCCCGGAAGACGGTCATCGACGGGCTCGCCGGAGGCCGCGGGCTCGGTCCTGCTCGAGGAGGCGCAGCAGGTCGGCGGCCACGCTGACGGCGATGGTCGCAGGGTCCTTGCCCTCGAGGTCGGGCCGACCGATGGGGGTGGTCACGCGCGCGAGGTCGGCGTCCGTGTGGCCCTCGGCCCGCAGCCGGACCTGGAACCGGCGCCACTTGGCCGAGCTGCCGATCAGGCCGATCGAGCCGAGGTGGGTCGAGCGGAGGGCGACGTCGACGAGAGCGGCGTCCTCGGCGTGGTCGTGGGTCATCACCAGGACGTGCGTGCCCTCGGGCACCTCGCCGATGACGAGCTCGGGGACGGGGCAGTGGTGGGGGTGGATCGTCGCCCGCCCGCCGCCGAGCTCGACGAGCCGCTGCGGCTCGACGTGGTCGGCGCGCGAGTCGACGAGGTGGAGCTCGAGGTCGTGCCGCGAGAGGATGCGGGCCAGCTCGTGGCCCACGTGGCCGAGGCCGAAGATCGCGACGGCGGGGACGACGGCCAGCGGTTCGAGCAGCACGGCCACCTCGCCGCCGCAGCACTGGACACCGTGCTCCGCCGGCACTTTCTCGTTGAGGGACAACGACATCAGCTCCGGTATGCCGCGCGTCGCGGCCTCGGTGAGCAGGGTTCGGGCGCGGGCGACCGCGGTCGCCTCCAGGTTGCCGCCACCGATGCTGTCCCAGGTCCGGTCGGCCGCGACGACCATCTTGGCGCCGGCCTCCCGCGGGCTGTGGCCCCGCACCTCGACGAGGGTGATGAGGACACCGGGACGGCGTTCGCGCCGCAGCTGCTGGACCGCACCGAGCCAGGTCATCGGTGGGCTCCCACGTGCTCGCCCGGACCGGTCGACTCGTCGTCGACTGCCCCCGCCGCCCCCGCGTCGGCGGCCTCGCCGTTGGCCCAGCGCTCCGAGATCGGGTGCAGCGCATGGGCATCCGGTCCCGGCTGCGCGGGCACGATGCCGTGACCGCCCTCCACGAGGTGGCTGCCCTCGACCAGGTGACGGTGCTCGGCCTTCGTCCCGGCCGCCCGGGCCCCCTCGAGCGCCCAGTAGACCGCCTCCGGGGTGGCCGGTGAGGCGAGGTCGACGCTGGTGCCGGGTGGGCCGAAGGCGGCGGCCGCCTGGCGGAGCGCCTCGCGGACGGAGAACGCGAGCATGAGCGGTGGTTCGCCGACGGCCTTGGAGCCGTAGACGACGCCGTCCTCGTGGGCGTCCTGGAGGAGGCTGACGTGGAAGACCTCGGGCATCTCGGAAAAGCTCGGGAGCTTGTAGGTGCTGGCGGCCTGGGTGGCCAGCCGACCCCGCGTCGGGCCGTCACCGGTGTCCCACCTCAGGTCCTCGAGCGTGAGCCAACCGGCGCCCTGCACGAAGCCGCCCTCGATCTGGCCGATGTCGACCAGCGGCGACAGGCTCTCGCCGACGTCGTGCACGATGTCGACCCGCCTCGTGCGGTAGGCGCCGGTGAAGCCGTCGACCTCCACCTCGGTGGCCGCGACGCCGTAGGAGAAGTACTTGAAGGGCTCGCCCTGCATCAGGGACGAGTCCCAGTGCAACCCCTCGGTGCGGTAGTAGCCGGCGGCCCAGAGCTGGACCCGCTGGAAGTAGGCCTGGCGCACGAGCTCGGCCCAGGGGATGCACGCGCTCGGGTCTCCGACGCCGTGCACCTGGCCGCCCTCGAACCGGACGTCCGCCGGGTTGATCCCGAGCCGTCCGCCGGCCACCGTGCGCAGCCGCTCGATGATCTGGTCGCAGGCGTTCTTCACGGCGCCACCGTTGAGGTCCGCACCCGAGCTCGCAGCCGTAGCAGAGGTATTGGGCACCTTGTCGGTGCGTGTCGGGGCGAGGCGGACGGTGGGGAGCGGCACGCCGAGGGTGGTGGCGGCGACCTGGAGCATCTTCGTGTGCAGGCCCTGACCCATCTCGGTGCCGCCGTGGTTGATGAGCACGGACCCGTCCTTGTAGACGTGGACGAGCGCGCCGGCCTGGTTGAACGCGGTGAGGTTGAACGAGATGCCGAACTTCACGGGGGTGATCGCCAGGCCTCGCTTGCTGTCCTCGTGAGCGAGGTTGAAGGCGGTCACCTCGGCGGTGCGGGCCGCGAAGTCGCTGGTCGTGAGGACCTGGTCCCACGCCGTCACCACCCGCTCCGGGTGCCGGACCGGCTGGCCGTAGGGGGTGGCCTGGCCGGCGGAGTAGAAGTTGCGTCGGCGCAGGTCGGCGGCGGCGATTCCCAGCAGGGGGGCGCAACGCCCGAGGACGTCCTCGATGACGAGCATCCCCTGGGGGCCGCCGAATCCGCGGAACGCGGTCTGCGAGGTCTTGTGCGTCCGGGCGATCCGCCCGTTGACCCGGACGTCGGGGATCCAGTAGGCGTTGTCGATGTGGCACAGCGCCCGAGCCAGCACCGGCTCGGAGAGGTCGAGGCTCCACCCACCGTCGGCCGTGAGGGTGGCGTCGAGCGCCTGCAAGCGTCCGTCGCCGTCGAAGCCGACCCGCCAGGTCGCGTGGAACCCGTGCCGCTTGCCCGTCATCGTCATGTCGTGGTTGCGGGTGAGGCGCAGCCGGACGGGCCGACCGGTGAGCGTGGCGCCGAGGGCCGCGATGGCGGCGAACCCGTGCGGCTGCATCTCCTTGCCGCCGAAGCCGCCGCCCATCCGCAGGCACTGGACGGTCACCTCGTGGCTGGCGAGACCGAGGACGTGGGCGACGATCTCCTGTGTCTCAGAGGGGTGCTGGGTCCTGCTCTGGACGAAGATCTGCTCGTTCTCGTCGACGAGGGCGAGGGCCGCGTGCGTCTCGAGGTAGAAGTGCTCCTGGCCGGCGAACTCGAAGTCGCCGCTGAAGACGTGGGTGGACCGGTCGAGCCCGGCCTCGACGTCCCCCCGCTCCAGGTGCGGCTGGGCGCCCTGGAAGCTCGCGACCGCGATGGCGTCGGTGACGGTGACGAGGGAGGGCAGCGGTTCGTAGTCGACCACGACGGCCGAGGCGCCGAGGCGGGCCGCCTCGAGGCTCTCGGCGAGCACCCAGCAGACGGCATGGCCGTAGAACATCACCTCGCTGGGGAAGAGCGGTTCGTCGTGCTTGACCCCGGCGTCGTTGACCCCGGGGACGTCGTCTGCGGTGAGGACCCGGACCACCCCGGGCACGGCGTGGGCCGGTGTGACGTCGAGCCGGGTCACCAGGGCGTGGGCGTGGGGCGCCTGCACCGGGAAGGCGTGCAGCACGTCGCGGGTGCGGGAGACGAGGTCGTCGGTGTAAAGGGCCCGACCGGTCACGTGCAGGGCCGCGCTCTCGTGCGGGACCGCTTCTCCCACAACGGAGTTGCGGGGTCGATCGGAGAGCGTGCTCATGCGTCGGCCTCCTGCCGGCCGGGGTCAGCGGGCTGCGCGTAGAGCTTGAGCAGCGAGGTGCCGAGCATGGCCGATCGGTATGCCGCGCTGGCCCGGTGGTCGTCCAGCGGCGTCCCCTCCCGGCGCAGCACGGCGGCCGCCTCCTGGACCGTGGCTCGGTCCCACGGCCGGCCCTCCAGGGCCGCTTCGGTGGCGATCGCTCGTAGCGGGGTGGCGGCCACCCCACCCAGCCCGATGCGGGCGCGGGTCACGACGCCGTCGGTGACGTCCACGGCATACGCGATCGCGACGGAGGAGATGTCGTCGAAGCGACGCTTCGCGATCTTGTGGAAGGCGGTGATCCCGGCCAGGGGCAACGGGATCCGGATCGCGCGGATGAGCTCGCCGGGGTGCCGGACGCTCTGACGGTAGCCGGTGAAGTAGTCGGCCAGCGGCACCTCGCGATCGCCGGCCACCGAGGCGAGCACGACGCTCGCCTCGAGGGCCAGCAGCGCCGGTGGGGCATCGCCGATCGGTGAGCCGGTGCCGAGGTTGCCGCCGAGGGTGGCGCCGTTGCGGATGAGGCGGGAGGCGAACTGGGGGAACAGCGCGGCCAGGAGCGGGACCCGACCCGCAAGCAGGCGCTCGATCTCGCTGAGGCTGAGTGCGGCGCCGAGCTCGATGACCGTGTCGTCGACCTCGACGGTGCGCAGCTCGGGCAGGCGGTCGATCGCGAGGGCATGGGCGGCGCGCGTGCCGCGGATGTTGACCTCGACACCCCAGTCGGTGGAGCCGGCCACGAGGACGGCGTCAGGGTGCTCGGCCAGGAGAGCCAAAGCCTCGGGCAGCGTTGCGGGACGGTTGAACTCGCCGTCGGGAGCGGCGACGTGGGTGCGTTGAGGCGGGGGGGCGGGACGGGTGAGCCGCTCGGCGAGAGGGTCGGCCGGGTCGGGGTGACCGAGGGCGTAGGCCGCGTCGCGGATCGGGCGGTAGCCGGTGCACCGGCAGAGGTTGCCGCTCAGGGCATGGAGGTCGAAGCCGTTGGGGCCGTGCTCGTGGTCGCGCTCCTGCTCGTCCGGCGCGATCTCGGCGGCCACCCGGTCGGCGCGGTAGTACTCCGCGGCCATGCTGCAGACGAACCCCGGCGTGCAGTATCCGCACTGCGAACCGCCGCGGACCGCCATCTCGTACTGCGTCGGGTGCAACGCCGTCGGCGACCCGAGCCCCTCCGCGGTGACGATCTCCTGGCCGTCGAGCGAGGCAGCCGGCACGAGGCAGGCATTGATCGCCGTCCACCGGGTGCGGTCGTCGCCGTCGGGACGGGCGACGAGCACCGCGCAGGCGCCGCACTCGCCCTCGGCGCAGCCCTCCTTGGCCCCCGTGAGCCCACGGTCCCGCAGCCAGTCCAGAGCGGTGGCGTTGGCCCGGATGCCGAGGAGCGTGCAGGGCGCACCGTTCACGATGAGGCCGCCGGTGCTGCCCTCCGTGGGGGCCGGGCGATCGAGCTGCGAGGTCATGTCCACTCCTGTCACGCCACCATGGGCTGTCGGTTCCGCTCGTCCGCATCGGGCGTCGTCGTCGAGCGAGGCGGAGCAGCATGGTTCGGGTGACGCCGACCCGGTGGTTGTCCATGCGAACGCCGGGCCGTGGTGTCGAGAATAGCCGTCGGGTCCCTACCCCACCCCCCGCTTCTTGCTTCCGGATGGCCCGAATGTGCCCTTCGGAGGGCTGGAACGGGCGTGTCGGAAGCAACAAGCGGAGGGGGTGGTGGTGGGGAGGAGGGGTGGGTCAGGTCCCGCGGTAGGTCGAGTAGCCGAAGGGGTTGAGCAGCAACGGGACGTGGTGGTGCTGGTCTGCGTCGGCGATCGTGAAGGCGACCACCACCTCGGGATAGAACGCGGTCGTCCCCTCCCCGGCGAACCAGCCGCCCGTGTCGAAGGTGAGGCGGTAGTCGCCCGCCGGGAGCCGCTCCGGACCGATGGTCGCGATCCTCCCGTCGGCGTCCGTCGTGCCGTCGCCGAGCGGGGCGCCGGTGGCGTCCGCCAAGGAGACCCGCAGGCCGCGGGCGGGCCGGCCGGCACTCGTGTCGAGGACGTGGGTGCTCAGGGTGCTCATCGGACGATCTCCTCCAGTCGCAGCAACGCGATCTCGCGCAGCTGGGTGATGACCTCGGCCCGCTCCGCCTCGTCGGTGGAGGCGAGCCGCCGGTCGAGCTCCTGCAGGATCCCCGGCGCCGAGCGGCCCGAGGCGCGGATGAGGAACACCCGGTCGAACCTCCGTTCGTATGCCGCGTTGCCGGCCGCCAGCCGGGCGGCCAGCTGCAGGTCGCCCGGGTCGACCCCGGCCTGCTCGCGGCGCGAGTGCTCGGCGTCGTGGGTGGCACCGGCCCGCTCCCCGATCCTCGGGTGGCGCGCCAACGCGGCCTCGAGCTCCTCGTCGGTGAGCTGCCCGGCAGCGCGGGCAGCGCTCTCCTGCAATGGTGCCCACGCGGCATACGGGCGACCGGCGAGGACCTCGTCGGCCCAGCGGGGGACGGCCAGGCAGCTGAGCAGCCGGGCGCGGGCCTCATCGCGTGGCAGGGTGTCGAATGCCTCCACGCGGCCCGGAACACCGGACCCACCAGACGGGATCGTCGTCATCGGGCTCAGTAGCCCCTCGTCCGGGCGGTGCCGATGGGGTCGGCGCCGGCGAGCAGGTCGTCGAACCGGTGTCCGGCGATGCGCGAGATCTCCACGAGCGCCGTGGCGTGCTCCTGCGCGGGGGAGTTCTCGAGCCGGTCCCGCCCCTCGGTGACGACCTGGTCGAAGGAGGCCCGGTCACGGACGGAGAGCACGAGCGGGAAGCCGAACCGGTCGCGGTAGGTCGTGGTCAGCTCGCCGAGCTCGTCGTGCTCGGCGTCGCGCAGGTGGGTCAGGCCGAGGGAGGCCTGCTCCGTCTGCGAGGCGAGACCGGTCGTGCCGGCCGCGACCGCGTCGGACCCGAGGTCGGGGTAGGCCGCGATCAGCTGGCTCTCCTCCTCCGTCGAGGAGGAGAAGAGGGCCTGCTGGAAGGCGCGCCGCAGGTCGTTGGTGTCACTGAACGGCCTGCGCTCCCAGGCGTTCTCGATGAACGACGACGGTCCCTGGTAGATCGCGCCGAAGGTGTGGACGAACTCGTCTTTCTCCATCCTGTTGACCTCGTCGAGCCGGACGCTGTCGCCCGGACGGCCGGCCACCGCCGGGCCGCGACCGCTGCCGAGGTGGTGGAAGACGATGTTGAGGACGATGGCTGTGATGCTCCCGAGCGTGATGCCGCTGCCGAAGATGATCTGGGCCCATCCGGGCACGGCCTTCGAGACGTCCGGCTGGACGGTCACGAAGACGGCGAGACCGACCGCCGTCGAGACGATGACGACGTTGCGGTGGTCGTGGAAGTCGACCTTCGAGAGGGTCTGGAAGCCGACGACCGCGACGGTGGCGAACATCGCGAGGGCGGCGCCGCCGAGGACGGGGTGGGGCACGCCCTGGACGATGGCGCCGGCCTTGGGGATGAGCCCGATGAGGATCATGATCGCGCCGGCGGTCGCGACGACGTAGCGGCTCTTGACCCGGGTCAGCCGGACGAGCCCGACGTTCTCGGCGAAGCAGGTGTAGGGGAAGGAGTTGAAGACGCCGCCGATGACGGTGGCGAGCCCGTCGGCCCGCAGGGCACGGCCGATGTCGTCCTGGGTGATCCGCTTCTGGACGATCTCGCCGGTCGCGAAGACGTCGCCCGTGGTCTCGACCGCGGTGATGAGCATGACGACCACCATCGAGATGATCGCGGCGACCCCGAACTTCGGCCAGCCGAAGGCGAACGGCGTCGTGACGCCGACCCAGGCCGAACCGCCGACCTGGTCGAAGTGGGCGTCGCCGAGGGCCCAGGCGACGAGGGTGCCGACGACGAGCCCGACGAGGACCGCGACCGTGGCCATGAAGCCGCGGAAGACGCGTTGGACGATGACGATGAGGGCGAGGGTCCCCATGGCATACGCGAGGTTGCGTCCGCTGGCCGGGTCGAGCGTCGGTCCGGCTCCACCGACCGCATCGGCCGCGGCGACGGGCAGCAGGGCGATGCCGATGATCGTGATGACGGAGCCGGTGACGACGGGCGGGAAGAAGCGGATCAGCCTGCTGAAGAACGGCGCCACGAGGAAGGTGACGAGGCCGGCGACGATGACCGCGCCGTAGATGGCGAGGAGGCCGTCGGTGCCGCCGCCCGCCGACAGACCGATGGCGATCATCGGCGAGACGGCGGTGAAGGTCACCCCCTGGAGGAGCGGCAGGCGCACCCCGACCTTCCAGAAGCCGATCGACTGGATGATCGAGGCGATGCCGCAGGTGAACAGGTCGGCGTTGATCAGGTGGATGAGCTGCTGGGCGTCCAGGCCGATCGAGTTCGCGAGGAGGATCGGGACGATCACCGCGCCGGCGTAGAAGGCGAGGACGTGCTGGAAGCCGTAGATCGCGAGCCTGCCCGGTGGCAGGACCTGGTCGACGGGGTGCCGCGGTGCGGCGCGGTGCGGTGGGGTGGCGAGCGTGGAGGACATCGTTGGCCTGCTCTCGTGGGTGTGGTCCCGGGGGACGGGAGGGGAGGTGCCGAATGGGAAGCGCAGGTGGGGGAAGCGCAGGTGCGGGAAGCGCAGGTGGGGGAAGCGCAGGGAGGGTCAGCAGAAGCCGGGCGTGGCGAGCCAGGCGTTGCCGGGGTCGGAGGCGTCGTCGCGGGTGACGGTGGCCTCGATCAGGCCGTAGGGTCGGTCTGCGGCGATGAACACCTCACCCGGGTTCTCCACGCCGAACGGCGACAGGTCGACGAGGAAGTGGTGCTTGTTGGGCGCCGAGAACCAGATCTCGGCGACCTCGGCGTGGGCCTCGAGCGCGGCTCTGCCCATGGCGTAGAGGCTCTCCTGCAGCGCCCGGCTGTAGGTCGTGGCGAAGGTCTCGAGGAGGATCCGTCGGATGTCGTCGAAGGCGGTGTTCCACTCGGTGCTGCCGACCGCCGACTCCTCGTAGCGCCAACGGGCGACGAGCGAGGTCGCGAGGATGCGGTCCTGCGCCTCCGGGAGGGTCGTGTAGGAGTCCTTGAGGAAGCCGATGAACTCGGAGCCGGTGGACTTGAGGACGACGAGGTCCTGCAGGCCGGACACGACCCAGGTGCGCCGATCATCACCGCGGCCCTCGACGGTGACGACCGTGGTCCGGGTGTCGCCACCGCGCCGCATGAAGGCGTGGTCGTGGCCCTGCGGCCCGACCGGGATGCGGTCCCACGCATACTCCTCCACCGCGACCCGCGCCGCGGTGGTCGCCTCGGCGGCGTCGAGGAAGTGGGCGCCGAGGACCAGGGCGTACTCCTCGGGGGAGACGATGCCCTTCTCCTTCGCGAAGGCGAAGGCGGTGTTCTTCTGGGTGTCGGTCGGCAGGACGCGCGACTGGTCTCCGTGGGTGTGCGCGGCAGCGAAGTCGCCGCGCAGCGAGGTGGAGACGTTGAGGTCGCGGATCTCGTGGCGTGCGGTGTCGCGATAGATCCGGACGACCCGGTTCTCCGCCTTGCCGTACTGGTTGGGCCCGAGGACAACGCTCATGCTGACTCCGCTCGGAGATCGGCCGACCGGGGGGCGGGCGGGCTACGGGAACGATAGGGCGGTCGAGCCGGGACGTCAACAGTTTGTTGAAATCGGTGGTCCCGTCGGGTGAACCGCGCGGCTACCCGCGGTTGAGGTAGTTGTAGACCGTGAAGCGGGTCACGCCGAGCGCCTCGGCGACCGTCTCGGCCGACTTGCGCATCTCGAAGGCGCCGCGCTCCTCGAGCAGGCGGACAGCGCGCTGCTTGCCGGCCCGGGGCAGGTGGGCGAGGGCGCCCCCGAGCTCCTTCTCGACCTCGGCGATGAGCCGGGCGAGGCCGTCCGAGAGGTCGCCCGGACCCTCGCTGCCCACGGCGCCGGACGGGGTGGGGAACCGCACGTGGAGGACGGGGTCACCGCGCCACTCGAGGGCGAGGTCGTCAGCGCGCGCCTCGCCGGCAGGCACGAGGTGGGCACCGGTGCGTTCGAGGAGGGGGCGGACGGCCTCGGCCAGCGCTTCGACGACGTCGGCCGGCTCCGCCGTCATCGGATCCACCGTGGTCGTCGACGAGGTCTTCTCGGTCACGACGGACCGTTCTTCGGGCGGGTGGAAGGGGTCGGGCGGGGCGTGTCGAGGTGGTCCCCCTGCTCGCTGACGCGTTCCACCTGGAGGGTGAAACGCGTTGCGCCGGAGGCGAATGCGGCGGCGAGGACGGTGGCCAGCGTCGGAAGCAGGACCCGGTCCTCACCCTCCACCATCGTGCCGAAGGGCCCGAGGTCGGCGTCGAGCCCCGCCTCGGTGAGCAGCGCCGCGGCGTGCGTGACGTGCTCGGGGGGCTCTCCCTCTCCGGTGAAGGGCTCCGTGGTGAACTCGGCACGCACGCGCATGCCGACGAGGGTAGCGCCCCGGCATACTGACGCCAGGGAAGGCGCCGACCGCCTCTCCGCACTCGTCGAGGAGCCGCGGGCGGTCGGCGACGCACCATCCGCCGGCTCGGCCCGCCCCTCCGCCCAGAAGGTGCTGGCGACGGTCCGCGACCGCGAGCGGCCGCTCCGCGGGCGGATCCACGTACCTGGGAGCGAGGTGTCCGCCTCGGCTCCTGAGGGCGGTTCTCCGAGGCCCCACGCCTGTGCTCAGGACAGCGGCAGCGTGACCGGGAACTCCTTCTTGGGGATGTCGGTGCCGTCGGATCCCTTGGCCGCGACCCGGCGCAGGGCGACGTAGGCCTTGTCGGACCCGGCGGGCTTGAGGAAACCGGCGATCCAGCCCGTGCCGCTCTTTCCGGTATCGACGGCCGCGAGCGGTGTATGACCGGCGGCCGTCATGGCAGCGTGTACGGCGTCGCTGCCGGCGGCCTCACCGGAGTACTGCTTGCCCTGGACTCCCCAGGTGAAGTCGGAGTCACCCATGCCGGCGTAGTACTTCGAGCCGGCGGTGACCTTCACCTCGACGAGCACCAGCTCGTCGCCGCGCGCCTTGATGGCGGACGCGGCGGCGGGGATGGGGAAGTTGCGGATGACGCTGACGACGACGGCCTTGTTGTCGAGGATGTCGTCGGTCACCGTCGTGCCCACGGCGATCTTCGCGCCCGATGCAGCGGGAGCGCTCGGTGTGCCGGTGTCGGAGGAGGACGGGCTGTCGCTCGTGCTGGCGCTCGCGGAGGCCGTCGAGGTCGTGCGGCCGGAGCTGGTGCTGCTGGCGGCCGGGGCGACGACCGTGGACGAGCTGCCACACGCGGCGAGGGCCAGAGAGATGGCGACGGCGGCGGTGACGCCTGTGATTCGGGTGTTCATGAGATGTCCCCCTGTGGACGTGTGGATCGAGCAACGGTCGTGCGAGATCCGGTCTCGCCTGCGTGGGCACGACACGGACGCGTCAGCATGAGGCCAACTGCCCGAAGGGTAACGGATCGGACAGGCAATAACATTTCGGTCGCCGCAGGAGCCTGGCCGCTGCGGTGCTGCGAGGATGACCGCATGGCTGGTCAACTCGACGAGCGGCCCAGCGTCACGGCCGACCAAGCGGCCGATCTGCTGGGAGTCAGGGTGCAGACGATCTACGCCTACGTCAGCCGCGGTCTGCTCTCCCGAACGCACCGGGTCAACGAGAGCGGGCGGCGCGTCTCGGGTTTCGACCGCGAGGAGGTGCTTCGGCTCGTCGCCGAACGGACCCGGCACCGCGCCGGCTCGCTCGACGTCCTCCTCGAGACCGACGTCACGATGCTCGATCCCCAGGGCCTGCTCGCCTTCCGGGGCGTCGCTGCGCTCGATCTGCTCGACCGGCCCTTCGAGGCCGTCGCCGAGCTGTTGTGGTCGAACGACGGCGCGTCGAGCGACGGTGCGTCCGGCGTCCACGATCCCGCGCAGTGGAGGCTGCGCGAGGACGACCGGGTGGTGGTCGCGACGATGGCCGCAGCCCTGCCGCCGGGTGCCACCGACGTCGACCGGGTGCGGGCAGCCGTCGTCGCGCTCGCGGGCACCGACCCGGATCGGGGCGACACGGGTCGGGAGCACGTGGCCGCGGTGGGGCGTCGCGGCATACCGGCTGGGGTGGCGTCGATCCCGTTGCGGCAGAAGCCGATCGAGGACGACGGCCCGCTCGAGGTGCGGTTGTGGCCGCACCTCACGGCGTCGCCGCCGACGGCGCCGGGACTCGAGGCGCTGCGGGCGGCGCTCATCCTCCTCGTCGACCACGAGCTCGCGGCGTCGACGATGGCGGCCCGGATCGCCGCGGGCACCGGCGCCGACCCGTGGCTCGTGCTGCTCACGGGTCTCGCCGCCCTCGGTGGTCCGTTGCACGGGCGCAGCAGCCTCGCGGTCGAGGAGCTGTTCGCGGCTCGCGCTGCCCGCGACCCGGCGGCCGACGACCTGTCCGGTCACCGGACCGTCCCGGGCTTCGGGCACACGGTCTACGTCGACGCCGACCCTCGGGCGGAGGCGCTGCTCGACCGGGTGGCGCGGCTCGACCCCGGGGGATGGCCGCTGGTCGAGCAGCTCCTTCTCGACGTCAGTCGCAGTCACGGGTTGGCTCCCAACGTCGACCTCGCGCTCGCCGCGCTCGTGCGGGCGTGCGACTTCGCCCCCGGCTCGGGCGAGACGATCTTCGCCCTCAGCAGGATGGTCGGCTGGCTCGCCCACGGCCTCGAGGAGGCGCCGCAGGGGCTGCGCTTCCGGTCGCGCGCCGTCTACACCGGGGAGGTGTGAGGGGGCCAGACCCCTGACGTCCGCGCCGACGCGACACCGGTATGCCGTTCGCGCGGACGCAAGGCGGTGGGTCGGTCAGCCGCGGTCGGCGAGCGGGGGGACGGGCTGCGGCGGCGGAGGACCGGCATACCGGGCACTGGGCCGGATGATCTTGCGGTCCCGGGCCTGCTCGAGGATGTGTGCCGTCCACCCCATTACGCGGCTGACCGCGAAGGTGGGCGTGAACATCTCGCGGGGGACGCCGCACTCGTGCATGACGACGCCGGCGTAGAACTCGACGTTGGCGCGCAGCACCCGGTCGGGCCGGCCGGCCGCGAGGGCCGCGTCGATCGCCTTCTCGGAGGCGACGGCGAGCTCGGCCAGCGGTCCGCCGAGCTCCTGCGCCGTCTCCCGCAGCAGCTCCGAACGGGGGTCGGCGCCGCGATAGATCGCATGCCCGAAGCCCATGATCCGCCGCCCGTCCGCCAGCTGGGCGTCCGCCCACGCCCGAGCCCGGTCCGAGGTGCCGATCTCGTCGAGCGACTCCAGCGCCCGGCTCGGCGCCCCACCGTGCAGCGGGCCCGAGAGGGCGCCGAGGGCGGCGACGACGCACGCGGCGACGTCGGCGCCCGTCGAGGCGACGACCCGCGCCGTGAACGTCGAGGCGTTGAAGCCGTGGTCGACGGTGAGGCAGAGGTAGCGCTCGAGCGCGCGCACCTCCCGCTCGCCCGGCTCCGCGCCGGTGATCATCCAGAGGTGGTTCGCGGTGTGCCCGAGCTCGGGCCGTGGGGCGCGGGGCTCGAGGCCCTGCCCCCGCCGGTATGCCGCGGCTGTCAGCACCGGGACGAGGGCCGCGAGCGTGATGGCGTCGCGCTCGCGGCCGGGCTCGTCGAGATCCCACACCGGCTTGAGGTCGAGCAGCCCGCCCGCAGCGGACAGGCCCGTGCGGAGGTCCGTCATCGGTGAGGTCGCGCCGCCGTCCCGGCCGACCGCGTCGAGGGCGGCTCGCACCTCGGGAGTGAGGGTCTGCGCTGCGGAGATGGTCGCCCGGAACGCGGTCAGCTCGCCGGCGCTCGGCAGGTGGCCCCGCAACAGGAGGTGCCAGACCTCCTCGATGCTGCAGGAGCGGGCGAGGTCGACCGCGTCGTACTGGCGGTAGTGGTAGAAGCCGTGGTCGCCGCGGACGTCACTCAGCCCGGTCGTCGCGACGACGACACCGGCGAGACCGGGAGGGATGGGGGCGAGCGGCGTGTTGGAGCCGGCGGATCCGGTGGTGAGGATGCTCATGGCCCCACGGTCGGTCCGGCCGTGGCGACGGGTCAACGTTGACGCCGTCAAC
>NZ_JANXRJ010000285.1 GCF_025353065.1 Lapillicoccus sp.
TTATCACGGGCGTCAACCCCCTTGACGCTGCGTCAACCCCCCCTCGGGGCGCGGCGGTCGCGCTCAGCCGCGGGACACGACCCCACGGAGGAAGAACAACAGGTTGGCCGGCTTCTCGGCCATCCGGCGCATCAGATAGCCGTACCACTGCTCGCCGTAGGGGATGTAGACCCGCATCTGGTCGCCGCGGTCGGCGATGCGCTGCTGCTCCTCGGGGCGGATGCCGTAGAGCATCTGGTACTCGAACGACATCGGGTCGCGCCCGTGCTTGGCCGCGAGCGCCCCGGCGATCTCGATGAGGCGCGGGTCGTGGGAGGCGACCATGGGGTAACCCCGGCCGGCCATCAGCGCCTTGAGGCAGCGGACGTAGGACTTGTCGACGTCCGCGCCCTGGAAGGCGACCGACTCGGGCTCCTTGTAGGCGCCCTTGCACAGGCGCACCCGGCTGCCCTCGTGGGCGAGGTCGCGGCAGTCGGCCTCGGTGCGGAACAGGTAGGCCTGGACGACCGCGCCGACGGTCGGGAAGTCCTGGCGCAGCTCCCGCAGCGACTCGAGGGTCGCGTCGGTCGTCGTGTGGTCCTCCATGTCGAGGGTCACGGTGGTGCCGGCGTTGGTCGCCGCCTGGCAGATCTGGCGCGCGTGGTCGAGGGCGATCTTGTGCCCGTCGCCCGGCAGCGACTGCCCGAGGGCGCTCAGCTTGAGGGACACCTCCGCCCGGCCGTCTCCGGTCTGGCCCTGCGCCGACATCGCGGTGAGGAGCGCGAGGTAGGCGTCGCGGGTGTGCTGCGCCTGCGAGAGGTCGGTGGTGTCCTCGCCCAGGTAGTCGATCGTCGCCATCCGGTGGGTGGCCTGCAGCTCGCCGACCGCCCGCACCGCGTCCGGCGTCGTCGCGCCCGGCACGAACCGCCGCACCACCCCACGGCTCACCGGCGCCTGCTCGACCGTGTCGCGCACCGCGGTCGACTTCGCGAGCTGGAGCAGGGAGTTGCGGAGCAGGTCGCTGGCTTGCACGGAACCTCCGGGGGTGAGGGAAGGGGAGGTAGCGCAGGGGTGGCGCGCCACGCGGTCGAGAGACGAATCTATCGCCGGGGCTCGGGACCGGCGATCGTGCCCCGTATGCCGCGTCGGCCGCGTCGGCCGCGTCGGCCTCGTCGTCCGACCTGTCCCGTCGCCACCTCCTCCAGGAGGGTCACGCCGGCGTCCCTCGTCGCGTGCCCAGTCGGGTGCGGTCGTTCACCGATCGGTGGCGGCGTTGGCGCGCGCTCACGAACCCTCCTGGGCGGCGACGGCGCGCTCGAGGCGGAGGGCGACGCGCGCTGCCGCTTCAGAGCTTCGGCGGAGCAACCGGCGCCGAGTGGTTTCGCCTCGACCGACGGCGTCGGCGTCGGCACCGTTCCTGACCTCCTGGCTGATGTCCGACCCGACGACGTCGACCAGCGTGCGATCGACGGTGGTCACCGGGAGGGCGGTGGAGACGGTGAGGTGGACCCGCGCGAAGGGGTCATGGGGTCCGCTGGGCCAGCCGGGAAGACCAAAGAGGTCTCTGCCGAACGTGAAAGTCACGTTCCGCCGGCGCTGGTCGCTCTGGCGTCGGCTCAGGCCGTGCGCCGCCGCAGGGTGAGGGAGCCGAGGGCGAGCGCGACGACGACGAAGCCGAGGATGACCAGCAGGTCGCGTCCGGCGTCTCCGGTGCCCGAGGCCGACCGCGTGAGCGCGGTCGTGGCGTCCACGGCATACGAGAGGGGCAGGACGTCGGAGATCCGGCGGAGCACCGTCGGCAGGCCGTCCCGGGGGATCAGCAGGCCGCAGAGCAGGACCTGCGGCAGGACGACGGCTGGCATGAACTGAACAGCCTGGAACTCCGACGTCGCGAACGCGCTCGCCAGCAGCCCGAGCGCGCAGCCGAGGACGGCCTCCGCGACCGCGACGACGACGAGCAGCCAGACGGGTCCTGCCACCTGGAGGCCGCACACCACGACGGCGAAAGCCACGGTGACCACGGCCTGGACGACGGCGACCAGCGCGAAGGCGAGCGCGTAGCCGAGCATGACGTCGGCCTTGGCGAGCGGGGTCGTGAGGAGGCGTTCGAGAGTGCCTCCGGTGCGTTCGCGGAGGGTCGCGACACTCGTGACGAGGAACATGACGACGAAGGGGAAGATCCCGAGGAGCGCCGGCCCGACGACAGCGAACGTCGTTGTGCCGGAATACATCCACGCCAGCAGGCCGACGAGGACAGAGGGCACGACGAGCAGGAGCGCGACGGTCCGGTGGTCCGCACGGAGCTGCCGCAGGACCCGGAACGCGGTGAGGGCGGACAGTCTGGGGCTCATACCCCCGCCCCGTCGACGAGGCGCAGGAACGCCTGATCCGCGTCCGCGGCGCCGGTGTCCGCCAGCAGCTGACCGGGGGTCGTGTCGGCGAGGAGCCGCCCCTCCCGCAGCAGGAGCAGGCGGTCGCACCGGGTCGCCTCGTCCATGACGTGGCTGGAGACGAGCAGCGTGCGGCCGTCGCGGGCGAGCCCGGCGAAGAGCGCCCACAGGTCGCGCCGCAGGACCGGGTCGAGACCGACCGTCGGCTCGTCGAGGACGAGCACCTCGGGGTCGCCGACGAGGGCGCAGGCCAGCGAGACCCGTGAGCGCTCACCGCCCGACAGAGCGCCCGCGAGCACGTCGGCGTGGTCCGTGAGGTCGACGGCCCCGATCACCCGGTCGGCTGCGGCGACAACGTCGCGATGGCCCCGACCCGCGGCCAGGAGCCCGGCGAAGTAGCGCACGTTGTCCCGGACCGTCAGGTCGTCGTAGACGCTGCCGGCCTGGGTGACGTAACCGACCCGGCGGCGCAGCCCGGGCGACCCGGCCGGCTGGCCGAGCACGGTGACCGTGCCGCCCGCGACCACCTGGACGCCGACCACCGCCCGCAGGAGCGTCGACTTGCCGGAACCCGACGGCCCGAGCAGGCCGACCACCTGGCCTGCCGGCACGGACAGCGTGAGGTCGGGCAGGACGTCACGGCCGCCGCGGACGACGTGCAGGCCGGACACGACGATGGCTGCGGGCCCGGCACCGGGTCGGTCGTCGTCGGTCGTCATGTGCGGAGTGTGGCCCTCATGGCGCTGTCGCGACAGCCCGGCATACGCCGAGGCGTGCGGAGGCGCCGGGGGGGTGGAGCCCTCCCGCCGGCCGCGCGGTTCCCTATGCTCGGCCTCATGCCCACCTCGCTGTCCGTCGACGAGCACGGCGACGGCATCGGGGACGCCTGGACCGTGCTCCGCGAGAACGCCCGCCTGGCCGGGCTCGAGGCCCCCGTGCCGACCTGCCCGGGGTGGACCACCAAGGACCTCGTCCTCCACCAAGGGCTCGTTCACCGGTGGGCCGAGCGGGTCGTGCGGGGAGTGCCGATGCGCGATGCGGGCACCATCGAGCTCCCTGTCGGCGACGAGGTCCTCGAGCGCGAGGGGTTCTCTGACAGTGACCCGTTCGACTGGCTGGACGTCGGAGCGGTCGCCCTGCTGCAGGCGCTGGCCTTCGCGCCGGACGACCTCGACGTCCCCTTCTTCCTGCGCGACGCCCCGCCGGCCCGGTTCGCGTGGGCCCGGCGGCAGTGTCACGAGACGACGATTCACGCCGTCGACGCGATGGCGGCCCGGCTCGGCCGACCGCCCGGCGCCGACGAGGTGTGGTTCGGGGCGTCGCTCGCGACGGACGGCATCGACGAGCTCCTCACCGGCTTCGTCCCGCGGCGGCACCAGCGACTGCGGGCGCCGACACCCTGGAGGGTCGGCCTGCGGGCGACCGACTCCGACCGCTCCTGGCTCCTCGACATCTCCGAGGAGCCCGTTGTGACAACGGCTTTCGCTCCCGGGACCGAGCTGCCCGACGATCTCGACTCGGTGCTCGCCGGGCCGGCCGTGCTGCTCTACCTCGCGCTCTGGAACCGCGGCTCCGGCGACGCTCTCGTCTCCACCGGACGCGACCTCCTCTCCGCCTGGCGACATGACGTGCGAATCACCTGACGGCCCCGGCGGGACTCTCCCGTCTCGGTGTTCGCCCTTCCCCCGCTCAGACGGCGTGGTAGAGCCGGGCGAACGCCAGCGCCTGCGCGAGGTCGGCCTCGCGCTCGTCGCGGGCCAGGCGGCGGGTGCCCACCTCGACGACGATGTCGCCGTGGAAGCCGCTCCCGGGCTGGGCCAGCAGCTCGAGGACCGCGCCGCAGGGCTGCGTGCCCCGACCGGGCACGAGGTGCTCGTCGCGTGGCGACCCGCTGCCGTCGGCGAGGTGGATGTGGGTCAGCCGCTCCCCCAGAGTGCGCGCCATCGCCAGGGCGTCCGATCCGGCGGTCGCGGTGTGCGACAGGTCGAGCGTCACGTGGTCGTAGGGCTGGGGGACGGGGTCCCACCCCGGGAGGTAGGCCTGCATCTCCCGCGACCGGGCCCGCCACGGGAACATGTTCTCGACGGCCAGCCGGATCCCCGTGTCGCGCTCCCGCTGCGCGACCCCGTCGACGAACTCCGCGGCATACTCGCGCTGCCAGCGGAAGGGCGGGTGGAGGACCACCGTCGGGGCCCCGACCTCGAGAGCGAGCTCGATCGAGTTGTCGACCTTGGTCCACGGCTCGGAGCCCCAGACCCGTTGTGTCAGTAGCAGGGTCGGCGCATGGATCGACACGACAGGTATGCCGTGCAGCTCGGTCAGCGCACGGATCGCACCGGCCTCCTGGGTGACCGGGTCGGTCCACACCATGACCTCGACGCCGTCGTAACCGAGGCGCGAGGCCACCGCGAAGGTGGCGGCGCAGTTCTCGGGATACATCGACGCCGTCGAGAGCCCGATCCGAGCTGACGGTGCCGCGCTCGCCGAGGTAACCACGTCAGCATTCTGCGCCACCCGCCCGCCGGGCCCGTCACCGCTCCCTCGGGTGGCGAGGTCGGGTGGCGAGGTCAGGTGGCGAGGTGGTCGAGGCGCCGCAGGATGATGCCCTCGCGCAGGGCCCACGGACAGATCTCCAGGCCGGTGACGTGGAGCAGGTCGAGGGCGGCCTCGGCCACGAGCGCACCGGCGAGCAGCTGGGGGGCACGGCTCGGCGAGACGCCGGGCAGCTCGGAGCGCTGCACCGTGTCCATGACCGCGAGCCGCGGCACGAGCCGCGCGACGTCGGCGCGGGTGAGGTGGCGCGGCACGTAGGGGCCGTTGTCCCGGGGAGCGGCCCCGGCGATCCGGCCGAGCGACCGCAGGGTCTTGGAGGTGCCGACGACCCGGTCGGGCGTCCCGCCGAGGAGCAGCGGTCGGAGCGAGCGGGCGAGCTCGGCGCGCACGTGGGTCCGCGCGAGGGCGACGGCCTCGGGCGACGGCGGGTCCTGCGGGAGGTGGTCGCGGGTGACCCGGCCGGCGCCCAGCGGCACGCTCACCGCGGCATCCGGCTCCTCGTCGCGACCCGTCGCGAGCTCGAGCGAACCGCCACCGATGTCGACGACGAGCAGCCGGCCGCTCGACCAGCCGAACCACCGACGGACGGCGAGG
Organism: Lapillicoccus sp.; assembly: GCF_025353065.1. Lineage (GTDB taxonomy): Bacteria > Actinomycetota > Actinomycetes > Actinomycetales > Dermatophilaceae > Lapillicoccus. The sequence continues at coordinate 5,517 of NZ_JANXRJ010000285.1, forward strand.
AAGGTCAGCCGGGCCTCGTCGCGACCGGCGAGGACCTCGAGCTCGACCCCCGTCTCGGCGACGACGCGGGCGATGACGGCCTCGCCGTTGGGCGCTTCGCGGACCGCGGAGGTCGCGAAGGCGACGAGGTCCTCGACCCCCTGGTCCTTCGACAGCTCGAGGCACTCGCGGACGAAGTCGACGAGCCGCTGGGCCTGGGCCAGCCCGATCGATCCGTCGGGGTCCATCCCCTCGGAGAGCCGCAGCTCGATCTTGTGGGAGTAGGCCGGCAAGGGGTGGGCACCGGGGTGGGCGTCGACGACGAGGAGGTGAACGGTGTTGGAGCCGATGTCGATCACCCCGAGACGCATGACATCACGGTATCGGGTGGGTCCCACCCGACTGCGTCCGCGCCGACGGCATACCGGTGTCGCGTCGGTGCGGACGTCCGCAGTGGGGAGCCCGCGGCATACGGCCTAGGGTGTCTGCGTGCCCGAAGTCCCCCTCGACATGTCCCGGATCTGGGTCGAGTTCACCGATCCCGCCGACAGCGGCCAACGGCTGCGCTGCGACCTCACCTGGCTCACCTCGAGCTGGACCTGCATCTACGGCAACGGCTGCGCGGGCATCTACGCCGACCGGCCCGACGACGGCTGCTGCACCCTCGGCGCGCACTTCACCGAGAAGGCCGACTACCGGCGGGTCAAGGCGATCGCCGCCGAGCTGGGGCCCGACGAGTGGCAGTTCCACGACGTCGGCCACATGGGCGGCACCCTCGAGCGCGACAGCTGGACCGAGCTCGAGGACGGCGTCCGCAAGACCCGCGTCGTCGAGGGCGCCTGCATCTTCCTCAACCGACCGGGTTTCCCTGCGGGAGCTGGCTGCTCGCTGCACCAGCACGCCGTCGTCAAGGGTCTGCCGCCGACCTCGCTCAAGCCCGAGGTGTGCTGGCAGCTGCCGATCCGGCGCAGCTACCGCACCGTCGAGCAGCCCGACCAGAGCAGCTATCTCGAGGTGACGATCACCGAGTACGACCGGCGCGGCTGGGGACCCGGCGGCCACGACCTGGACTGGTACTGCTCGGGCAACCCCGAGGCGCACGTCGGCCGCGAGCCGGTCTACCGCTCCAACCGGGCCGAGCTCGTCGAGCTGATGGGTGCGCCGGCTTACGACGAGCTCGTCCTCCGGTGCGAGGCGCACCTGCGCGCCGTCACCGCCGCCCGGCGAGCAGGCAACCGGCACCTGCTCCCGCTGCTCGTCCATCCCGCCACCCTCGCCGCCCAGGAGGCTGCCCGGCCCGCTGGCGCCTCCCGGACCACTAGCAACACCGGCGCCAGCACGAAGCAGCCGCCGCGCGCACGATGACCGCGGAACCCCCTCTCCCGGGGACGATCCCGAGCCCCAACGTCTGGCGCTGGCCGCTCATCTACGAGGTGGAGAACCTCGGCGTCGACCGCGCCGGCGTGATCGAGTCGGAGCTGCGCCAGGTCGCTGACTGGGTGGGGCGCGACGTCGTCGACCTCGGCTGCGGCACCGGCTTCCACCTGCCCCGCTTCGCGGCCGAGGCCCGCTCGGTCGTCGGCGTCGAGCCGCACCCGCCGCTCGCCGAGCGTGCCCGCCAGCGCGTCGCCGGTATGCCGCACATGCGCGTCCTCGAGGCGACGGCCGCGGCGACCGGGCTGGCCGACGCGTCCGTCGATGTCGCGCACGCGCGATGGGCCTACTTCTTCGGGCCCGGGTGCGAGCCGGGCCTCGCCGAGCTGGAGCGGATCGTGCGCCCGGGCGGCACCGCCGTCGTCATCGACAACGACGCCACCCGCTCGACCTTCGGCGGGTGGTTCCGGCGCGGGCTGCCGACCTACGACCCCGTAGCGGTCGAGTGCTTCTGGCTCCGGCGAGGGTGGACCCGCGTGCCGCTCGACATCGCCTGGACCTTCGACACGCGGACCGACTTCGAGGCGGTGTTGGGGATCGAGTTCGCGCCCGCGGTGGCGAGCGAGATCCTGGCCGACGACCCGGAGCGGACCGGCGTCGACTACGCCGTCAACCTCTGGTGGCGCCGCTACTGACCCTGTTGCGTTCCGAACACTCGTTCTGTCAAGTTTCCTGGCCGCGCGGGCAGCCGAACTCGGCAAAACGTGTGTTTGGAACGAGGGGCTGAGGCGACACGGCATACCGGCCCGGTATGCCGTGCCGACCGGTTGTCGGCCCTCTCGCCTACGGTGCAGTCATGGCTTCCCGGACGGCGACGAGATCGAGCGGATACCGCTGCTCCGAGTGCGGGTGGACCACGCTGAAGTGGGTGGGGCGCTGCGGGGAGTGCCAGGCGTGGGGCTCGGTGAGCGAGATCGGCGCCGTCGCCTCGCGGACGACGGCCGCCACCCGGGTCGCCCGCCCCGCCATCCGGATCGGCCAGGTCGACGTGCAACGGGCCGCGGCCCGCTCGACCGGGGTCGGGGAGTTCGACCGGGTCCTCGGTGGCGGGCTCGTCCCGGGCGCCGTGGTCCTCGTCGCGGGTGAGCCCGGCATCGGCAAGTCCACGCTGCTGCTCGACGTCGCCGCCCGCGCCGCCCGCGGGGGCCAGGACGTGCTCTACGTCACCGGTGAGGAGTCGGCCGCCCAGGTGCGGATGCGGGCGGAGCGGATCGAAGCGATGGCCACCTCGCTCTTCCTCGCCGCCGAGACCGACCTGGCGACCGTCCTCGGGCAGATCGAGACCCTGCTGCCCGACCTCGTCATCGTCGACTCCGTGCAGACCATCGCCAGCGCCGAGATCGAGGGCTCGGCCGGCAACGTCGCGCAGGTGCGCGAGGTGGCGGCCACCCTCATCCAGGCGGCGAAGGGCCGGGGCACCGCGATCCTGCTCGTCGGCCACGTCACCAAGGACGGCTCGATCGCCGGGCCACGCGTCCTCGAGCACCTCGTCGACGTCGTCATCGCCTTCGAGGGCGACCGCCACTCGCGGCTGCGGCTCGTGCGCGCGGTGAAGAACCGCTACGGCCCGACCGACGAGGTCGGCTGCTTCGACCTCTCCGACGTCGGCATCGTCGGGCTCGCCGACCCGAGCGGCCTGTTCCTGTCCAACCGCGACGTCGCTGTCCCCGGCACCTGCATCACCGTCACGCTCGAGGGACGTCGACCGCTCGTCGCGGAGGTCCAGTCGCTCGTCGTCGACAGCAGCCTCCCGTCACCCCGCCGCACGACCAACGGCCTCGACTCCTCGCGCGTCGCGATGATCACCGCCGTCCTCGAGCGCCGCGCCAAGCAACCGATCGGCCGGAGCGACACCTATGTCGCCACGGTCGGCGGCGTCCGCGTGACCGAGCCCGCGGCCGATCTCGCGGTCGCCTTCGCCATCGCGAGCTCCGTCATCGACCGGCCCATGCCCCCGCAGTCGGTCGCCTTCGGCGAGGTCGGGCTGGCGGGCGAGATCCGCCCCGTCACCGGTATCCCGCGCCGGCTCGCCGAGGCCGCGCGGCTGGGGTTCCGCACGGCCTTCGTGCCCGTGGGGGTGATCGGCTCCGGCCCGATGCCGGAGGGGATGCGGATCGTCGAGCTGACGGACGTCGGCCGCGCCGTCAGCGCCGCCCTGATGCCCCCGTCCCCGTTCTGACGCATGCACGCGCGCACCGTTAGACTGCGCGCGACCCGGCCCGGCCAGCACGGAAGCGACAGACGTGGAACGCAACGACGACGACCTCCTGCGGGCGACCCTCGCGGCGGTCGCCCCGGGGACCGAGCTGCGTGACGGGCTCGAGCGGATCCTGCGCGGGCGCACCGGCGCGCTCATCGTGCTGGGCAACGACCGGCTCGTCGAGTCGATCTCCTCGGGCGGGTTCCCCCTCGACATCGAGTTCACGGCCCAGCGGTTGCGCGAGCTGAGCAAGATGGACGGCGCGATCGTCCTCGACCGCGACGGCACGCGCATCCTGCGGGCCAACACCCAGCTCGTGCCCGACAACCGGATCGAGACGCTGGAGTCCGGCACCCGCCACCGCACCGCCGAGCGCGTCGCGATCCAGACCGGCTACCCGGTGGTCTCGGTGAGCCAGTCGATGCGGATCATCGCGCTCTACGTCGGCGGCCGACGCTACGTCGTCGAGGGCAGCGCGGCGATCCTGTCCAAGGCCAACCAGGCCCTGCAGACCCTCGAGCGCTACAAGTCGCGCCTCGACGAGGTCACCGGGACCCTCTCCGCCCTCGAGATCGAGGACCTCGTCACGATCCGCGACGTCGCCAGCGTCATCCAGCGGCTCGAGATGGTCCGCCGGATCAGCGACGAGATCTCCGACTACGCCGTCGAGCTCGGCACCGACGGCCGCCTCCTCGGGCTCCAGCTCGAAGAGCTCACCGGCGGCCTGGGCAACGACCGCGAGCTGGTGATCCGCGACTACCTCGCCTCGACGAAGTCCTCCCGCACGGTCGAGGACTCCCTCGGCGCGCTCATGCTCCTCAGCAGCACCGACCTGCTCGACCTCTCGGCCGGCGCCCGCGCGATGGGCTTCTCCGTCGTCGGCGACTCGCTGGAGAGCGCGGTCAGTCCCCGCGGCTACCGCCTGCTGACCAAGATCCCGCGGCTGCCCGGCGCGATCGTCGACCGGCTCGTCGAGCACTTCGACTCTCTCCAGCGGCTGCTCGCGGCCAACCTCGAGGACCTCATGGACGTCGACGGCGTCGGCGAGGGCCGCGCCCGGGCCGTCCGCGAGGGCCTGTCGCGCCTCGCCGAGTCGAGCATCCTCGAACGCTACGTCTGAGGCGTGCCCGCTGTGCACCGCCTCGCGCCCGACCTCACGCAGCTGCACGGTCGCCTCCTCGACTGGTATGCCGTGCGGGCTCGCGCGCTGCCGTGGCGGCTGCGGCATACCTCGCCGTGGGGGATCTTCCTCTCCGAGGTGATGGCCCAGCAGACCCCGGTCGCCCGGGTCGAGCCGATCTGGCTCGACTGGATGTCGCGCTGGCCCACACCGGCGGACCTGGCCGCCGCCTCGCCCGGCGACGTCGTGCGGGCGTGGGGGCGCCTCGGCTACCCGCGTCGGGCCCTGCGGCTGCACGAGGCCGCCACCGCCATGGTGGACCGGCACGGCGGTGAGGTGCCGGCGACGCTCGAGGAGCTGCTGGCGCTGCCCGGCGTCGGCGACTACACGGCAGCCGCGGTCGCCTGCTTCGCGTTCGGGATCCCGGCGCCGGTCATCGACACCAACGTGCGCCGCGTCCTCGTGCGCACCCTCGAAGGCGAGGCGCAGGCCGCGCCCGCCCTCAACCGCGCCGAGCGCGAGCTCGCCCTGGCCGCGATGCCGCCACGGACCGACGACGCCAACACCTGGAACGTCGCGGCGATGGAGCTCGGCGCCCTCGTCTGCACCGCCCGCGCACCGCGCTGCGACGACTGCCCCGCCGCCGACCTGTGCGCCTGGAACCTCGCCGGGCGACCCGCCTGGACCGGGCCGGTGAAGCGCACCCAGTCGTGGCACGGCACCGACCGTCAGGCCCGGGGCGCACTGCTGTCCGTCCTGCGAGAGTCCCCCGGACCCGTCGGCGCCGCCCGGCTTGCGCAGGCCTGGCCGGACGAGCCGCAACGGCTCCGCTGCCTCGACTCCCTCGTCAGCGATGGACTCGTCGAACCGTTGCCCCGCAGTCGTTTCCGGCTACCCGAGTAGTGACAGCCTGAGTGATGAGTTCCCAGGAATCGACTGGATCCGCCGTCAACCCGGAGCTGCCCTATCTCGACGCGTCCCTCGTCCGCCGCCTCGTGGCCAGCCAGTTCCCGCGCTGGGCGCACCTGCCGGTCACGGCCGTGCTGCCAGGAGGGAACGACAACCGGACGTTCCGGCTCGGCAGCGAGCTCTCGGTGCGCCTCCCGTCCGGACCCGGGTATGCCGCTGCGGTGACGAAGGAGCAGCGCTGCCTGCCGTTGCTCGCCAGGCAGCTCCCACTCCCCGTCCCGACTCCGGTCGGGCTCGGTCGACCGGGCCAGGGTTACCCGTTCCCCTGGTCGGTCTACCGTTGGATCGAGGGCGAACCGGTCTCTGCGACAGGTGTGTCCGACCCCACTGCCTTCGCCACCGATCTCGCCAGCTTCCTCGTGGCGCTGCGTCAGGCCGACCCGACCGGGGGGCCGACCCCCGGCGAGCACAGCTTCTGGCGCGGCGGCCCGCTCGCGACCTATCACGACGAGACCCTCGCCGCCATTGCGACGCTCACGGCGTCGACCGGCGAAAGTGGCTCCGGAGACGGTGGCGGGGACGGCCTCGACCCACGCGCCTGTCGGGCCGTCTGGGACACGGCAACAAACTCGACGTGGGAGGGCGACCCGGTGTGGTTCCACGGCGACGTCGCGGTGGGCAACCTCCTCGTCCGCGAGGGCCGACTCGCCGCGGTCATCGACTTCGGCACCTGCGGGGTCGGCGATCCGGCGTGCGACCTCGTCATCGCCTGGACGCTGTTCGAGGGCGACAGCCGTGCGGCCTTCCGGCGCACCGTCGACCTCGACGCCGGGACCTGGGCCAGGGCGCGGGGGTGGGCGCTGTGGAAGGCGCTGATCACCCTCGTGGGCGCCCTCGACGGCTCCCTTGACGAGGACCCCGAGATTCAGCGAGCCGTGGTCGCCGGCGCGCGGCATACGGTCGCGGCCGTGGTGCTGGACGCGCAGCCGCTATACCGACACTCGCGATGACGAGGTCGACGTTGCGCGCCAGGCGGTGGGGATGACCGTCAGGATCGCGATGGCCACCGTCGCGACCACGAGGGCGACCGTCACCGACAGGTCGAACACCGGGAACGGCGCGCCGAGCAGCCCCTGCCCGACGCCGATGAGCGCGGGGAGGACGGCGAGGAGCCCGATCGTCAGCGCCGTCGCGATGATGAACGCGGTCTCGATCGTCACCATCCGCATCACCTGCGCGCGAGTCGCACCGATGCGCCGCAGGAGCGCGAACTCGTCCCGCCTGCTCGCGGTCGACATCGCGAGGGTGTTCGCCGCAGCGGCTCCCACGAATCCGAGAAGCGCGAGGAGCAGCACGAGGGACGGCTGCTGCTGGCCTCCGGCCTCCTTCGTCGCCACGCTGGCGTAGCCGGCGCCGTCCGTGACCGTGAGGCCCATCTCGGCCAGGGCCTGACGTGTGGCGACACGTGTCGAGGCCGTCGTATCGACGAAGACGGCATCGAATGCCGCCGCGGCCGGCCCGCGCTCCGCCGCAGCGACTCCCATCAGGTAGTCGCCGAACCCCAGACCACGTTCGTAGACCGCGACGATCTTCGCGGCCCCCGCGTCGACTCCGCCGAGCCGCACGTCGACCGTGTCGCCCACACGCTTGCCGGTGAACAGGAGTGCGGTCCGACTCACGGCGATCGTGCCTGCGGCGTCGAGGTCGCGGAGGGACCCCGAGCTCACCGTCGGATCGAGCAGCGTCCTGCCTGCCCTGATGGCGCTTCCCGGGGTGATCGTGCCCATCGTCGTCGGCTCCCACCCGACCTCGGGATCGGTGCGCACGGAAGCGGCGAGGTGCCCGGTCGCCGCCGACGCCGTGACGCCGGGAAGAGCGGCGATCGCCGCGGCCTGGTAGGAGGTCACCCCGGACGGCGACAGGACGATCAGATCCGCCTGCGCTCCGGCGCGCAGCTCGGTAGCGGTCGCTCTCACGACGCCGCTGTTCACCCCGGACTGGACGGATCCGAGCGCAAGAAGGAGCGCGAGAGGGATGACGGCGGCGCTCAGCCGGCGCGAGAAGCCACGGGCGTTGGCGAAGGCGAGCACCCGTCCGGCACCGGCCCGGTTGCCCAGCACCGTCATGCCCCGGGTCGCCACCCGGTGCACGAGCACCGGCCCGGCGAGTCCGGCCGCGATGACCAGGAGGATGGCGGAGGTGGCGCCGGTGGCACTGCCGATCACGCCCGGGACGAAGAAGGGCGTCGTGGCGGCGAGCAGCCCGACCACGCCGAGGACTGCCGCGGTCCGCAGACGCCCGAGGGAGATCGTCGGCGCGTCGACAGTGCTCTCCCGGACGGCCGCCGTCGGGCTGACGCGAAGGACACCGCGGGCCGCGGTGCGAGCCGCGAGGAGGGCGGTCGGCAGCAGGACGAGCAGGGCGACCAGGATCGAGATCGGGGAGAAGGGCAGGACGAACCCGTCGGGCAGGGCGGCACCGGATCGCAGCAGGGGCACCAGGCGTGGCGCGACGAGGATGCCGACGGCGGCGCCGACGGGACCGGCGACCAGCAGGATGGCCAGGGCCTCGGCCGTGACCGTCGCCCGCACCTGCCGTGCGGTGGCGCCGACGGCGCGCAGCAGGGCGAACTCGTTGCGGCGCTCCCGGAGGGCCCCGGCGAAGACGCTCGCCACGATGAACACCGTGATCATGACGACGATGCCGGCGAACGACCCGGCGAGGCCCACCACCAGGCCGAGCCTCTCGTCGCGGATGCCGGCGTCGAGCCAGGTCCCGGATGCGGTGAGGAGCGCTGCGGCGAGGGCGACGACGACCGCCGTCCCGGTCAGGCTGCTCCGGTTCGCCACGAAGACCGAGCGGAGGGCGGCATACATGCTCATCGCCCCAGCTCGATGAGGCGGGCGGCGATGGCTTCGACGCTGGGGGCTCGCAGCTCGCCGCGGAACCGACCGTCGGCGAGGAAGAGCACCCGGTCGGCGAAGGCAGCCGCGCGCGGATCATGCGTCACGATGACGACGGTCTGCCCGAGGTCCTCGACCGCCGTGCGGAACAGCCGCAGGATCTGGTCGGCCGTCGCCGCATCGAGGGCACCGGTCGGCTCGTCCGCGAAGACGACGTCCGGGTCGGCGACGAGCGCTCGGGCGATGGCCACCCGCTGGGCCTGCCCCCCGGACAGCTCGCCCGGAAGTCGGTCCTCCAGGCCGGTGAGCCCGACCGACGCGAGGAGATCGCGCATCCAGCGGGAGTCGGGACGAAGACCGGCGAGGGTGATCGGCAGCTGGATGTTCTCACCCACCGTCAGGTGGCTGATCAGGTTGTAGCCCTGGAAGACGAATCCGACGTGCTCGCGCCGGAACCGGGTCAGCCCGTCCGGGGACATCCCGCTCAGCTCGACGTCCCCGACGACGACCCGACCGCTGGACGGCAGGTCGAGGCCGGAAGCGCAGTTGAGGAACGTCGACTTGCCGGACCCGGACGGCCCCATCACGGCGGTGAACGACCCCGTCTCGATCGACAGGGTGACCGCATCCAGCGCGGTCACGGTCTTCGGACCGTCCGGATAGGTCCTGGTCACCTGCTCGAGGTGGACGGCGGCGGTCGTCTGGGGGAGAGATGGGGCCAACAGCTGTGGCATGACGTGCTCCTTGGGGGGATCGTTCGGATACCCACAACGCTAGGAAGTCGGGGCTCGACAACCCAGACCCAGAGGAGTGAACCTGCGTCCTTGCACCTTTGGATGCAGCTGCCGCCACCAGCCCGTCGGTCAGTCCCCCGTCGACCCCGGAACGTTGACGATCCGGTTCTGGTAGGCCCATACGACGGCCTGGAGACGTGACCGGACGCCGAGCTTGGGAAGCATGCGGGCCAGGTGCGACTTGACGGTCGACACCTCGACGACGAGCACAGCCACGATCTCCTCGTTCGACATTCCCTCGGCGAGGAGGAGCAGCACGTCACGCTCTCGCGGCGTCAGCAGCCCGTCCCCCCGTGCGCCGGTGACGGGTTGGAGCCGACGCCGATCGACGAACTCCCGCAGGATGCGGCGGGTCAGCGCCTGGTCGAGCGTGCCGTTGCCGGCCGCTACCTGACGGACCGCGCCGACGATGACGTCCGGATCCGCGTCCTTGAGGAGGAACCCCGAGGCACCGGCCTCGAGGGCCCCGAAGACGTAGTCGTCGAGGTCGAACGTCGTCAGCATCAGGACCGGGATCGACGGATCGGCGTCCGGTGCGCAGAGCACCCGGGCGACCTCG
>NZ_JANXRJ010000027.1 GCF_025353065.1 Lapillicoccus sp.
AGGCGGCGCTGGTCAAGACGTATGTCGCCTGGCCGAAGATTCGTGCGGGCGGCGCCATGGCCTACAGCCGCCGCATCCTCGCCAACCATCGGGTTGACGCCTGGCGCAGCACCCGCCGCGAGATCGTCACCGACACCCTGCCCGAGCGCGTCACCCCGGTGTCGACCGCCATCGACGACCGCGACGAGATCCACCGGTGGCTGGCCGGACTGCCCGACGCCCAGCGGCGCGTGGTGGTGCTGCGGTTCTACTCCGACCTGTCGGAGCGCGACACGGCCGAGGCGCTCGGCATCAGCGTCGGCGCCGTGAAGTCCCTCGGCTCGCGTGGGCTCGCGGCACTTCGCGAGGTGGCCCACGAGGGCCGGGCGAACGAGCGCGAGACGAACGAGCACGAGACGACCGTCGAGAGGACCCCCCGATGACCCACCAGGCCCCCGAGGACCTCCGCGCCCGTCTCGACCGCGCGGCCCCCTCCTCCTACCCCGCGCTCGACGTCGATGCCGCTCTCGAGCGCGGTCGCCGCACCGTGCGGCGTCGTCGTGTCGGCACCGCGCTCGTTGCCGCCGCCGTCGCCGTCGTCGCCGCCGGATCCATCTTCTTCGGTGGAGGGCTGCGGCTCAGCTCACCACAACCGGCCGACCCCTCTCACGTCGCGGGTGTCGTCTCGTGGTCCCTGCCGCAGACCGTCTCGGGCGGTGGGGAGACGGACTATATGGTCGTGGTGCACATCCCCGACGGCGAGCACCAGCAGGTCGACTTCGTCCACGTGACCGACTCCGGTCCCCAGACGTTCGCCCGGACCGTCATCGACCTGCGCCACCCCCTCGCGACGTGGAAGGCCTCCCCGGGAAGTCAGGTCGTTCTCGGCCTCATCCCCAGCACCTCCGTCTCCCAGGTGCAGCTGGACGCTGGCGGGGGCATGGGACCGAACACCGCCGTCATCCCCCATGTGGGATGGACCGCGTTCTCCTTCGTCCTGGGGCGAAGCGGGGCGGGAGCCTCGACCTTCCGGGGCATCCAGTGGAGTGATCTCCAACATCGACCCATCGACGCACAGGGCCGCCCGGGCACTGTCGCTCCCCTGGGATCGGGGTGCTGGGCGACGTCATCGGCCGACCACCGAGACCTCGGCCTCGACTGCGGTGCCCACGGGGTGACGTCCTTCTCCCACATCGTGACGACACCCGACGTTCTGTGGGCCCAAGGCTTCAGCAGCAGCGACGGGGTGCATCAAGGACTCGGGGTTCCCCGAGGGAGCACCGGCTGCATCGTCAGAGACGCCAGCGGCCAGGAGCAGCCCCTCCCGACCGTCCAGCTCGGCCAGTACCAGTTCGGACTGCACAATCTGACCTTCCGCGATGGCACCGGCCACGCGGACTCCGTCAGGTGCCGCGACAGCTCAGGAACCCAGCGGGAGTACCGCCTGCCGTGACGACCGTCAGCCCTTCGGCGCCGGCTCCACCAGTGTCGGCCGGCCGGGCTGCTCGCCGCCGCGGGCGTCGAGGTAGCTCTGCTTCGGCACCATGACCTTCCGCCGGAAGATGCAGACGAGGGTGCCGTCCTGCTTGTAGCCCGTGGTCTCGACGTGGACCACGCCACGGTCGTCCTTGCTCGCCGACTCGCGTTTGTCGAGGACGGTCGTCTCGCCGTAGATCGTGTCGCCGTGAAAGGTCGGGGCGACGTGCTTCAGCGACTCGACCTCGAGGTTCGCGATGGCCTTGCCGGAGACGTCGGGGACCGACATCCCGAGCAGCAGCGAGTAGACGTAGTTGCCGACGACGACGTTGCGCCCGAAGTCGGTCGTCTCCTCCGCGAAGTGGGCGTCGAGATGCAGCGGGTGGTGGTTCATCGTCAGGAGGCAGAAGAGGTGGTCGTCGTACTCCGTCACCGTCTTGCCGGGCCAGTGCTTGTAGACCGCCCCGACCTCGAACTCCTCGTAGCTGCGCCCGAACTGCATACCAACTCCTGCTCGTCGACGTTCTGGGGGTCGAACTGCTCCGTGGTCGAATGGTCGCATGCGCCCGGTCACCCGCACGTCCGCCCTCGTCGCTTCCGCTGCTCTCGTCGTCGTGTCTCTGACGGCCTGCAACACCTCGACGGCGACCTGCACCAACGGCTCGTGCGACGTGACCCTCGGCGGCAAGGGCAGCTCGATCACCCTGAAGACCAACCAGGTCCGGGCGCCCTACGGCAGCGTCATCGTGGTCTTCGAGGGCGCCAGCGGCGGCTCCGCCGCCCTCAACATCCATGGCCAGACCGGCACCTGCACCCAGGGCCAGTCCATCGCTCTCGCGCAGCTCTCCATCACCTGTGCCAGCGTCAAGGACGCCGAGGTCAAGTTCACCATCACCGCCGCCTGAACTGGGCGGGCGCACTTGACTCAGTACGGGGGACGCCTAGCGGGTCGAGCAAGGTCACGCTCCCCCAGCCCCGGTATGCCGCAGGGTCAGCTCTGCGCGCCCGGCGCCCGCCGCCGCTGCCGGCCCGACCGCGAGTCCTGCACGAGCCGGGCGACATAAGTGCCGAGCGACACGCCCGCGGCGATCCCGATGCCGACGCCGGCCGCCTCGAGCAAGGTCGCGAGGCCCTCGTAGAGCCCCGGTCCGGACGGGTCGGAGACGATCTGGAAGATGCCGCGGTAGACGACCGACCCCGGCAGCAACGGGACGATGCTCGCCGTCATCACCGCGAGGGCCGCCAGCCGCAGCCGGCGGGCCACGAGCTGCGCGGTCACGCCGACGAGGAACGCGGCCACGGCACTGGCCGTCGGCCGGCCGGCCTGCAGGGCGGTCATCCCGAGGTAGATCGCCCACCCGGCCCCGCCGGCGACGCCGGCCGCGACTGCGGTGGTGCCCGCGGCATACGAGACGATGGCGAAGGCGGCGGAGATGACGACGGACGCGACGACCTGCACGACCCCGTTGGTGGAGGAGACGACGTCCGGGCTGATCGTCATGACGACCCCGAACCGCTTGAAGAGCGACAGGACGACGGTGATGCCGACGACGATGCCGAGCGTGAGGACGACGACCTCGAAGGCGCGGGCGCCGGCCGTGACGTAGAACCCCTCGATCGCGTCCTGCGCCGAGCCGACCACGGACAGCCCGGAGAGCAGCACGACGATCCCCGACGCCACGACGAGCGAGGGGACCACTCCTCCCAGCATCCCGGTCCCGCTCTGCAGCAGCGAGACCCCGATCGCGACGAGCGTGGGGATGGCCGACCCGATCGCCTGGGTGAAGAACGCCTCGACGCCCACGCGCCGCAGGCGGTGCTGCACCCGGTCGACGAGCGCCGCGCTCAGGGCGCTGAGCGCCATGATCAGCGCGCCACCACCGACGATCGCGGCGGCCCCGGCGGCCAGGACGGCCACCGCGAGCGTGCCGACCCACCGCCGATAGGGGTGCGGGGCCTCGATGACGGCGTCGAACCGCAGCCGCGCCTCCGCCACGGGAAGGGGGTTGCGGTCGAGCTCGAGCACCAGGTCACGCAGCCGCTCGAGCCGGCTGAAGTCCTGGGAGCGGGTGCGCACGACGCGCAGCAGCGTCACCGGCTCGACCGCGGGCCCCCGGTGGTAGGACACCGCGACGGAGCTGAAGGTGATGTCGACGTGGACCCCACGCAGGCCGTAGACGCCGGTCAGCCGGAGCACCGTGCCGACGACGTCGGCCGCGGCCGCCCCCGTCGACAGCAGGGCCACTGCCGCGCGCATCGCGAGGTCGATGACCGACAGCGCGGTCTCGCGGTCGACGCCGTCCGGCCCGGTCCAGACGACGGGGATGCTCTCCGACGGCGGATCGGTCGGGCGGAGCGCATGGCGGGTCCGGCCCCGCAGCGGCGACTCCCGCGCGACGCGGTTGCCCCCGTCGGCCGCCGGGCCGGGGCGCTGCGGGTCGGCATCGGTCACCCGGTCAGTCTCCCAGAGCGTGTGACAGCCTGTACTCGTGAACCCTCTCGCGCTCTCCCCCGCCTCGCGGCAGGCCGCCATCGACGACCTCGCGGCGACGAGCCGGGGCATCGAGCTCGACGTGCTCGTCATCGGTGGGGGCGTCGTCGGCACGGGGTGCGCGTTGGACGCGGTGACCCGCGGGCTCACGACGGGTCTCATCGAGGCCCGCGACTTCGCCTCGGGCACCTCGAGCCGGTCGAGCAAGCTCATCCACGGGGGGCTGCGCTACCTCGAGATGTTCGACTTCCGGCTCGTCCACGAGGCGCTGCAGGAGCGCGGGCTGCTGCTGACGCGCCTCGCCCCCCACCTCGTGCGGCCGGTCCCCTTCCTCTACCCCCTCACGCACGCGGTCTGGGAGCGGCCCTACGTCGAGGCCGGGCTGACCCTCTACGACTCGATGGCCCGCGGGTCGGGCAACGCGGCCGGGCTGCCGTGGCACAAGCACCTCTCCCGCCGTGGCGCGCTGAAGATCGCCCCGGCCCTGAAGCGGTCGGCCCTCGTCGGCGCGGTGCAGTACTACGACGCCAAGGTCGACGACGCCCGACACACCATGGAGCTCGCTCGCACCGCCGCGACCTACGGCGCGCACGTCGCGTCGCGCGTCGCCGCGGTCGGCTTCCTCCGCCAGGGCGAGCGGGTGACCGGGGTGCGCGCGGTCGACAAGATCACCGGCCGCGAGTTCGAGATCCACGCCCGGCAGGTCGTCAACTCGACCGGGGTCTGGACCGACGAGACGCAGGCGATGATCGGCGAGCGCGGGCAGTTCCACGTGCGTGCCTCCAAGGGCATCCACCTGGTCGTCCCGCGCGACCGCATCCACTCGACCTCGGGCATCATCCTGCGCACCGAGAAGTCCGTCCTCTTCGTCATCCCCTGGGGCCGGCACTGGATCATCGGCACGACGGACACCGACTGGAGCCTCGACAAGGCCCACCCGGCCGCCACCAGCGCCGACATCACCTACCTGCTCGACCACGTCAACCGCTTCCTCACGACACACCTCACCCAGGCCGACGTCGAGGGTGTGTATGCCGGGCTGCGGCCGCTGCTCGCCGGCGAGAGCGACGAGACGAGCAAGCTCTCCCGCGAGCACGTCGTCAACCACCCGACCCCCGGCCTGGTCGTCGTCGCGGGCGGAAAGTACACGACCTACCGCGTGATGGCCAAGGACGCCATCGACGAGACCGCGCGCACCCTCGGCGGGTCCGTCCCCGAGTCGACGACGCAGGACATCCCCATGGTCGGCGCCGTCGGCTTCCAGGCCGTCTGGAACCGTCGCGCCGCGATGGCCCGCGAGTCCGGGGTCCACGTCGAGCGCATCGAGAAGATGCTGCTGCGCCACGGCGTCCTCACCAGCGAGGTGCTCGCGCTCATCGCTGACGACGCCGAGCTCGGCCAGCCGCTGCCCGGCGGCGAGGACTACCTCAAGGCCGAGATCGTGTATGCCGCGTCGCACGAGGGCGCGCTGCACCTCGACGACATCCTCGCCCGCCGCACCCGACTGTCGATCGAGTCCTGGGACCGCGCCGTCGGCGCCTCGAGGACGGCCGCCGAGCTCGTCGCCCCGGTCCTCGGCTGGGACGCGGCCGGCATCGACAGCGAGGTCGAGCACTATGCCCAGCGCGTGGAGGCCGAGCGGGTCTCCCAGACCATGCCGGACGACCGGGCCGCCGACGGGGCCCGGCTGATGGCTCCCGACATCAACGGCTGACCCGACATCAACGGCTGACCCGGCCCGCAGGGACCACGCCGGTGGTGCTGTCCCTGGGGGGTTGGCCACCGGCCTACCGGATCGTTACCGGAACCCGGGTCTGCAGGCCGCCGTAGCCGGCCGTGATCTGCACCGTGCCGGTGAACAGGAACGCCTGCACCCGGCCCGGCGTGAGGAAGTTCGCGACGCTGGCGAGCAGGAAGCTGGACGACGACCACTGCGCCTGTCCCGTGACGTTGGTCAGGGTGCCGTCGGAGTAACGGGCCGTCGCCGTGAGGAAGACGGATCCGAGCCGGCCGATCGTCGGGGCGACCGGGGTGACCGTCAGGCCGACGAGGGTCGCGGCGGTCACGGTGACCGTCGCCGAGGTGCTCGCGCCGCCGTAGCTCGCCGAGACGGCTGCCGAACCGACTCCGGTCGCCGTGACGAGCCCGGTGGCGGAGACGGTCGCCACGGACGGCTTGGCGCTCGCCCACGTGGCTGTCGAGGTGACGTCCACGGTGGTGCCGTCGGAAAGGGTGGCGGTGGCGGACAGCTGCTTCGTCAGGCCCTTGGCCAAGGTGGCCGGGGCGCCGCCGATGGCGACGGCGGTGACCCGGCGGACCGTGAGGACGCTGGTGGCAGAGGAGGACCCGAGCGTCGCGGTGACCGACGCCGTGCCGGCTCCGGTTCCGGTGACGACACCTGCCGCAGAGACGGTCGCCACCGTCGGGGCACCAGAGGTCCACGTCACCTGCCCGGTCACGTCGGCGGTGCTGCCGTCCGAGTAGGACCCGGTCGCGGTCAGGGTCGCCTGGGCGCCGACCATGATGCTGGCCGACGGCGGGGTGACGACGATCCCGGTGAGGACCGGGGCGTTGGTGCCGATGACCGGGTCGACCCAGTAGTTGTTGCCGTTGAACGTCCCGGTGGGGAACGTCGGGTCGGGGCTGTAGGCGAAGATCCCGTTCGGCACGCCCGCGGTGCCTCCCGGGGCGTGCAGGATGCCGTTGTCCCGGCCCGTGGTGCTGAAGGCCTGCGGATCGACGGAGTAGTGCCCGACGTTGGTGTGGTAGGAGACGACGTAGACCGTGGCCGCGGCCAGCTGGACCGGCGCGTCGAAGGTGACCTGCTGCCACCCGTTGGCGGACTCGCCGGCGAAGGTCGTCCGCGCGAGAAGCTGGCCGTCGGCCGTCCAGAGGCTCCCGACGTGCACACCGGTGTTGGCGTCGGCCTTGTAGAAGCGCAGCCCCACCGCCGGGCTCGCCACGTCGACGGTGAAGTGCAGGCCGAGCTCGACGGCGGCCGGGTCGCCGGCGTCGACGACCGCCGGCACGTCGGAGTCCGACCAGAGGCTGCAGGGACAGGTCGCGGCCTGTGCGGGCACGGCCAGTCCGACCATGCCGAGTGCGACGACGAGTGCCACGAGCACGGCGCGGACGAGGTGTCCGCCGGGCCGGCCGGTCCAGCGGGGCGGGTGGCCCTCACTCGTTCGCGGGGAGACGGGGACGCCGGGGCGTCGGAGAACGGGAGAGGTGGGCATCGATGTCTCCTGCTGACCACGGACTGTTGCACACAGATCCGCGAGGTGGTCGCCCTGCCAGGCGTGCTCGGCACGCTAGCGCTCACGAGGAACCCAGGTCGGCCAAATGCCGGAAGTTGGCCGCACAGTGACGAACGAACGGGGAGAAAGGGTTTGATAGGGGGGTGACGCCCGCGGCCCCCCGCTCTCCCCGCTCCCCCGGCGATCGTGCCGACGCGGACGGCCCGGTCGACATCTTCACCGGGCGCCCGATCCGGCCTCGCCGCCCGGAGAGACCCCGGCGAAACCCATTGCGAGAGCTATCAACCCGCTACCGCCGCCGGATCGTCCTGCTCGTGGCGGCAGTCGTCGTGGTCGTCGTCGCGAGTGTCGTCGTGGGCGTCGCGACCGGCAGGGGCAGAGAGCAGACCACTCCACCGGCGGCCATCGGGCCCCACGACGCCCCGGTGGCGTCGCTGCCGTGGGGCACCGTCGGCCCGGGGTGGACCGCCCTGATCTGGCAGACGGTGCAGGACATCGACGCCGGCTACCAGCGGCGCGGGCTCTACCTCGTCAGCCCGTCGGGCGCCCGATACCGGGTCGGCGACGTCCTCGGCGGCAGGGTCCTCGACGTCTCCCCGGACGGGCGACGCATCCTCGTCTCGACCGGCGGCCAGCCGGCGTCGTCCGTCGTCGAGTGGGACGTCGCGAGAGGCACCTCGCACACCATCGCGCTGGCGCAGGGCGTCTCGGCGCCGGGCGTGGGCACCTCGGCCGTCCGCTACACCCGCCCGTCTGCCGACGCGCTCCTGGTGAGCTATACCGGGGCGGGCACCGCGGGCGTGGTCCTCGAACGGCGAGGGCTGGACGGCATACTGCAGCAACGGTTCCCGTCGATCCCTGACGCCGTGACCGTAGGCTCTGACGCCGCTACGACGGGCCCAGACGCCTCGACAAACGGGTCAGCCCTCCCCGTCCCCACTCCCGACGGACGCGACCTGCTGCTGTCGACGACCACCGGGATGTCCCTCGTCGACACGCAGGTCGGGGCTCTCGTCCGACGGTTCCCCCTCCCGCTCGGCACCGCCTCCTGCTCGCCGCGCGGGTGGTGGGCTCCCGGGGTGGCCCGGGTCCGGTGCGACGCCTCCGGTGGAGGCGGCCTGCCCGGGGCACCCAGCGTGGTGGGTCCCGTCTCCGACGTCTGGGCCTTCCCTGTCGACGGGTCCCCGGCGAAGCGCCTAACCACCGCCGACGGGTCGATGTCGGTGGGCTTCGTCGACGCGTGGGACACCGACATCGGCACGGTCGCGAGGGAGGGGACCCGCGCCTCGGACCCGTGTCCCGCCTCGGCCCTGCAGGACGTGACCCCGGACGGCGCCCGGACCCCGGTCACTTTCGAGGGGGCCACCACCACCCCCGTCTTCCCGCTCGCCGTCCTGGACCGCAGGGCCTACCTGCTGGTCGGCGCCTGCGGGAGACCCTCTGCCCTCGTCGTCGGCGACCTCGCGGGTGGCGCGGCGCACGCTCTGACGGGCGCTGGGGTGGACGGTGGCACCGTCGTCTCGGCGGTGACCATCGGCCGGGACGACTGAGCCCTGCGTGAATGCGGTCCGATCTGCGACGATCCGGTCCGACGAACCTTCGCCCCGGGCGCAACCACCGCGCCCTTCGGGCGTCCACCCCATATGAGAATGCTCGTGACTGCCGGCGCGACACCCGCGCCCGAATGCCGAAGGGCAGGCATGCCGGACCGTAGCGAGAGCGTGCGTCACCCCGACGCCAGGATCGACGTCGAGACCCTGTATGCCGCGCACCGCCTCGCGCTCGTGCGGCTGGCGGTCCTGCTCGTCGACGACGTCGCTATCGCGGAGGACGTGGTGCAGGACGCCTTCATCGCCCTGCACCGTGGGCAGTCCCGGATCAAGGACCCGGGCGCCGCTCTCGGCTACCTCCGCGTCTCGGTGGTCAACGGCGCTCGCTCGACCCTGCGCCGACGCCGCACCGTCCGCAGCTTCCTCAGCCGCGCCATCGCCCCACCCGATGCCGCACCCGCCGACCGCGACCTGATGCGCCGGGAGACCGGCAGTGCGGTCTTCCGAGCCGTCCAGGCCCTTCCCGACCGGCAGCGCGAGGTGCTCGTCCTGCGCTACTGGTCCGATCTCAGTCAACGGCAGATCGCCGAAGCGCTCGGGATCTCCGAGGGCACCGTGAAGTCCACCGCCAGCCGGGCTCTCGACAAGCTCGAGAAGATCCTCGAGGAGTACCGATGAACAACGATGACAACGAGATTCGCGAGCAGCGACTCCGCCGTGCCCTGCACGCCCGGGCTGAGGAGGTGACCGCGCGCGACCTGACCCACACCTGGGGGGACGTCGCGCGGGAGGTCGCCCGATCCGGTGAGGACGCCGAGCCGACCGACATCTTCGGCCGGACGCGAGGCAGTCGACGCCTTCGCAGGTCCCCCGTCGCGACCCTCGCCGCAGTGGCCGCAGCCGTCCTCGTCGTCGGCGGCGTCGCCGTGGCCGGTCTCCGCCACGTCGACACACCCGCCCCGCCGCCGGCCGGCCGGACCGTGGAGTCGACCCCCGTCGCCGGGGTCGCCCCGACCGAGAGGCCGCGCGCCGAGATCCCGTGGGCCACCGTCGGGCAGGGCTGGACGGCTGCGACGTGGGCGGCGACCGACCCGGCCGCGACCGCCGCGACGCTCTATCTGGTGAGCCCCTCGGGCGTGCGCTACGCGGTGGCGCAGGTCTCCCGCTCGACGACCGTCGTCGACGTGTCGCCCGACGGCCGACGGATCCTCACGTCGGCGCAGGGCGCAGGGACGGCCACGGCACCCCTGCCGCCGTCGATCAGCGAGTGGGACGTCCCCACCGGCACCAGCCACCCCGTCCCGCTCGCGTCCGACGTGGCCCCGGTCTCGACGTCCGTGCGCTACACCAAGCCCGCGGGCATGGCGCTGCTCGTCGAGTACGTCGAGGTCGCGACGCAGCGACCGGTCATCGAGCGACGTGCCCTCGACGGCACGCTCCAGCTGCGGTATGCCGCGATCCCGGGACTGCGGGCCCCGCTGTCCGTCGACCGCGTGGGCCCGCTGGGGACCCCCGACGGGCTCGACTTCGTCGTGCCGACGGTGAGCGGCATGGCCCTCATCGGCAATGCCCAGGGCACGCTGGTGCGCAGCTACCCCCTCCCTCAGGGCACCGTCACCTGCTCGCCGGTCAGCTGGTGGTCGGGCGGGATCCTGCTCGCCCGCTGCGACGGGGCAGGCGGGACGACGTCCGACCTGTGGACCTTCCCCGTCTCCGGGGCCCCGGCCGAGCGTCGCAGCCACCTCGCCGGCGCCGGCAGCGCCGGGAGCGCCGGCAGCGGTGCTGAGACCGGGGCGGCGGCCGGATGGCCCACTCCCGTGGGCGTGCTCGTCCTCCAGCGGCCCGTCGACGGACTCGACTGCACCACGGCGGCGGTGAGCCTCTCGGCCGGCCCGGACAGCACACCCACGCCGTTCACCCCCGCCCTCCCCGCCGCGCTCGGGACGGCCACCGGCGTCGTGCCGCTGGCGGTCGAGGGGCGTTTCGCCTTCCTCACCCTGCGGGGGTGCGACCGACCCGGAGCGTCGCTGCTGGCCTACGACCTCGTCGCGCACGCGGCATACCCCCTGCTCGGTCCGGGAGCCAACGCGGGCAGCGTGATGAGCAGCGTCACCCTCGACGCCGGCCGCTAGCCGTCCGCCCACCCCACCGATATTCGTCGCGTCGGTGACACAACCTCGGGCCGCCGTGTGGCGTCTCAGGTGTATACGAGCACAGCAAGCGAAGAAGTCATCATGAACGTCTCACCAGTCATCAGCCGCCCTTGCACCGACAGCGCCACCACCCGCGGCCGACGTTCGCGGACGCTCATGAAGATCGCGGTCGCCGCGACCGCCGGCGTCCTGCTCGCGGCCTGCGGCACCGGTGCGCCGAGCACCCAGACGCCGAGCACACGGACATCGAGCACTGCGACTTCTCCCGGGCCCAGCGCTCTTCTCACCGCGAACCCCACGACGTCGACCCCGTCCTCGGGTGCCTCCCCCGCCGTCGTGAGGCAGGCCGCAGGGACCTACACCCGAGCCCAGATCCCCTGGGGCCAGGTCGGATCGGCCTGGACCGGCGTCGTCCTCGTCCCGATCGCCACCTCGACCAAGACCGACCCGGGGGCAACCGCCGGCACCCTCTACCTCGTGAGCCCGGAAGGCGCTCGCTATGCGATCGGCAACACCGCGCCGGGCGACTACATCACCGACGTGACGCCCGACGGCCGCCGCATCCTCATCACCCGCTATGACAGCCGGACCCACGTGGCAGTGACGCAGGTGTGGGATGCGCAGACGGGCGTGGCCCGCACGGTCGCGACGGGAATGGAGTACGGCCACTTCTCTCGCCCCCAGGGCACGGCCGTGATCGGGAAGGTGGTCGGAGCCGACGGGGTAGCACACCTCCAGCGCTACGGCCTCGACGGTCGGCTCCAGCTGACCTACTCCATGTCGGGTGTCCCGATCTTCGTGGTGCGCCCGCCCGACGGGCAGAGCCTCGTCGTCGAGACGACGACGGGCGTCACCGTCTTGAGCAACGTCACGGGCACGCCGCTGCGGACGATCCCCACCCCGTCCGGAGCGTCGTCCTGCCGGCCGGTCTCCATGTGGACGAGCACGCAGCTCCTGGTGTCCTGCGACGGCACAGAGAGCGGCGGCTCGTCCTCCGACCTCTACACGGTCCCGGTGGCCGGCGGACCGATCACCCGGATGCCCCAGGCCGAGGTGCAGAACGCCGACGGCCGCTCCGGGTTCGGGTTCGTGGGCGCGTGGCCCAGCAGCGTGGGCGTCATCCTCCAGCGCGGGACCGGGTGCGGCAACGGCGGCTACGCGTTGGTGCGCACGGACGGTCGCGTCACCGCCCTGACGTTCCCGGAGAAGAGCACCTCGGTCGGCGGACCCGTCGTCCTCGGGATCGTCGGGGCCACCGCCCTCCTCTCCGTCTCGAACGGTGGGAGCACCTGCGGCGGAGGGCAGTTCGTCTCCCTCGTCGCCCACGACCTCGTGACCGGGGCGAGCCGTCCCCTGGCCGGCCCGATGGCCGGCACCGGTGCACTCCACGGCCAGCCGGTGGTGCTCGGGGCCGCCGCCTGACTCCCGCGCGGCACCGCACCCTGACGCCCGCGGCATACCGGCTGCCGGGCCGTGGCACGATGTCAGCCGTGAGCGAAGAGCAGCAGCAGAGCGAGAGTCGTGCCCGTCCCATCACCGACGAGCTGAGGTCCTTCATCAGCTCGGGGTGGAGCCCCCGACCGTCGGGCACCCCTGATCGGGCTCCCGTCGCGGACTTCGCGGGGGCGAGACGCGACGCCGTGAGCGAGCGCTTCCCCGGCGAGCGCCTGGTCGTGCCGGCGGGCGGCTTCAAGGTGCGGTCCAACGACACCGACTACGTGTTCCGCCCGCACACCGCCTTCGCTCACCTCACCGGCTTCGGCAGCGACCAGGAGCCGGACGCGGTCCTCGTGCTCGAGCCGCGCGACCAGACCGACGGTGGCGGGCACGAGGCCGTCCTCTACTTCCGTCCGTGGGGCGGCCGCGACTCCGACGAGTTCTTCTCCGACAGCCGCTACGGCGAGTTCTGGGTCGGGGCGCGCCCGACGCTCGCGGACGTCGAGGCCGAGTTCGGTCTCACCGCGCGGCACATCGACGAGCTCAAGGACGCGGTCGGCAAGGATGCCGGACACCTCACCGTCCGGGTGGTCCGGGACGCCGATCCCGAGGTCGCCGCGCTCGTCGACGCGGCCCGCGCCACCGCCTCGGTGGACGTGCGGCCGGCGGCTGAGGAGAAGTCGTCCGAGGTGACCGTGGAGGAGTCGTCGCAGGGAACCGAGACCACCGCGGTCGACCTCGACGAGGAGCTCGCGGCATTCCTCTCGACGTTGCGTCTCGTCAAGGACGAGTGGGAGATCGCGCAGATGCGCGCGGCGGTCGCCGCGACGCACCTGGGCTTCGACGAGGTCATCGCGCACGTGCACGACGCCGTGGTCAAGGACCGCGGGGAACGTTGGGTCGAGGGGCTGTTCGGCCTCCACGCCCGCCACGAGGGCAACGGCGTCGGCTACGACTCCATCTGCGCGAGCGGCAACCACGCGACCACCCTGCACTGGATCAAGAACACCGGCGAGGTCAACGAGGGCGAGCTGCTCCTCCTCGACGCGGGCGTCGAGGTCGATGCCCTCTACACCGCCGACATCACCCGCACCCTCCCGGTCGACGGCACCTTCGGCGAGACCCAGCGCCGCATCTACGACGCCGTGTATGCCGCGCAGGAGGCAGCCATGGCCGTCATCCGTCCGGGGGTGAAGTTCTCCGACGTCCACTACGCCGCGATCCGAGTCATCGCCGAGCACCTCCACGAGTGGGGCTTCCTGCCCGAGGGCATCGACGTCGAGGCGTCGCTGGACAAGGAGCACGGCCAGCACCACCGTCGCTGGATGGTCCACGGCACCAGCCACCACCTCGGCCTCGACGTCCACGACTGCGCCCTCGCCACCCGTGCGGACTACTCCGACGCCGAGCTGAAGGCCGGGATGATCCTCACGGTCGAGCCGGGCCTCTACTTCAAGGCCGACGACGAGCTGGTCCCCCCCGAGTTCCGTGGCACCGGCGTCCGCATCGAGGACGACATCCTCGTCACCGCGGACGGCTACGAGAACCTGTCCGCCGCCCTGCCCCGGTCGGCCGACGACGTCGAGGCGTGGATCGCGCGGCTCCGGGCCTGAGAGTTGGTCAGGGCCTGGCGATTGGTCAGGGTCGGACAGCGCCGCGGACCGGGCGCCACAGCACGGGGTAGCGCCAGAACCGGCCCTGCGACGCCTGCACCGCCCCGATGATGCTCATCACCGTGGAGCCGGCGGCGGTCAGGAGCATCAGGATGAAGACGGTGAAGAGCACGGCGAAGGGTGGGTCCTGCGGACGGGTGAGGAGGGCGGCCAGGTAGATCCCCCCGAAGACGTTCCAGAGGACGCCGAAGCAGATCTGGGCGTTCAGCGCCTCGCTCGAGTGGTGCCGGACCAGTGCCGCCTGCTTGCCCACCGTCAGGCGGATGACGATGACGGCGACGAGGGGGAGGACGAAGAAGCTGAGATGGGACAGGACCGCCCACGTCCGGTCGACGTTGCCGCTGTCCTGCGCGCCGCCGCTGCTGACGGCGTTGCCAGTGACGATGCGCGCTGCCGTCCACGCGCGTCCGTCCCACCACCGCAGTTGGCCTGGCCGTCGGCATACCAGCCCGGGGGTGCGACGGGACGGTCCTGAGGCATCTGGGTCACCCGTCCATCTTCCTGCACATCACGTCCGACGGGATCGATCTTCGGAGACCGGCTTGTCGAACAACCTGAGCTCCTCCTCGTCAGGAGGTTGGAAGATCCTCGCCCACTCCTCGAAATGAGCCCGTGTCATGGGTGAGGCGGTCCACGCGCCTCACGCCCGTGCGCCGTGCGGCTCGCTCGATCAGCTCCTCAAGGGGCGCAGCGCGATAGTGCAGCTCGACTCCCACCCCCAGCGCTCGTGCCCCGAGCCGCTTCTCGTCCCGTTCCACTCGCGCCCAGTGGCCCGGTGCCCATCTGCTGGGCCTCAGGTCGAGCTGATCCGCTCGAGCATCGCAGGCGCGGCGACATTGCGGTAGAACCACACGCCGTCGATGGTCGAGGTGAACGACGGCTCGCCCCCGGTGGCGGTGTCCCGGCGCCGACCGGAGCCCAGTCCCAGGCCGAACACTCCTGCCACCAACCGTCCACCCTGGTGCAGGGCCGCATCGGTGTCGAACGTGCACGTCCCACCTCCGCGTGGCAGCAGGCTCCCGACCCGCTCTGCGTAGCCGGTCGCGGCGACGACCAGGTCGGCGGATACGACCAGCTTGCTCACCGGTGTCGTCGTGAGCTCGACCCGGGTCTCGGCGCCGTCGCGGATCGCGCGGTACAGCGCGGCCGAGTCGTTTCGTAGGCCCCCGAACCGGAATACCCGTCCGGTCGCCGGACAGACGTCCCGTGGGCCGAATCGGCATCCATCGGCGGCCGCCGCAGCCGCGTCGGCATAAGTGACCCGGATCGGGGAGCGATGGGCGATGGTCACCCGGTCGACCTCACCCCCCTCCAGAAGGACCCGTGCCGCCGAGAACGCGCTGTGCGATCCCCCGACGACCAGGACGTGACCCCGAGCGGCCACGTTGCCGCGGATCACCGCATCGCTGTGCACGACAGCGCCGCCGAGCCCGGAGAGCTCTGCGGGCATCCACGCACGTCCCCCGCAGGCGATGACCACGTTTCGGGCAGCGACCGACTGCGGCCCGGCGGCGGTGGCGATCGTCACCTTCGCTCCCTCCGGACCGGGCGTCACGCTGGTGACCGCGCCGACGACCAGCGCCTGCGCGACGGCGCTCAGCGTCGGTCGGGCCGCCATGGCCAGCAGCTGCGCGGCGACTCGGAGGGGGAGGGGCTCGTCGTCGTCGCAGCGGGCCAGCAGCATCGCCTCGTCCGCCGTGGGTGTGCGCAGGGCGGCCCGCCCGACCTCGGCAAACACCCGGCCGGTCGTGTCCGAGCGGACCGCGTAGCCGCCGAGCTGCCCCGACCCGTCGCCGTCGGGATCGACGACGACCAGCCCCCGATCCAGCCACCTGTCCAGCTCGCCCGCCTCCCGCGCCGCGCTCAACAGGGCCGTGCCCGCCGGACCGAGCCCGGCGACAAGCAGGTCGGTGGAGGCCGGGGTCGACCCGGCGTGGTGCGCGGCTGTCGGCGTTGCGGACGTGATCGTGGTCATGGATCAGACCAGGTCTGTCGCACGGGTGGGGCACACCGGGTGCCCCTGCGGGGCGAGCGCCTGTGCCGTGAACAGCGTCGACCACGCGTTGATGTCCGCCGAGCCCGGCTCGTAGGGAACACCCTGGTGATGGCCCTGGGTGCGCACCAGAAAAGCCCGGGCCGCGTCGATCACGCGTCGGTAGCGGTTCTCGTCGGTCAGCCGCATCAGCCGGACCGCCTGTGCGGTGGCGTCGGTGCGCTCAGGCCCGCTGGCCTCGTCGCCGTCGTGCCATGCGCGCCAGCCGCCGCTCACACCCTGTGTCCGCGCCAACCAGTCGACGCCGAGGTCGATCGCGGTGGCCAGACCCGGATCCTGCTCGCCCACCACCAGCAAGCCCTCGAGCGCATAGCAGTGTGCGTGCAGATAGGTCATCCGCGAAGCGGCATGGATGCGGAACCGGCCGTGTTCGTCCTGCAGCGCCAGGGTGCGGTCGCGCAGCTGGTCCAGGCAAGCCCTGATCCCGGTGGACGGCAGCCCGCGCCGGACTGCGGCCGCGAGGGCATGGGCGATCTTGGCCTGATGAGCGCCGAAGGCCATGCTCCACCGGGTGTGCGTCGACAGCTCCTCAGCCGGTTCGGTCCCGCGACCGGTCGACACGGCGTGGACCAACATCGCCGTCCAGCCGAGTACAGGCGGCTCGAGCAGCTCGCTGTCGTCGCGGTAGTCGAGAAGACCGCGGAGGGCCATGGCCGTGTCGAAGACGTAGGTCAACGAGCCCCGCCGCACACCGTCCCCGTCGGCGCCCACGGACAGCGCTCGGTGCAGCTCCTCGGCACGTCCCGGATCGTCGCCCGATCGGCACAGAAAGCTGAGCAGCAACCCGCTCATCTCGGGGTAGGCATAGCCCCGATGCGCGGGGTTGGACCAGCTCAGGCAGTGCCCGTCGTCAGCGTTAAACTCCGTCGACGCCACCCAGCGCGAGAGCGAGTCGACACCCATGCGCGGACTGTACAACGATGGTGTTTCCGGGTGTCGCTCCGTGCGGATCGGGTCGGTGCGGGTGGATCTGATGAGCCGGGACACGGCCCTTGACCGGCTCCGGTCCGCGGTTGATGGTGACGGTCGGCTGGCTGTCGCCTCGGCGAATCTCGACCATCTGCACCATTTCGGGCGTCGCGACCCACCGTTGCCGACCGGGGTGGTGGATGGGATGGAGTGGCTCACCCTGCTCGACGGGCGGCCGGTCGGCAGAGCCGTGCGGCAGGCGTTGGGACCCGGGGCGGCCGAGCTGCATCCGGGCAGCGAGCTGCTGCCAGCAATCCTCGAGCGAATCGACGAGGTCGGTTCCCGGGTCGTCCTCGTCGGCGGCAGCGACGACCTGCGCCGAGCCTGGTCCATCGTGCTGGCCGCCGACTACCCCGGGGTGCGCGACGGGGGCACGAGGCGGGTGGACTGGTCGTGGCTGGACCAGCCGGGATCGGGTGCCGAACTGGCTCGCTGGGTGGCCGACCGTGATGCCGATGTGGTCGTGATCTGTCTGGGTAAGCCGCGGCAGGAGGTGTGGATGCGCGATCACGGCAGAGCGAGCAACGCCGGGTTGCTGCT
Source organism: Lapillicoccus sp. (assembly GCF_025353065.1). Classification (GTDB taxonomy): domain Bacteria; phylum Actinomycetota; class Actinomycetes; order Actinomycetales; family Dermatophilaceae; genus Lapillicoccus. The sequence continues at coordinate 17,579 of NZ_JANXRJ010000027.1, forward strand.
GGCCTTCGGCTCGGCCGCAGACTACGTCGCCGGCACCGCCCGGCGCCCTCCCCGGTGGGCCCGCCGCCACGGGTTGGAGTGGGCCGTCCGTCTCGCCCGCGAACCTCGTCGGCTGTGGCGCCGCTACCTGCTCGAAGGACCGCGTTCGTGGTTGCTGCTGGCGCGCCGCGGTATCGACGTCGACGTCCGTAGTTAGTGGGAGAGACGTGACTTGGGAGATGGATGGGTCGTGTGGGAGGGGTGAGGCAGACGTTGTGCCACGGTCAATACCGTTGTCCGCTACGGGTATTGACTCTCTCGTCGAACAGGTGTTCGATAGAGGAAAGGAGGGGAGCCCATGACCCAGACACGGACATCGACACCGACCCGGAAGCGATCAGCAGCGAGCTTCAGCGCCAGTGCGAGTGCCGGGTATGCCGG
>NZ_JANXRJ010000127.1 GCF_025353065.1 Lapillicoccus sp.
CAGCCACGTCGGAGCATCCGCAGGTACTCACGCAGTTCCATGGAGCCGTCACCTCGTCATCGTCGTGCCGTGCATATCCGAAGGGCTGCCATGCCCGTCCACGGCCGCATTACCCTAACCCGAGACACGGGGCAGACGAGCGCTCTCAGCAGATCACTGTGGGGCCGCCACGTCAGACGTAGACCCTCACGTGATCGACGTAGACCACGGCGCCACCTCCGGCGGGCGCAAGGTCTATCGGCCACCCGCCGCCCAGGGCGAGGTCGAGGAGGAAGAACATCGGGCTGTCGCCGCCGCGCACCTGCGGTGCGGTGGCGACGACCTTGCCGTCGAGCAAGAAGGTGATGCCGGTCGGTGTGACGTCGGCGGCGTAGGTGTGCCAGCCCGTGGGCGACCGGTCGTCAGCGAACCGCCGGCCGCAGTCGGTCACTCCCCGATCCATGCCGCCCTCGCGTTCATGGGTGGAGGAGCAGGCGCCGGTCGGGTCGTGTCCGTAGAGCTCGACGGCATCGATCTCCGGTACGACGGTCCGGGGCCTCACCAGGTTGTCGGCCGGCAGCATCCAGAAGGCCGGCCACGTCCCGTTGGTACTGGATACGGCCATCCGCGCTTCGAAATAGCCGTACTGCACCGAGAACCCCGACGCACCGGGCCGGGCCGACGACAAAAGTGCCCCGACGTAGCGCCGACCGAAACCCTGCGGGTCGGGTCGGGCGGTGGCCCGGGTCGCCAGCCGAAGGTAGCTGTGGTCGACGACGTCCTGGGTGCCCTCGGGCCCCTGGGGATCGGCGAAGATGGCGTCACCGAAGTCCTCTACCCCGTCGGTGGTCGGCTTGGCCGCTGCATAGCGGGCACCCTCCCCGGTACGGCTCACGGACAGTGGTGCGTCGAACTCCTCGTCGTAGACGAGGGTCCGGGCGCCGACGTCGTCAGGCGCCGGTGCGGCCGGAGCAGACCCCGGCCGGTAGAGCACGAGATCTATTCGCTGCGGTAGCCCTCCCGGGTCGATGGTGGCGAGCCGTACGGTGAACGGCCCGGGCGGAATGGCGGAGACATCGAGGTCGAGGGTCGCCACCCGGTCGGCTTCCGAGGTCGCTCCGCCACTGGTGACGGTGGTTGCTGGCGCGGTCGCCGACCAGGCGGTGGCACTCACCAAGGCCCCGGATGCGGCCGTGGCCACCCGTAGCGACACCCGGCCACTGACAGCCGTACCCGGCGTCGGGCACAGAACGGCAAGCCGGGCGAGGCCTGCGGGAGCCTTGGCGCAGGGAGCGGTCGTCGCGCCCCCGACGACGATCGGGTCGGGGGCGACGACGGGGGGCCGGTCACGGCCCGGGGTTGCACCCGCTTGGTAGATCCGCCACTCTGCGAGGTCGACCCTCCCGGTGCCGCGCGTCGTCGTCACCGTCAGCCGGATCGAGGTAACGACCCGGGGCATGAACCCCGTCGTGGTCGGCAGCTCGGCGCGGCCGAGCACCTCGCCCACGAACAACGAGGAGCCGTCGGAGAAGGAGAGCTCACCCGAGGTCAGCCGGGCCGACGCCCCCGACCCGCCGACAAGCTGCACCGACGCGACCTCCTGGGGTTGGCGGAAGGTGTACTCGACCCAGGCCCCGGGCTTCGAGCCCAGGGACCCGTCGCTGGTCGACGACGAGCGAGCTGCGGCGGGCCCGACGTCGTGGGACGTTGGCTGCGCGATGTCCCGGTCAGGGTCGGACTCGTCGGAGACGAGCAGCTCTGAGACCGTCACGTCGCGGGCGGACGGCGTGGCCGCTGTGACCGTAAACCGCAGCGACGTCACCGACCTCGGGGTGAAGGCCACGGTGGTGACCCGTGACGTCGTGGAGACGGGGAAGCTCAGCACCGAACGGTCGCCGAACGTGAGGTAGCCCGAGCTGAGGCCCGGCTCCACCAAGGGGTTGCGCACGAGGGTCACCTCGTGGAGGGCGTGTGCGGAAGGCCAGGTGAGCAGGAGCCACGCCCCCGCGGTCTGTTGGTCCGACCTCCACCCGGCGCCGGGGTCCGAGACCGAGCCCGAGGTGACGACGTCTTGGGCCGAGACCCCACGCCGGGATGAGCTCGCGCTCACCCTAGCCTGACCAGCAATGTCGTCGACGCCCCGACCGAGCAACCGGATGGCGACGGCCGCCCCACCGACAACCAGGACGAGGGCCAGTCCTCCGGCCACCCACCGGCCGCCGGGTCGATGCCCCCACCCGGCGGTGCGCGACGGGTCCACCCTCGCGTGGGACCACCTCACGTCGGAGTTTCCCACCCTGCCGACGCAGCTCTCGACGGGTCGGTCGGCACGGGACGGGGCTGCCGAACGAGCGGGGCGGTGAGGTGCGGCCTCGCGCTGGTGACGGCCGCATTGGACAGCAGACCCAGACAGAGCCAGAGCACGCCGCTGGGATCCGACAGGTCCGGCCCGGCGATGAGCTTGGCGACGAGCACACTGACCAGGGCCCAGACCACGGGCCGGTAGGCGGTCACGGCGTAGCCCTTACGGATGAGCAGAACGACGGCGGCGGTGAAGAGGACCGTACCGACGATGCCTGTCGTGCTCAACATCCCGGGCAGGAAGGACGCGGCACGGTTGGATCCGAGCCCCGCGCCGTAGCCAAAGGTGTCGAGCACCAGCAGGTAGGAGGAGCTGTCGGCCCCCGACCGCTCGCTGTAGGACGACGACACGACCTTCCCGCTGATTGTGTCCAGGACGAAACCAGCCAGCACCGGCAGCAGAGGAATGCTGGCGATGAGGAGGCCGACGACGCCGATATGCCCCAGGCTGCTGATGCGAAGGCGGCGGAAGAGAAAGCGGTAGAGCACGGCACCTGTGGCGATACCGGCGGTGACCACACCGGCGACGACGAACGTCGTCGACGTCGAGATGGCCCCGAGGAAGACTGCGAGGGCAATCGTCACCCACGCCCCCGCGCGACGCCATCCCGTGACGTACGCCTGACGGGAGAGCAGATAGCTCACCACCACGAGGCAGGTCCCCGCCAGCGCCGACGGCTCCGAGAGAACACCGCGGAACCTCTCCACGGCACCCGGCGCGGTCTCGATGTAGGCGAAGAAGGGAGTGTTGTCGAAGAAGTTCTCCGGGAAGGGGGCACCGAAGGAGGTGTGGAGATAACGCCAAGCCGACAGCAGGAGGGTGGTGCCGGCAGCGAGGCCGACCAGCTCGGGCCCGCTCGAGCTCGAGCGGGCGAGGAAGACGACGACGCAGACCCCGATCACGAGGTAGCCCACCTGGGCGATGTTCGAGCTGGTGAACGCCGCGGCCTGCAGCCGCCCCGAACCGGCCGGCGCCCGCACCGCCAGCCCGTCGAAGAAGGTCGAGGCCGTCAACGTGACGAAGGTAGCGACGATGGCGAAGGCCACGAGCAGCGAGGCTCCGGGCGGCAGCCGCGTCCGGAGCCGCCGCCCCACCCCCTGCCGCCGGGCTCCGGATCGCGAGCTGCGAGTGAGCATCTGGAAGAACAGGGCTACGACCGTGCCGATCGCCGTGGCGTAGAAGGTCGGCACGGCAATATTCCCCGCCACGAAGGCGGCGCCGGCTGCGGTGGCCCCGCCGAGGGCGAGCGTGGTCCCGTAGCCGCGGCGGCTCACCGCGCCAAAGACGACGAGGAGCAGGGTGGTCAGGGTGAGGGTCGTCATCGCGAGATACCGACGCTCAGCTTGCGGACGTGAAGCGGAGGACGAGGAGCCGGTTTACGGCGCGCGCGGGCGCCAGAAGTATGGCCAGGCACCAGGCCGAAACCAGCACCCGCTGCGACCACGGTTCCGGGCCTGGCCAGAACGGAGCCAAGAGGGTGTCTCGGAGTACCTTGCCGAATCCGCTGTGCGGCGGTGGCGAGCCGGGGCGGGGGGAGCGGCGCGCCGCGACTCGGAACTGCAGCAGCTCGCGGCTGCGGTCGAGCGGGCGCTCGTCGAGGCCTGCGCTCGCGTCGCATGGAAGATGACGCACCAGCGTCCACCTGTCCTGGGCACGGACGATCTCTCGGACGAATCGGGTGCGGTCGCTCAGCAGATGACTGTCGTTGGTGTCGTGCTGGCGGTATCCGACGCATACGCCGTGCAGGCTGACGACGTCGCCGAGGAACGGGGCGGCTGCAAGCAAGGCCGAGTCGGCGGCGGCGCCGAGCTCCGGCCCGACCGGAAAGAGCCGCTGCGCGAACCAGCGGGCGTAGACGTTGCCCGAACCCGGGGGAGTCGGGTAGGCCGAGGTGACCCGCGCCCATCGGCGCACCTGAGCGGGAGTCGGCACCGGCTCATAAGAGGGAAAGGGCCTCCCGAGGGGCTGCCCCTTGGCGTCGATGCGCTGCATCTGCAGCTGCACCTTGCTGACCGTCGAACCCCAAACCCGCTCGAGGTGGCGGGGCAGGTCGGGAGGAAGCAGATCATCGGCGTCGAGGAAGATCACCACGTCGCCCGTGCTTGCCGCGAAGCCCCTGTTGGCCGCCACCCGCTGCGACCCGTTCTCGCCCCACAGTGCTAAGACCCGTTCGCCGTAGGACTCGACCACCCGCCGCGAGTCGTCGGTGGAGCCGTCGTCCGAGACGACAACCTCGACGTCGTCCCAGTCGAGTGCGAGGGCGCTGTCGATGGCCGCTCCGACGAACCGGGCGTAGTTGTAGTTGGTGATGATCACGCTGATGCGCTGCACCGATGACTACTCCCCTTGCGCCACGCCGACGGTTGTCGGTCGAGTGTAATCGGGGGGACCGCAACCGCGGGGACAACGGCCACCACCCTGTGTCCGCTGTGGCCGCGGCGGATGACAGCCTGTCGCTAGGCGTCGGTGTCGTCGTCCTCGGCCACGTAGCGCGGGACGTCCGCCGACGCGACGTTTGTCGCGGTCGTGGCGACCGATGCCGGCCGCGGCAGAGCCGTCGGATGCGGCGCGCCGTGCGTCACCGGGCTGCTTAGTGTCGCCGGGACACCCCGGATCGACACGGGCTAGCCCGTGATCGCGCCGTCAACGAGGACGACGACAGGACGACTGCATGTCTCACTGCACCCCACACCCACGCCGGCTCACGGCAGCGCTTCTTCCCGTGACGACCGTGCTGGCCGTCGCCGCCCTCGCCGGCTGCGGATCGAGCGTCTCGTCGGCCTCGAGCAATGGCGGCAACGCCGTCTCGGCCGCCGATCTCGCGACTCTCCAGCAGGAGATCACCGACGCCCAGAAGCAGCCGACGTTCACGGCTCCCGGCCCCGCCTTCGACGTCTCCGGTCTGGCCGGCAAGAAGATCCTGTCGATGCCGGTGAGCAGCCAGGTCAAGACCTGCGACGTGATCTCGCGCAACGTCGTCGACATCGCCAAGAGCGTGGGGATGACCGGAAGCACGTACTTCCAGAACAACGGCGGGCCGCAAGCCTGGCAGCAGGGCAGGACCTCGCGATCAACCAGCACTACGACGGTGTGGCGCTGGTCTGCGGCATCGACCCTGCCGCGCTGGCTCCGCAGATGCAGGCCGCGAAGGCGGCGGGCATCAAGGTGATCGACGTCCACCTGGCCGACGTCTCCAAGCCGGCCTCGGCGCTGATCGCCGGGCAGACTGACGGTGAGTTCAACCGGGCGATGCGCCTCGGTGTCGCGTCCGCCCTGGTGCGGGCCAAAGGGAAGGCGATCGACTCGCTCGTGATCACGTCGAACGAGAACCCCCCGTCGGCCGGGATGGGCGCGACGGTCCAGTCGGAGTTCGCGAAGTACTGCACGGCCTGCAAGGTGGAGTCGATCAACGTCTCGATCCCCGACTGGTCGACCAAGATGACCGGCGCCGTCACCTCGGCGCTGGTGCGCAACCCCGACATCAAGGCCGTCTTCACGGTGTACGACGCCCAGACGCCCTTCGTCCTCCCCGCGATCAAGTCCTCGCACCGCGACGCCATGACCTACGGCTTCGGGCTCACCCCCGAGGTCGCTCCCCTGATGGCCCAGCCGGGCAACCTCATCGGCACCGACATGGGCCCCAACGACCGCTGGATGTCCTACACCGCCTCGGACCAGCTGTTCCGGGTGATGGCCGGGCAGCCCCCGATCGAGGCGTCTAAGGCCGTCGCGCCATACCGCCTCTTCACCCCCGACAACGTCTCCGAGTTCGTGCAGCCCACCTTCGGCTTCGGTGACAGCTTCATCGCCGGCTTCCGCGCCCTGTGGCAAAAGGCCCCCGCTTCATGACGGCGGCGCTCGAGCTGAAGGGCATCTCCAAGGTCTTCGGGGGGACCCGTGCCCTCTGGGACGTGGACCTGGACGTCGAGCAGGGCGAGGTCCTCGCCCTGCTCGGAGAGAACGGGTGCGGCAAGTCGACCCTCGTGAAGGTCCTGGCCGGGGTCCACGAACCCGAGCCCGGCGGCTTCCTGGCCGTCGACGGCCGGCCGGTCGACCTGCCGATCCCGACCGGCGCGGCCAGTGGCCTCGGGCTCAGCTTCGTCCATCAGGACCTCGGGCTCGCCGGGCCGCTGACCGTGGTGGAGAACCTGGTCGGCAGCTCACTTGCCACCGTCGCTCGCTCAGGTCGTCGGATCAGCTGGCGGCGCGAGGTCCGGGACGCGTCGCGGATGCTCCTGTCCTACGGCGTCGGGGTCGACCCCCGGGCAGTGGTCAACGACCTGTCGCCGGTCGACCAGGCGCTGGTGGCGATCGCCCGGGCCGCCGACCAGCTGAGGCAGTTCCGCGAGCAGACCGGTGCGGCCTCGTCGGTGCTGATCCTCGACGAGCCCACCGTGTTCCTGCCCGAGCAGGAGGTGGAGTTCCTCTTCGACCTGATCCGCGAGGTGGTCGCGTCCGGCTCCAGCGTCGTGTTCATCTCGCACGACCTGGCTGCCGTCCGGGCGATCGCCGACCGGGTGACCGTCCTGCGCGACGGTCGGGTCGCGGCGACGACACGGATGAGCGACGTCAGCGACGACGAGATCGTCGAGCTGATCGTCGGCTCGGCGTCAGCGGCCGCGCTCGACGAGGCGACGGCCCCGAACGACCTGCTCGACCAGGCAGCCGGCGACGTCCGGACCTCGGTCCGGGTCACCGGGCTGACCGGCGGGCGGGTGCACGGCCTCGACCTCGAGGTGGCGACCGGCGAGGTCGTCGGGCTGGCCGGGTTGATGGGTTCCGGTGTCGAGGACGTGCCCTACCTGCTGTTCGGGGCTCGACCGTCGGCGGGCGGCAGGCTCGAGATCGACGCGGCGACCGTCGACCTGGGCCGGCACAGCCCGGCCGCCGCCGTCGCGCTCGGGATCGCCCTGATCCCGGCCGACCGCCGCCGGGACGCGATCGCCCCCGCGGTGTCGGTCGCCGAGAACATGATGTTGCTGGTGGCCCGGCGGTTCAGTCGCGGCGGCCGGCTCCGGCTCGGGGACCTCCGCGACACGGCCGACGCCCGCGCCGAGTCGCTCGACGTCCGTCCGCGTCGGACGTCGGTCCCGATCGGCACCCTCAGCGGCGGCAACGCCCAGAAGGTCGTCCTCGCCAAGTGGCTCGAGATCGAGCCCCGCCTGCTCGTGCTCCACGAGCCGACCCAGGGCGTCGACGTCGCCGCACGCGCCGAGATCTACCGCGTCATCCAGCGCGCGACCACCTCCGGCATGTCCGTGATCTGGGTGTCGAGCGACTTCGACGAGCTCGCCACCGTCTGCCACCGCGTGGTCGTGGTGAGTGACGGACGGACCGCCGGCGTCGTCGACCGGTCCCGGATGAGCCCCGAGGCGATCTCCACCGGTGTGTATGCCGCCGCTCGCGCCACCACCGAATCGTCCCTCTCGACCGCAGAAAAGGTGCCCCAGTGACCTCCGCCCCCACCGAGACCCGCCAGACGTCGTCCCCCTCTCCGGGGCAGTCCGGTGCCTCCCCGGCGAGCCACCGCTCCGTCGGCCGCTACGCCGAGCAGGCCGCGCTGCCCCTGGCCTGGCTGGCGCTGGTGGTGGTCTTCTCGATCATGTCGCCGGACCGGTTCCTCAGCACGGGCAACGTCTCGAGCATCCTCGGCTCGCAGTCGATCCTCTTCATGCTCGCGCTGGCCGCGCTGATCCCCTCGATGGTCGGAGACATCGACCTGTCGCTCGGTGCGACGGGGGCACTGGCGGCGATCGTGGTCGCGGTCCTCAACGTCCAGCACGGGGTCCCCGTCGGGATCGCCTGCCTGGTCGCGGTCGTGGTCGGCGCCGCCTGCGGCGCGGCGAACGCGCTCTTCGTGGTGCTGCTCAAGACGGAGCCGTTCATCATCACGCTCGGCACCGGCACCTTCTTCACCGGTCTGGTCTTCTGGCTCGCGCAGTCGACCACCATCGTCGGAGTCTCCGGCCAGCTCGCCGACTGGACCTACCTGCACCAGTTCCTCAACGTCCCCGTGCAGTTCTACTACTGCCTGCTGATCATGCTGGTGGTCTGGTACGTCGCCCGCTTCACGCCCATCGGCATGCGGGCGCTGTTCGTCGGCCAGTCCCGCGAGGTCGCCGTGCTCAGCGGGATCAAGGCGACGCGGGTCCGGGTCGGTGGGTTCGTGATCGCGGGCACGATCGCGTCCCTCGCCGGCGTGCTGTACGTCGGCACGACCGGCTCGGCAGGGCCCTCGTCCGTGGACTCCTATCTCCTGCCGGCATACGCCGCCGTCTTCCTGGGCGCCACGTCCATCCAGCCCGGGCGCTTCAACGCCCTCGGCACCGGGATGGCCGTGCTGTTCCTCGCCACCGGCGTCGCGGGCCTCCAGCTCCTCGGCGCCCAGGACTTCGCCCAGCAGCTCTTCTACGGCGCCGCCCTCGTCGTCGCGGTCACCGTCTCCCGGCTGGTCCGACGCCCCGCGACGCGATGAGTGAGCACCTGATCGTCCGCAGCTCGTTGCGCCCCGACCCGCAGGCGGTCGCCGAGCTGGCCCGGCTCGGTGTGGCCACCGCCCACGAGGCGATGGGCCGACGTGGCCTGACCCACCCGGTGCTGCGCCCGATCTACACGGGAGCCCGCATCGCGGGTCGGGCCGTCACCGTGCTGAGCCATCCGGGCGACAACCTGATGATCCACGCCTGCATCGAGCAGTGCGGCCCCGGGGACGTGCTCGTGGTGACGACCACGTCGCCCTCGACGGACGGGATGTTCGGCGAGCTCTTCGCGACCCAGTTGCGGCACCGCGAGGTGGCCGGGCTGGTCATCGACGCCGGCGTCCGCGACGTCGCCGAGCTCACCGCGATGGGGTTCCCGGTCTGGTCGCGCGCGGTCTCGGCGCAGGGCACGGTGAAGGCCTCGCCCGGCTCGGTCAACGTCCCGGTCGTGCTGGCCGGCGCCGCGGTGCGTGCCGGCGACGTCGTCGTGGCCGACGACGACGGCGTCCTCGTCATCCCTCGGGAGGACGCACCGCAGGTCACCCGTGCGGCGCAGGCCCGCGAGGCGCTGGAGCGCGACAAGCTCGAGACCTTCCGCTCGGGCGTGCTCGGCCTCGACCTCTACGACCTGCGTCCGACCCTGGAACGGCTCGGCGTCGTCTACGTCGACGAGGAGGCACCGTGAGCACCTTCGTGCTGGTGCACGGGGCCTGGCACGGCGGCTGGTGCTGGGACCGCGTCGCCCCGAGCCTGCGCGCCGCCGGCCACGAGGTCGTCGCGCCCACGCTGACCGGGCTGTCCGAGCGCGCGCACCTGATCTCGCCCCTCGTCGGGCTCGACACCCACGTCGAGGACGTCGTGCGGGTGCTCGACAACCTCGATCGCACCGACGTGGTGCTCGTCGGTCACAGCTACGCCGGCCAGGTCATCACCGCGGCGGCCGACCAGCGCCCGGCGTCGGTGGCCCGGAAGGTCTATCTCGACGCCTTCGTCGGAGCCGACGGTGAGGCCGCCCGCGACCTGCTGCCCGAGTCGGTCGCGTCGCACTGGAGCGCGTCGGCGACCGAACAGGGCTTCGGCTGGCTCGTGCCCGTGCGGTCCCTGACCGCGCTCGGTGTCACCGAGGACACCGACGTGGAGTGGCTCCTCCCCCGGCTGACCGCGCACCCGTGGAAGACCTACACCGATCCGTTGCGGCTCACGGGCGCCGGCGACGCCGTACCCGCCGCCTTCGTCGAGTGCGTCGACTGGATGCGGGTCTTCCGCGCCCACGCCGACCGCGCCCGCGAGCGCGGCTGGCCGGTGCACGAGCTGGACACCGGTCACGAGGCGATGGTCACCGAGCCTGCGGCCCTCTCCCGCATCCTGCTCGACCTCGTCTGACCCGACTCACCCCCACGATCCTGGAGGACACGATGGAGTTCCTGGTGCGGTCCGAGAACCGCCTCCCACCTGACACCGCCCCCGAGCGCAGGGCCGAGCTCCGCGCGGCCGAGCGCGACCGAGCGATGGAGCTGCGCGAGCAGGGCATCCTGCGCCGGCTGTGGCGGGTGCCCGGCCGCAACGCCACCATCGGCCTGTATGCCGCGGCCGACCCGGCCGCGCTGCACGACGCGCTGATGTCCCTGCCGATGTCGCCCTGGCTCGACGTGCACGTGGAGGCGTTGGCCGCGCACCCTCAGGAGGCAGCGGCGCAGCCGGACCCCGACCAGCAGGACCCGAACCAGCAGGACCCGAACCAGCAGGACCCGAACCAGCGGGACCCGAACCAGCAGGACCCGAACCAGCAGAGGACCAGCAGCCGATGAGGACCACCGCAGCCGTCGTCGAGAGGACGGACGGGCCGTTCGTGGTCCAGGAGGTCGAGATCGACGACCCCGGTCCTGGCGAGGTGCTGGTCAAGGTGGTCGCGACCGGCTTCTGCCACACCGACGGGATCGCGCGGCACGGCGATTTCCCCTTCCCGCTGCCGGGAGTGCTCGGTCACGAGGGCGCCGGCATCGTGCACGCCGTCGGCGACGGCGTCACGTCCGTGAAGGTGGGCCAGGCGGTCGTGATCGGCTGGCCCTGGTGCGGCGAGTGCCGCAACTGCCTCGACGGTGAACCGCGCTACTGCCTGCGGCTCGGCGAGCTCGTCGGCAGCGGCCGCCGCCTCGACGGGCCCTCCTCGCTGAGGACGACCGGTGGCCAGCCCCTGTCCAGCCACTTCTTCGGCCAGTCGTCGTTCGCCGGCTACTCCCTGACCACGGCGAGCTCTCTCGTCCCGGTGCCCGCCTCGACGCCCCTCGAGCTGCTGGGTCCCCTGGCGTGCGGACTGGCCACCGGCGCCGGCGCCGTCTTCCACACCGTGCGCCCACGACCCGGCACCTCGCTCGTGGTCTACGGCGCCGGCACCGTCGGTCTGGCCGCCGTCATGGCCGCGAAGAACTCCGCCGCCACCGTGATCATCGCCGTCGACCGGACGCCTTCCCGGCTCGCCCTGGCGGCCGAGCTCGGTGCGACCCACACCATCGACGCGTCCACCACCGATGCCGTGCACGCCATTACCGAGATCTGCGGCGGACCCGCCGACGCCGCCCTCGAGTGCACGGGCGTCATCTCCGTCGTCCGGCAGGCGATCGACTCGGTGGGCATGCGCGGGCAGTGCGTGCTGATCGGGGGGGCGCCGGCGGGCGCCGAGTTCAGCGCCGACCACCTGACCACCCTGTGGGGCAAGACCGTGCAGGGGACGCTCGGCGGCAGCGGTCGCAGCCTGCAGCTGATCGGCTCGCTGATCGACCTGCACGCCCAGGGCCGGTTCCCGTTCGACCGCCTGATCGAGACGTTCCCGCTCGAGCGCATCGAGGAGGCGGCCGAGGCGGCATACGCCGGGGACGTCGTGAAGCCCGTCCTGCTCATGCCGCACTGAGGCCGCACTGAGGCCGCACCGACGACGGACCCGAGCCGAGGAACGGATGACGATGGACGACGAAAGACCGACGAGCCCGCCGGGCAGCATTCCCGATACGCCGATGCTCGACCGCGCGCAGCAGCTGCGCGGCTGGCGGATCAACAAGATGGCGATGGGGCTGGGCGAGCCGGAGAACCGGCATGCCTTCCTCGCCGACGAGCGTGCCTACCTCGACCGCTTCGGACTCACCGACGAGGAGGTCGACGCGGTCACCCAACGGGACTGGAAGCGGATGATCGCGCTCGGCGGGAACCTCTTCTTCGTCCTCAAGATCTCGGCGGTGGACCCCGTCCGGATGACCGAGATCGGCGCCGCGCAGGTCGACATGGAGCACACGGCGTTCCTGCGGGACCGCCTCGGAAAGGACGGCTGACGGATGGCGCATCTCCTCGCAGGACTCGGCACCTCGCACGTTCCGTCGATCGGCGTCGCCCTCGACCGCGGACAGCAGCAGAGCCCCGAGTGGAAGGCGTTCTTCGACGGCTACGAACCCGCCCAGCAGTGGGTGCGGGACAACCGGCCCGATGTCGCGGTCGTCGTCTTCAACGACCACTACAACGCCATGTTCCTGGACCGGGTGCCGACCTTCGCCGTCGGCTGCGCTGCGACCTACGCGCCGGTCGACGAGGGGTGGGGGCCGCGCGCGATCCCGACGTTCGAGGGCCACCCGGACTTCTCGTGGTTCCTCGTCGACGCCCTCGTCGACAACAAGTTCGACCCCGAGATCATCCAGGAGATCAAGGTCGACCACGGCCTGCAGGTCCCGCTCGAGCTCTTCTGGGGCCGTCCGGCGGACCGTTGGCCGGTCAAGGTCGTGCCGATCTTCGTCAACGTCCTGCAGTTCCCGATCCCACGTCCGGACCGCCTCTACGAGCTCGGCCACGCGCTCGGTGCGGCGATCCGCGCCTACGACAGCGAAGAGCGGTTCGTCGTGCTCGGCACCGGTGGCCTGTCGCACCAGCTGCAGGGCTCCCGGGCCGGTTTCACCAACCCCGAGGCCGACCGGGCCTTCCTGCACGACATCGCGACCGACCCGACCAAGCTCGCGGGCTGGACCCGGGAGCAGTACGTCGAGACCTTCGGCGGCGAGGGAGCCGAGGTGATCATGTGGCTGGTGATGCGCGGCGCCCTGGACGACGTCGTCACCGTGCTGTTCGACCACTACTTCGTGCCCGCGTCCATGACCGGCGCAGGGATGATCGGGCTGCAGAACACGCTGCGCTGACGGAGGGCTCAGACCGCCGGCGGGATCAGACCCTCCCGGACGGCGAGCAGGGCGGCCTGGGTGCGCGACGACAGGTGCAGCTTGGTCAGCACCCGGCTGACGTGCGTGCGCGCCGTCCGCTCGCTGATCACCAGGTGGTCCGCGATCTCCCGGTTGGAGTGACCCTGAGCGACGAGGGTCAGGATCTGCCGCTCCCGCGTGGTCAGTGACGAGACCCCGGTCTTGGGAGCGGCCACCCGCCGGGTGAGCTGGCCCGCCACGGCGGCGTCGAGGTGCACCTCGCCGGCAGCGGCCGCCCGGATCGCGGAGGCGATCTCGACGGGGTCGGCGTCCTTGAGGACGTAGCCGGCAGCGCCCTCGGCCAACGCCGAGTGCACCCGTTCGACCTCCCCGAAGCTGGTCAGCACCACCACCTTGATGTCCGGGAATCGTTGCCGCAGAGCGGCGGTCGCCGAGACGCCGTCCATCCGCGGCATCCGCAGGTCCATCAGCACCACGTCGGGGAGCGGTTCGCCGAGGGTGCGCCACTTGTCGAGGAGCTCGATCGCCTCCTGGCCGTCGCCGGCCTCGCCGATCACCGTCAGGTCGGGGAGGTTCTCGAAGTAGGCCTGGACGCCGCGTCGGACGACGGCGTGGTCGTCGACCAGCACCAACCGGATGGGCGCCGCGTCGCTCATGCCTCGTCCTTCACGAGACCGGCCGGGAGGAAGGCCTGCACGAGCCAGCCACCCTCGGGGGCGGGACCCGCCCGGAAGTACCCACCCCAGCCCTCAGCACGCTCCTGCATGGAGATCAGACCGAGGCCACCACCCGGCATACCCGTGCTCCGGTTCGAGTGCTGCGCAGTGGTGCGGCCGTCGTCGGCCCCCTCGACGACCCAGTCGGAGCCGCGCCCGGTCGGTTGGTGGAAGCGGACCGCCACACTGGTGGCGGTCGCGTGCTTGACGACGTTGTGCAGGGCCTCCTGGACGACGCGGAAGACGTCCTCCTGCACCTCGATGTCCACCTCGACGGCGTCCGGTGCGATGACCTCGACGAGGAGACCGTGGCGGGTCTCGATCTCGCTGGCACCGGCCCGCAGTGCCTCGATCAGGCCGCCCGGAGCGAGGTCGAACGGCCGCATCTCCGAGAGCAGCGCACGCAGGTCGACGAGGGCGTTGGCCGCGAGGGCGGACAGCTCCTCCACCCGGCCGCGCAGGACGCTCCGGTCTCCCGCGGATCCTGTCGTGTCGCCCTCGAGACGGGCCAGGAGGGCCTCGGTCTGCATCCGCATCGAGAACACCTGCTGGACGGCGGAGTCGTGGAGGTCGCGCGCCAGGCGACGACGCTCGTCGGATCGGGCTCGCGACCGCGTGCGCTTGAGGAGGGCGGCGGTGTCCATCGCCACGGCGGCGTGGTCGGCCATGGCCTCGAGGAACGACAGGGACGCCGCACCCGGGTCCTCGCCCGGCTCGTAGTAGGCGTTGAGGGCGCCGAGCACCCGACCCCGCACGCACAGCGGGACCGCCACGAAGGTGTCCCAGTCCGGGCGGCTCATGATCTCGTGCAGCGGCGCCCACTTCGGGTCGCTCATGACCGCGGCCTTCCGGTGCGGGCTCACCATCCGCTCGCCCCGGGTGAACGACTCGATGGACAGCATCCGCACGCCGAGCGCGCGACACTCCGCGAGGCGTTCGGTGAAGTTGGTGGCGTCCCCGAAGCCGGCCATGCCCAGGACGCGGATCTCGGCGCGCGGGTCCGTGAACGCATGGATCTGGACCGCCGAGATGCCGGCGGTCCTCGCGATCTCGCTCGCGACCGCGTCCAGCGTGGCGCGCAGCGAGTAGGTGTCGGCGACGCTCGCGGCGGCGCGCGTGATCCCTGTGATGCGCTCCTGCTGGCGGACGGGCTCGGTGACGTCGGAGAGCCACAGCGCGGTGCCTCCGTCATCGAGCGCGATGCTGCGGTAGTCCAGGTGCCGGCGTCGACCACGCGGAGTCACCCAGGTGGTGCGGCGGACGCCACCGGGACGGCCGGACGGGTCGAGGTCGCGCACCAGTCGGCTCAGGTCGGGATGGTCCGCCCGGGGCTCGAGCGCCCGCCGCGCCGCGGGGTTCAGCCAGCACACGACGCCGTGCTCGTCGAGCAGGACCAGCCCGTCCGCCGATCCGTCGACCAGGGTGCGGAGGGCCGCCGCGGAGATGGCGACAAGGTCCGGCGCCACCAGGTCGGTGACCGACTCGTTCTGCATCCCTGGCCTCATTGCCCACCTGCCCACCTGCGCTCGTGATCGGCGAAGCCCCTGTCCGGACCACCTTCGGACATCGAGCGTACGCGGACAATTCCCCGCCCGCCCGCCTACGTCAAACGTCGTAGTCCAGGGCTCCGCGGAAGCAGTCCGGCGACCGGTCACATGCACCTTCAGGTGTCGGCCTCGAGCGTCCTACGCTTCTTTCGGTCCCGTCGTGTGACTGCGATGACCGTCCCTTTCCTTGAAGGAGCCACCCGATGACGTCGTGGAGCCAGCTGCCCGAGATCACCACCGAGCTGTTCATCGACGGGCAGGTGCAAGGCTCGGACAACCGGCTCCAGGTCGTGGACCCGGCCGACGTGACGACCGTCGTCGGGTATGCCGCGGCGGCCAGCGCCAAGCAGGCCGAGGCGGCCGTCGCTGCGGCCCACCACGCGTTCCCGGACTGGTCGCGTCGGACGCCGCAGGAGCGGGCCGACCTGGTGCTCGCTGCGCTCGCGCCGCTGGAGGCCGACCGGGCCGCGACGGCCGAGATACTGACACGCGAGAACGGCAAGGTGCGGATGGAGTCCTTCGTCGACTCCCTCGTCTTCGCCCACCGCTTCCAGCTCGCCGCCTCGTTGGCCGGGCAGGTCGACCACCTCGTGACCCTCCCGGCGCCGCCCTACCGCACCGAGATCTCCTACCAGCCGCTCGGTGTGGTCTCGATCATCGTGCCGTTCAACTGGCCGCTGGCGATCCTGGCCGCCTCGCTGCCCTATGCGCTGCTGGCCGGCAACACCGTCGTGGTGAAGCCGCCGCCCTCGTGTCCGCTGGCCACCGTGCGGACGGTCCAGCAGGTCGCGGCGTCGCTCCCGGCCGGCGTGCTCAACGTCGTCACCGGGGCGGATGCCGAGATCGGCGGTCCGCTGGTCGCCGACGAGCGGATCGCGAAGGTCTGCTTCACCGGCAGCCCCGCCGGCGGGAGCCGGATCATGTCGATGGCGTCCGGTTCGCTTACCCGGGTCGCCCTCGAGCTCGGGGGGAACGACGCCGCGATCCTGCTCGACGACGCCGACCTCGGCCCGGAAGCGCTGCAGCGCCTGCTGACCGGCACCTTCGACTCCACCGGTCAGGTCTGCATGGCGGTCAAGCGGCTCTACGTCCACGCGTCCCGCCACGACGAGGTCGTCGACAAGCTCTCGTCGCTGCTGGCGGGGACGCGCCTCGGGCACGGTCTGGACGAGAACGTCACCATGGGCCCGCTGCACCACCCGGCACAGCGTGGTTTCGTGCAGGGCCTGCTCGACCAGGCCCGTGAGAGTGGCGCGGAGGTCCGCGAGTTCGGCGAGGCGGCCGACGGCGCCGACCTCTCACAGGGCAACTTCATGCGACCCTCGCTCGTCATCGGCGCCGACGACGACTGCCGGGTCGTGCGCGAGGAGCAGTTCGGGCCGACCTTGCCCGTCCTGCGCTTCGACGACGAGGCGGACGCCCTGAACCGGGCCAACGACACGATGTTCGGGTTGTGCGCGTCGATCTGGACGGCCGAGCCCGAGCGGGCCGCCCGTCTGGGGCGACAGCTGCGGGCGGGCTACGTCTTCGTCAACGCGCACGGACCCGCCCACCTCGACGAGCGGGCACCCTTCGGTGGTCTCGGCCACAGCGGGATGGGCCGGGAGATGGGGATCGAGGGGCTGCGGGAGTTCATGGACACCCGGTCGGTGGGCTTCCCGTCCTGATGACGAGGCGCCCCCGGTGATCATCGACTGCCACGGGCACTTCACCACCGCCCCCGCAGCCCACGCGGCCTGGCGTGGCGACCAGATCGGGGCCTGGGAGGCCGGACTGGCCCCCCCGGCATACCCGCGCATCTCCGACGAGGAGCTGCGCGAGTCGCTCGAGACGAGCCAGCTGCGGCTGATGGCCGAGCGGGGGATCGACCTGACCCTCTTCTCCCCGCGCGCCTCGGCGATGGGCCACCACGTCGGCGACGAGGCGCTCAGCCTGGCCTGGACCCGGGAGTGCAACGACCTCGTCGCCCGTGTCGTCGGGCTCTACCCCGACCGGTTCGCCGGGGTGTGCCAGCTGCCGCAGTCGCCCGGGGTGGACCCGGTCCGCTCGACGGCCGAGCTGCGTCGCTGCGTCGAGGAGCTCGGGTTCGTCGGCTGCAACCTCAACCCCGACCCGAGCGGCGGGCACTGGACCGGTCCACCGCTGACGGACCGTGCCTGGTACCCCTTCTACGAGGTCATGGTCGAGCTCGACGTCCCCGCCATGGTGCACGTCTCGGCCGTCGACAACCGCAACTTCCACGCGACGGGATCGCACTACCTCAATGCCGACACGACGGCCTTCATGCAGCTGGTCGAGGCGGATCTGTTCGTCGACTTCCCGACGCTCCGCCTGGTGATCCCGCACGGCGGGGGGGCGGTGCCCTACCACTGGGGGCGCTTCCGGGGCCTGGCCGAGATGCTCGGCCGGCCACCGGTCGAGTCGCTCCTCGACAACGTCTTCTTCGACACCTGCGTCTACCACCAGCCCGGGATCGACCTGCTGGTCGACGTGATCGGCGTCGACAGCCTGCTCTTCGGCTCCGAGATGGTCGGCGCCGTCCGCGGCATCGACCCCCGCACCGGTCATCACTACGACGACACCAAGAGATACCTCGACGCGCTGGACCTCCGGCTCGACGACCGGGCAACGGTGTTCGAGCTCAACGCGCGCCGCGTCTTCCCGCGCCTGCCGGCCTAGCATCCGGGAGTGGAGAGCAGCCGACGCTCGGTCGCGGACAAGCTCTTCGCGCTGCTCTCGGCCTTCGACGCCGAGCACCTGGAGCTCAACCTGACCGAGCTCGCCGACCGGTCGGGGATGGTGCTCTCGACCGCCCACCGGCGGGCCGCGGAGCTGGTGACCTGGGGCGCGCTGGAGCGCTCGCCCTCGGGGACCTACCGGATCGGGCTGCGGCTGTGGGAGCTGGCGTCCCTCGCGCCGCGAGGGCTCGGGCTGCGCGAGGTGGCGCTGCCGTTCCTGGAGGATCTCTACGTCGTTACCCGGCAGAACGTGCAGCTGGCCGTCCGCGAGGGCCTCGAGCTGGTCTTCGTGGAGCGGATCGCCGGGCGCGACTCGATCCCGGTGATGACCCGCGTCGGTGGACGGTTCTCCTTGCACGCCACGGGTGTCGGGCTGGTGCTGCTGGCCTTCGCGCCCCGCGACGTGCAGGAGGCGGTGCTGGCCGGCCCCCTGCCGGCATACACGAGACAGACGATCACCGACCCCAGGCAGCTGCACCGTCTGCTCGCTGACGTCCGACGCGAGGGCTACGCCGTGAGCGACCGGATGATCACCGACGACGGGATCTCCGTCTACCCCGATCCACGGCGCCGGGGGTGAGGTGGTGGCTGCGGTCTCGCTCGTGGTGACGGCCGGGAGCGCGCAGCCGCGGGCGCTCGCCGAAGTGGTGCAGACGGCGGCGCGAGGGATCTCGCGCGCGCTCGGTATGCCGCCCACCGGCACCGCTCGCTGACTCCCCTGGCGCTGGTTCTGTTTGCGCCGGGCGCAAACCGTGTGGTGACGGTGGTCCGCGGGCCTGCACACTCGGGCATCCGTCGTCGAGAGAAGGACCCGAGATGCCACCGCTCGAGAACCACGACCGGGTGACCGCCAAGATCTTCCCGCACCCGCTCAACGCCTGGTATGCCGCGGCGTGGGACCACGAGGTGGCCGGTGGGTCGATCCTCGCGCGCCGGATCGCGGACCTCCCGCTGGCGATCTACCGCACCTCCGACGGCCGGCCGGTCGCGCTGGCCGACGCCTGCTGGCACCGGCTCGCTCCGCTCTCGATGGGCAGGCGGGTCGGCGAGGACGAGGTGCAGTGCCCTTACCACGGGCTGCGCTACAACTCGGCCGGCCGGTGCACGTCGATGCCGGCCCAGGAGACGATCAACCCGAGCGCGATGGTGCCGTCCTACCCGGTCGTCGAGCGGCACCGCTACCTCTGGGTGTGGCCCGGCGACGTCACCCTGGCGGATCCGGACCTGATCCCCGACATGCACCAGATGAGCTCTGACGAGTGGGCCGGTGACGGCCTCACCATCGAGGCGCAGTGCAACTACCAGCTCGTGCTGGACAACCTCATGGACCTGACCCACGAGGAGTTCGTGCACGGCGCGAGCATCGGACAGTCGGAGCTGAGCGACTCGGAGTTCTTCACCCGCCACGAGGAGGACGGCAGCGTGACCGTCTCCCGCTGGATGCTCGGCGTGCCGCCGCCGCCGTTCTGGTCGCGCATCATGCGGCACAGGTTCCCGGACTTCGCCGGCCCGGTCGACCGCTGGCAGATCATCCACTACTACGCCCCCTCGACGATCTGCATCGACGTGGGCGTCGCCGTGGCCGGGACCGGCGCTCCCCAGGGGGACCGCAGCCAGGGCGTCAACGGCTACGTGATGAACACGATCACCCCCGAGACCGAGCGCTCCTCGCACTACTTCTGGGCGTTCATGCGCAACTTCCGGCTGGAGAGCCAACAGATCACCACCGAGCTGCGGGAGGGCGTGCGTGGCGTCTTCGCCGAGGACGAGGCGATGCTCACCGCCCAGCAGCGGGCGATCGACGCCCACCCCGACCACACCTTCTACAGCCTCAACATCGACGCGGGCGGGATGTGGGTCCGCCGGATCCTCGACCGGATGCTGGCTGCCGAGGAGACAGGCGGCCAGGCGGCCGAGCCGGTCGAGCCGGTCGCGGCGCGTCGCCGGTGAGCTCCGGCGCCGCGGCCCGCTGGGTCGATGCCGTGGTGGTCGCGGTGAGCGACGTCGCTACCGGCGTCCGCCGCATCGAGCTGGGCGGTCCGCCCGCCGGACGGGCCGCTCCCGGATCGCACGTCGACGTCCGGGTGCACACCCCGGCCGGCGAGGACGTGCGGTCCTACTCCGTCGTCGAGTCCGGTGGTGCCGACGGCCGCGTCGTGGTCAGCGTGCTGCACACGCGGACCTCGCGCGGGGGGTCGCGGTTCATGCACGCGCTGCGACCGGGAGACGGGGTCCGGGTCACGCAGCCGCTGCAGAACTTCCCGCTCTCGGTCGGGTCCGCTCGCCACGTGCTGCTCGCCGGCGGCATCGGCATCACGGCGCTGGTCGAGGCGGCGCGCGTGCTGCGGTTGCTCGGGGCCGACTACCGGTTCGTCTACGTCGGTCGCACCCGCGACCGGATGGCCTACCTGGCCGAGCTCGAGGCGCTGCACGGCGACCGGATGCGGGTGCACGTCGACGACGAGGGATCGCCGCTCGATGTCGACGCCCTCGTCGGCGACATCGCCGACGAGGACCTGGGCCGTCGTACCGAGCTCTCCATGTGCGGGCCGATCCGGCTGATGGAGGCCGTCCGACGCTCCTGGTCCGACCGCGAACTCCCCTCCTACAACCTGCGCTTCGAGACGTTCGGCAGCAGCGGCTGGTTCGAGGCCGAGGACTTCGTGGTGCGGGTGCCCGAGCTCGGCATCGAGACCCGCGTAGGCGCCGACTCCACCCTGCTCGACGCGTTGATCACGGCCGGCGCCGACGTGATGTTCGACTGCCGCAAGGGCGAGTGCGGCCTCTGCGTCCTCGCCGTCACCGAGGTGCAGGGCACGATCGACCACCGCGACGTCTTCCTGTCCACCGCCCAACGGGAACGCGGTGACAGGATCTGCGCCTGTGTCTCACGGGTGGCCGGCGTCGGTGGCGAGGGGGTCCTGGTCCTCGGCCCGCCCTGACGGGTCGTCACTGACTGAGGTCCAGCTCGAAGATCCGGTTGCCCCAGTTGGCGTTGCCGTCCCCGGTGTTCGGGATGTACTGGGTCGCGAGCCAGACGCTGTTGGTGCCCGGGATGATCTGGCCGTTGGAGTAGTCGCCCCACCTGCCCACGCCCCCGAAGGTCGCTGTCGCCGTGAAACCGTTGTCAGGCGCGACCCCGGCGGCCGCAGTACGGATCGCGCCGAACGGCTTGCCGCTGGGTGCCGTGGCGTACCCGGCGGACAGGTAGGTTGCTGGTCCACCGAAGCCGAAGGTCATCGCCATGGCTCCGTTCTGGGTCATGTTGATGTGCGGGTACAGCAGGTACTCGCCGGACTGGGCGACGTAGCCCTGCCGGGTCACCCGGGTTTGGCTCGAGAGGCTGCTACCGGTGACCTGCGGGTGGACCACGAACCACGCGATCCCGGCGCGGGACCCGCTGTCACCCGGCACCGTGACCGCGGTGTCGAGGGCACCGACGAGGTTGCCGTTGATGTACTGGATCTCCTGCATCGCGTCGAAGTCGGAGGCCACCACACCTGTTGTCGGGGTACCCGCCGACCCGCACAGGTTGCCGGTGCAGAGTCCGACCGGGGTCTGCGCATTCGGTGGCGCCGCATAGGCCTCTGACGAGATGACCCGGACCGAGAGTGTCGGAGTCCCACCCCGAGTGACGGCCCCGGTATCGGTCAGGGCCCAGACGGCGAGCCGGTTGTCGAAGGTGCCGTTCGGATCGAGGGAGCTCATCAGATACTCGACACCCGCAGGGCCGTAGCTGTTCGCGGGCTGGACGTGGTAACCCGACACCCCCGCCACCGAGAGATTCTGGTAGCCGACGACGTGCGGGGCCGACGCCCCGAAAGCCAGCTCGGACTTCGAGATGGCGTAGAGCTGGGCGCCGTTGAAGTGCGAGAGCGTCTTGTCGAACTCGTTCGTCGACACATAGACGTTGTCCTTGTCGACGCCCAGGATCGGGTAGTCAGCCAGGCAGGGACAGCCGGCGTGGTCGGGGTTCGTGGTGTCGACCCGGAAGATGCGGAACTGCCCACGGGGGTCGCTGCTGCGGCTCGTCGCGACGTCGACGTGGCTCTCGCTCAGCAGTCCGGTGGTGCTGTCGAAGGCGTACTCGAGAATGGTCGCGATCCACCGACCACTCGCCGCGTCGTAGAAGACCCGAGGGTCCGAGGTGTTCGCGGTGGGAGACTCCTGGAAGAACGTGTTGAGGAAGAAGGGCTTCACCAGCAGTGACCCGGAGGTGCTGTGGATCTGGCCGGTGACGTTGACGAAGTTCACGACGTATCCGTTGCCGGCGGCGAGCCCCTCGTCCGGTGGTTCGAGATCGAAGCCCGACGCGGCCTTGTTGTCCAGCGCACTGACACCGTCGAAGCTGTGCAGCACGGCCGAGTGTGCCTTCCCTGCCGAGGCGGCACGGGGAGCCGTGAGCGCCCTGAGGTTGGTGGCTCCTGCCGATGTCGTCGATCGTCCGAGCAACGGCAGCTGCCGCCGGCCGACCGGCGTGCTCGGGCCTGCGGTGGCCGCCGGCGTCGATACGCCAACCTGAATCGCGGTGGAAAGAGAGACCGCAGCCGCAGCACCTGCGGTGGAACCACCCACGGCCGTTGCGGCCGGCCACGAGGTGAGAGCTGTGACGGCCACTGCCCCTACGGTGACCACCGTGAGCATACGGAAGCGGCGTGAGCAACCTGCAAAACCTGCCATGGTGCACTCCTGGCGTCGGTGAGAACAACACCTCCCCGGAGCCCCCAGCCGAGGCTGTGCGCCCGGCACGTGGAGAGTGTCGGCAGCAGCATAGGTCGCTCACTACACAAAACGGGCCTAGTCACCAGACTTGTTCTGCCGACTGGTGCGTGATCCCTCCCTCGCTGGTCCCCACGAGGAAGTCCAGATCGGCGCTGGTATCGGCCTCGACAATCAGCCGACTCCCCGGGATGTCGAGCTCGATCCTGTCGGTCGTGTGCGCGATGTCCAGAGGTTGTCTGAAACGCCGGACCGTGCGCACAACGGATGAAGCAGGGCGTCGTACGAGTACAGCCGCACGAGTACAGCCGCCCCTCGGCGCGCGCATCTTCCGCAGTGACACCCAGGTGTGGATCCTGGGTGCGACCTATCTCGAGCCAGAGCGGCGACATCGTGATCGGCCACGCCGACCTGGTCGCCGACCTCGGCCATCATCACGACGGTGAGCGACTCGCGTCAGTGCGACTCCCGCGAGACCTGGTCACCGCTGCCACCGACGAGGAAGTCCAGGTCGGCGCCGGTGTCGGCCTGCAGGACGTGGTCGACGTAGAGCCGCTCCCAGCCGCGGCGGGGCGCGGCATACGCGGCGGTGGTCGCCTCGCTCGGGACCCGCGCCGCGAGCTCGGCGTCCGGGACCTCGAGGCTCAGCCGACGCCCCGGGACGTCCAGCTCGATCCAGTCACCGGTCCGCACGAGGGCGAGCGGTCCGCCCGCCGCCGCCTCCGGGGCGACGTGCAGAACGACTGTCCCGTATGCCGTTCCGCTCATCCGCCCGTCACAGATCCGGACCACGTCGCGCACCCCCAGCCTGAGCAGCTTCGTGGGCAGCGGCAGGTTGGCGACCTCGGGCATCCCGGGGTAGCCGCGCGGCCCGCACCCGCGCAGGACCATGACGGAGTCGGCGTCGATCTCCAGGTCGGGGTCGTCGACCCGCGCATGGAAGTCCTCGATGCTGTCGAAGACCACGGCTCGCCCCCGGTGCTGCAGCAGGTGGGGCGAGGCGGCGGCCGGCTTGATGACGGCGCCCTGGGGAGCGAGGTTCCCACGCAGCACGGCGATTCCGCCTTCGACCAGCAGCGGCTCGTCCCGGGTGCGGATGACCTCGCGGTCCCAGATCCGGGCGGTCTCGAGGTGGTCGACCAGGGGTCGGCCGTCGATCGTGATGGCCGTCGGGTCGAGCAGGTCGCGGACCTCGCGGAGCACTGCGAGCAGTCCGCCGGCGCGGTGCAGGTCTTCCATGAGGAAGCGGCCGGCGGGCTGCAGGTCGACCAGGAGCGGGACGTCGGCGCCGATCCGGTCGATGTCCTCGAGGGTGAGCTCGACCCCCAGCCGGCCGGCGATCGCGAGCAGGTGCACCACGGCGTTGGTCGACCCCCCGATGGCGGCCAGCGCGACGACGGCGTTGTGGAACGAGCCGCGGGTCAGCACCTCGCTGGGGCGGCGGTCGGCGGCCACCAGCTCGACGGCGAGCCGGCCGGTCGCGTGCGCGGACTCCAGGAGACGACTGTCGGGCGCGGGCGTCCCCGCGACTCCCGGGATGACCATGCCGAGCGCCTCGGCGAGCAGACCCATCGTCGAGGCCGTCCCCATCGTGTTGCAGTGGCCCCGGCTGCGGATGGTCGCCGACTCCGAGGTGAGGAAGTCCTCCTGGCTCAACGTGCCCGCCCGCACCTCCTCCGACAGGCGCCAGACATCGGTCCCGCAGCCGAGCGGCGTGCCCCGGAAGGTGCCGGTGAGCATCGGACCACCGGGCACCACCA
This sequence comes from Lapillicoccus sp., assembly GCF_025353065.1. GTDB lineage: Bacteria > Actinomycetota > Actinomycetes > Actinomycetales > Dermatophilaceae > Lapillicoccus. Next base: position 24,497 of record NZ_JANXRJ010000127.1, read on the forward strand.
CCGCGGGCAGGTCGACGGACGCGGCCGCCATCAGCAGGGCCGGGATGGTCTTGTCGCACCCTCCGAGCAGGACCACGCCATCGATGGGGTTGGCGCGCAGCATCTCCTCGGTCGCCATCGCGGCCATGTTGCGCCACAGCATCGCGGTCGGGCGCACCAGCGTCTCCCCCAGCGACACGACCGGCAGCTCGAGCGGGATGCCGCCGGCCTCGTAGACCCCGTCGCGCACGGACTTCGCCACCTCCCCCAGGTGGGAGTTGCACGGGGTGAGATCGGACGCCGTGTTGGCGATGGCGATCTGGGGTCGCCCCTCGAACGCCGAGCCGGGGACGCCGCGGCGCATCCAGGCCCGGTGGATGTAGGCGTTGCGGTCCTCCCCGGCATACCACGCGTCACTGCGCAGGGATCGTTTCCCGGACTCCGGTCGTGATGACATGCCCCCAGTCTGCCGACCTCGGTCCGGTATGCCGCGGACCTAGGCCCGTCGGGCGCGCAGCCGTTCGTTCTCGCCCTCGAGCTCGAGGACCATGGCGACGCCGGCCAGGTTGAGGCCGCCGTCGAGCAGCTGTCCGATCCGACGGAGGCGGTCGACGTCGTCGGCGCTGTAGCGCCGCGTCCCGCCCTCGGTTCGCGCCGGGGTCAGGAGGCCTCGGGCCTCGTAGAGACGCAGGGTCTGGACCCCCATCCCCACGAGCTCGGCCGCGACGGAGATGGCGTAGACCGCGCGTCCTGCGGCGGGGCCGCGCCGGGGGGAGATCATCGGCCCACCTCTCGAACTGGTTGTCGGGCCGTTTTCTCGACCGGGGATCTTGCCGACCTCGTGATGTCGGTGCTATAAAAAATCTATCGCGCTCACCACAGATCCCGGTGGCCGGCGGTCTGGGTGGCGACCAATCAGCAGCATCGTCAAACAGGAGGTGGATCCCGATGCTGATGCGTACCGATCCGTTCCGAGACCTCGACCGGCTGACCCAGCAGGTCCTCGGGACACAGGGCACGTTGGCCCGTCCGGCCGTGATGCCCATGGATGCCTGGCGGGACGGCGACTCCTTCGTCGTCGAGCTCGACCTTCCCGGTGTCGAGCCCGACTCGATCGACCTCGACGTCGAGCGCAACGTCCTGACCGTCAGGGCGGAGCGCCCCGGGCGCAAGGACGACGACACCGAGCTCCTGGCCGCCGAACGTCCTCGCGGGGTGTTCAGCCGCCAGCTCATCCTCGGCGACACCCTCGATACCGAACGGGTGGCGGCGTCCTACGACACCGGGGTGCTGACCCTGAAGATCCCGGTCGCCGAGCAGGGCAAACCGCGCAAGATCACCATCACGCGCGACGTCGGCCGAGACCGCCAGGCGATCCACGCCTGACCCGCGAAGGTGGTGTTTCCCCTGGCAGACAACAGGAACAGCGCCCTGGAGAACGTTCAGGCGTCCTTCGTCGAGGTGATCGTGGCCGACGAGGAATGGCTCCGGGCCGAGTTCGACGCCATCGTCGAAGCGGAGGAATGGGGCGAGCCCAGCTCTCCCGGACCGTGTTCGCCGATGGCGGGTCTCCCAGCAGAACCCCTGGGGGAGAACGTCCCCGACGACGTAGCACCGGACGATCCCTGCTCGCCGACGACCTGTCACCAGCCCTGGGCTGCGGAGCGATCTCCTCCGGCAGCGCCGAGTCACCGATGACGGCCCGGCATACACAGGACGTCCGCACGAACGGGACACTGGTGTCCCGTTCG
>NZ_JANXRJ010000199.1 GCF_025353065.1 Lapillicoccus sp.
CCGGATCGCCAAGGCCTGGCTGGAGGGCCGCGAGGCGGTTGACGCGGTGCGCTTCGCCGTCGACCCTGAGCCCGACTGGATGGAGACCGACTCCTCGTCCCTTGCCTCCGCTCCGCTCATCCGTCCAACATCTCGTGGGCGTCGTCGAGGCCGTGCTGATTGTCAGCCGGGTCGGATAGACCCGTGAGGTCATTCTCGGCCACGCGCCGGGCGAAGTAGTCGGCCTGGACGGCGTAGCGGTATCGCAGGAGTGCGGGCAGCGCCAGATCGATCTCACGCAGGGGCACCGGGCCGTGGGCGGCGTAGGCCTCGACCACCTCGGACCCGGGCCCCCGACCGAGGTACATGCAGGCAGAAGCGAGGTCGTACACGCACGGACCGTCGACGCCGCTGGACCAGTCGATGATGCCGCAGGTGCCCTCGGACCCGTTCTGGCGGAACACCTCTGGGGCGGGATCACCGTGGAGGAAGCCCCAGGCCGAGACGTGGTGGCGAACGCCCTCCCACTCGTGCACTGCACGGGCGACGGCAGGACGCACCCAGGGTTCTGCGTCCAGGTGGGGGGCGTCGCAGTCCATCCAGTCGAAGGGCGGCGCGTCCGCGATCCTGGTGCGACGGAGCACGAGGTGGGCCTCTCCGAGGGCGCGACCGATGCTGCCGGCGTCCTCGGCTGTCGCGCTGAGCGGGACGCCGCCCACCCAGGTGAGGAGCGCACCGGTTCCCCCGTCGAGGACAGCGGCGATCTGGCCGTCCCGCGAAGCGACCGGGGCTCCGGCAGGAATGCTGGCAGCCTCGAGAGCGATGGCCGCGTGCAGAGCCCGCCCGAAAACCGGGCGGGCTCTGCGGCCCCACGACCTTCAGGGCCCATTGCCGGTGCCCGACGGTCACCTTCCACACCTCAGAGTTCATGCCGCCCTCGAGCCGGGCGACCTCATCGACCGCGATGCCCCAGTGATCGGCCACGAGGTCCCGCACGCGAGGTGGTTGCACGGGACGACAGCCAACCAGAAGCTCGCCCCGAGTCCCGCTCGCGGGTGTCGGTCCCGTCCCCTAGGTTCCTGCCATGACCCGTATGCCGTGGCGCACCCTGCTGGCCGTCCTCGCCGGAGCCTCGCTCGCCCTCTCGCCGGTCGCCGCCGTGGCGGCCGGCTCCGCGCCAGCCGCCGGCGCTGCTGCCGCGGTGCTGCCGAGCGCCGTCGTCGACCCGCCGCCGGAGTACGGCCCGTCGTGGGACGACCCCCGGACCCCCGAGCAGCCGATCGTCGTCCCGGCCAGCCGACACTGCACGGTGCGGATCGTCGACCACGGCTTCAACAACTTCGACGTCTACACCCACCGCTTCACGCCGCCGGCAGGCTGCCCGGGAGCGTGGTCGAAGGTCGTCATGCGGCTGACCGGGTCGGTGGCCGGGCGCCAGTTCGACCGCCTCGGCTACCTCGACGTCGGCGGTGTCCGGATGCTCACCCTCTCGACGCCGGAGCCGAGCGATTCCGGCATCACGTGGCACGTCGACAAGGACGTCACCGCGCTGGCGCCTGTGCTGCGCTCACCGACCGACGTCTCCATGTTCGTCGGCAACGTCGTCGACAGCACCTACACCGGTGTCTTCGCCATCACCGTGGACCTCGACTTCTACGTCACCGGCCCGAAGGCCCCGGCAGCCGCCACCGCCGCGCAGGTCCTGCCGCTCGCGGGCGCGACCCGTGACGGTTCCGACCTCGTCGGCACCCTCACCGTCCCGCGCAACACGACGAGGCTGCTCGCCGACGTCTACGCCACCGGGTCGGGTGGCGGGTGCGAGGAGTTCTGGGACACCAGCGCCCCGGCTGACTCCGGCTACTCGTGCGCCGACGGGCTGCCCTACCGCGAGGTCGACGTGAGCATCGACGGCCGGGTCGCCGGAGTGGCCCTGCCCTACCCCGTCATCTACACGGGGGGCTGGTCCAACCCCTTCCTCTGGTACACGGTGCCGTCGCCCCACGCCTTCGACATCCCGGCCCTGCGCTACGACCTCACGCCGTTCGTCGGCGGCCTGACCGACGGCAAGGCGCACGACGTGCGGATCTCCGTGCAGGGCCTCCCCGCCGGCCAGAGCGGCTGGACCCTCGCCCCGCTCTTCAGCGTCTGGCGCGACGCCGGGAGCGTCCGGGTCACCGGCGCCACCACCCGGTATGCCGCGCCGCCGTCCCACGGCACCGCCGTCTCCGGCAGCAGCGGCGGAGGAGGGTCGCTGGGGCTGACCGTCGACCGCACCTTCGGCGCGACGGGCTACCTGAACACCTCCCTCGGGAAGGTGACGACCGCCGTCGACCGCGCCCTGCACAACACCTCGCAGCACCAGTGGACCGCGGGGGAGGCCGACGACCGGCTCGACGCCACCTGGCGCGACACGACGACGGTCGTGACGAGCCCGGCCAAGGGGCCGGTCTCCATCGCGACCGACCAGGTGCGCTACGCCAAGAAGGGCGTGCTGGGCTTCGTGCCGCACCCGGGGATCGACGGCGCCTTCGACGTGACGGGGGACCTCGCGATCACCTGGGGCGAGCTCACCCGGCAGCAGACCGGTGGACGCACCCTGCTCGAGCGCGACGTCACCGACGCCTACAGCGGCACGGCCTCGTGGATCTACGGGGTGCCGCGCGAGGAGCGGCACGCCCACGCCGACACCACTGCCCGCTACACGGTTGCTGCGGGAGCCGGCACCGCGGCATGCACCCACCGGCTGCGGGCGGTGAACGGCGTCTTCGTCCTCGACCGGGAGACCGGCGGCTGATCCGGAAAAGCCCCGTGAGCGAGGCGCCGTTCAGGGGGTGATCGTGGAGTCGATGACGACAGGGTCGCCCTGGCCGAGATAGAAGATCCCGGGATATCCGGCGGTCGAGAAGCCGTCGTTGGGGTTGCGGCGCAAGGTCGACCCCTGGATGCGGAGGGTCCCCGTGCGGTCGTTGCTCACGAAGAAGATGGCGCCGCCGCCCTCGTTGGCGTGGTTGTCCTGGATCGTCGAGCTGACCACGGACAGCGTCATCGTGTTGCCGTCGTTGTAGATGGCCCCGCCGGAGCCGCCGCCCGGGGTGCCCGGTCGAGCAGGGTTGGCGCCGCGGCCGATCGCCTGGTTGAAGCTGAGGACCGAGCGGGTGATCACCCAGCTCACGCCGATGCTGCTGAGGGCGCCGCCGTTGGAGCACCGGTTGGCGTCGGCCGCCGAGCCGCCGAACGTGGAGCCGCTGACCGTCACGGGGGTGCCGTGGTACTGGCTCAGGACCCGCACCGCGCCGCCGCCGAGGTCGGGACCGTTGCTGTCGCACTGGTTGCGGTAGAAGCGGGACCCGGTGATCGAGAGGGTGCCCCCGCGGACGAAGACCGCACCGCCGCCGCCGCCGTCATAGCTCTCGCCGGTCGAGTTGCCGTCGACGAACGTCATCCGCCGGATCGTGAGGCGGGGTGTGGCCTGGTCGTCGCAGTGGTCGGTCGTCCAGACCTGGGCCGGGTCGCAGGTGTCCTGGTAGAGGATCCGGCGCTGCCCCGCGCCGCTCAGCGTGATGAGGCCGCCACCGTCGATCACGACGTCTGCGCTGGCGTCGTTGCGGATCTTCGCCGTAGCCATCATGACGATGCGCTTCGGGGCTGCGCCGCAGCTGAAGGTGATGGTGCCACCGATGGCCACCGCCCGGACGACCGCCGCGGACGTGCAGCTCGCCGGGGAGCCGTCGCCCACGACGTGCCGGGCGGCCGTGGCTCGCTCGCTGCCGGACGACGTCCCGGCGCCGGCGTCGGCGGGCCCGGCCGCCACCACCCCGGACACCAGCAAAGCGGACGAGAGGACGGCGGATGAGAGGACGGCGGAGAGGACGGGTGCGTGAGCGAACAGGAAGCGGGGCACCCGGTCACCGTAGTGACCGAGTGCCCGCGAGGAAGCCAACAGCCGGCCCCGTGTCCTGGTGGGTCAGGGCAGGTTGACGATGCTCATGAAGGTCGAGAACTTCGCCTGCGTGATCCGGGTGCCGCTGTTGTTGCTCGCCGTGAGCCCGCTGCCGTAGAGGCCGTTGGTGTGGATCGCCATCGCGCACGGGCCTCCTGCGCAGTATGCCGCGGTGCTGCCCCGGAGCTGCCAGACCGGCGAACCGCTCTCACCGCCGACGGTGTCGTTCTGGTAGTAGATCTTGTCGGTGCCCGAGGCGCGCACGGAGTCGTAGGACATCCACTGCGTCGAGGGCTTGTCGCCGGGGTAGCCCGTGACCCGGGTGAAGAGGCCGTCGAGGGCGGCGGTCTGCCACCACATGCCGTACCAGCCGACGGTCGCGCCGACGGGGCTGCTCAGCTTGATGATCGCCGCGTCGTAGTTGGTGTCGCCGGAGTTCACCCAGCCGTTGAGGGCCCAGGTGCCGCGGGAGGTGAGCGTCCCGTAGGGAGCGGTGCCCCCGTCGCTGCCGGGTCGGAAGGTCAGCCCGGAGTACCACGAGCCACCCGGTCCGCCGGTGTTCACGCAGTGCCCGGCCGTGAGCATGGTGTCCTTGCTGATCATCCAGCCGGTGCAGTGCAGGTTGCCGTCGCGCAGGATGAGGACCGTCGACCGGTAGGGGAAGCTCGTCGTCGGGGTGACCCGGAAGCGGCTGTCCGTGCCGATGATCGACGACGGGCTCATCCCGGACGTCCCCTTGCCGAGCGAGGGCGCCGAGCCCTGGACCCCCCGTCCCTGCTTGGCGAGGACGGACGCAGCACCCTGCTCCGGCGTGACGACGGAGCCTGACGCCGACACGAGCGCGTCGGGCGAGAGGGAGCCGGCGGCGCTCGCGACGGCCGTGCTTGCCACACCCCTGCCGGAGGCGAGGTCCGTCGATGGTGCGGCGTGGGCGGTCCCGACGACGCCGAGGGCGGTGACGGCGAGCGCCCCGACCGTGACGGCGATGAGGCGGATCCTCGAGATCCGGTGGTGACGTGACAACATGGCGGTCCTTTGCGCTCGCGTCCCGCCCCGATGGCGTGACACCAGCAGGAGTCCATAGCTGGCTCACCTGATACGTCCAGGCTCCTCCCAGTCAGCGCCCATCACGGAGGACGCGCACCGGGCGGTCACCGCGGGCTCCCTGCATGGGCCGCAACAAGTCGAGGATGGGGGTGGGGTCAATGCAGGAAGAGGTCGGCTGTCACGGCCCGACCGTCCATGACCGAGAGCTCGACGCGTGCGGTCGCTGGCCCCTGGCTCGCGCTCACGGCATACGGTCCGGGCCGCAGGCCGTGCCACGCGTAGTGACCGCGCGCGTCGGTGACGACCGCGAGCTCGGGCACGGGCAGCGGGGGTGAGGCGAGGCTGGTGGCCTGCAGCATGACCCCGCTGACCGGCCGCCCCGAGGCGTCGGTCACTGTCCCCTCCACGGAGGCAGCGCCGGCCGAGGCACGGGTGTCTGCAGCCACGGCGTCGTCGGGACCGCCCAAGGACCCCCCGCCCGACCCGCCGCCGCAGCCGCTCAGGACGAGCGCCACGACCACCGCAGTGGCCGCGACCAGGATGATCCGCGGCGATCTGCTCATGGCTCGTGCCTCCCGTGAAGCGTGACCCGACCGATCGGTGCGAGGTCCTCACTGACAGAGGAGGTGCGTGGACACCAGAACGTTCCGCGCGTCACTCGGCCACCCCGTGCCGGTCGTGCCAGCGCCGCAGTGGCGCCGGAGCCCACCAGTTCCACCGGCCGAGGAGCGTCATCGCGGCCGGGACGAGGAGCATCCGCACCAGGGTGGCGTCGATCGCCACCGCGACGACGAGGGCAAACCCGATCTCCTTGATCACCAACAGCTTTCCCGCGACGAAGCCGGCGAAGACGATGATCACCAGCAGCGCCGCGGAGGTAATGATGCGGCCCGAGCGCTGGAGCCCGAGGGAGACGCTCTCGTTGTTGCCGACGCCGCGTCGATGGAGCTCGACGATGCGGGCTAACAGGAAGACCTCGTAGTCCATCGACAGGCCGAACCCGAACGCCAGGGCGAGGAACGGGATGAGCGACTCGATCGCACCGACCGACGAGAAGTCGAGGAGGCGCTCCAGGTGGCCGTCCTGGAAGACCAGGACGAGGACCCCCAGCGCGGCGCCGAGGGACACGACGTTGAGGACCAGTGCCTTGAGGGGGAGGACGAGCGAACCGGTCATCAGGAAGAGCAGGAGGAAGGTGCCTGCGACGATCAACCCGCCGGCCAGCGGCGCCCTCGCGCGCATGCTGGCGAGGAAGTCGTGCTGTCCCGCGGCCTGGCCGGTGACGAGGGTCGCGAAGGTCGGGCGGTGGTCGCGCAACGCCGTCACGGTCGCGTCGGCCCGGGCGCCGGACGGCCCTCCCTCGACCGTGACCGCGACCGCGCTGACGTCGGGCCCGAGCGGCCGGGCCACGGCGCTCCGGACGCCGGCCAGGGTCGCCACGTGGGAGGTCGCCCACGCCTGCGCGGCCGCGAGCGGGGTCCTCGCCACGACCGTGAGGGTCGGCGCCGCGAGAGCCGGGTAGTCCCGGGCGAGGTCGTCGAAGAAGACGCGCTGGGGGGAGTCCTTCGGCAGCAGCTGCTGGCCCGACGAGGTCAGCCGCATCCCGAGCGCGGGCCAGGCGAGGGCGACCAGGACGGCGAGGGTCATGAGGACGACGGTGACCGGTCGGCGCTGGACGCCGTGGGCGAGCCGCGAGAAGGCGCCCTCGTCCGCGGTGTGCTCGGCCCCCCGGGCCAGCAGTCGGCGGGTCCCGAGCGCGCACAGCGCCGGGACGAGGGTGAGGTCGACGACGAGGGCGACGAGGACGACCGAGACGCCCGCGGCGCCGATGGCGCGCATGATCGAGGACTCGAAGACGATCAGCCCGGCGAGGGCGATCGCGACGGTGAGCCCGGAGAACAGCACCGTCCGCCCGGCCGTGGCCACGGTGCGGGAGGTGGCGTGCCGGATGTCGTCGCTGGTGAAGAGATGCCGCCGATGATCCCGGTCCCGAGCCGCGATGGACGCCAGCTCCTCGCGGTAGCGGCTCACGGTGAGCAGGCCGTAGTCGATGGACAGCCCGAGTCCCAGCAGAGTGACGACGTTGACGACGCTCGCATCGAGGTCGATGACGTGGGAGAAGCCGAAGAGGGCGGCGAGCGCGCCCCCGATCGCGGTCACCGCGCCGAGGATGGGCATGCCGGCGGCGACGAAGCCTCCGAAGACGAAGAACATGACGAGGAAGGTGAGCGGGAGGGCGATGCCCTCGCCGAACCGCAGGTCGACCTCGACCTGGGAGGTGATCGCCGTGAGCAGCAGCCCACCTCCACCGACGATCCCCGTGGCACCGGGCAGGGAGGCGGTCACGGCGTCGAGGTGCTGGCCGACCGCCGCCTCGGTCGTCACGGTCCCGGACCCCTGCGCCGCGATCGTGACGATGGTGAGGAAGCTGCCGGCGCGCGGTGCCCCGCCGGCTCCGACGGCGAGCAACGGGGCGGCCGCAGGATCGGTGAGCCCTCCGGGGAGCAGGAGCGGTGAGGACACCTTCGTGACGCCGGCCAGGGCCGCGACCCGCTGCGTCGCCGCCCGGGCGACCGCCAGCGCGCCGGCGTTCCCGAGGTCGGCCCCACGGATCTGGAGCAGGAGGGTCTCCGGCTGCGGGTCGAGCCGGGCCAGCAGGACCCGACCCTCTTCTGCTTCGCCGGGCGCACTCGGGTTGCCGGACTGAAGCCGGTCGAAGAGGGACTGACCGGTGACGCCACCCACCGCGACGGCGAACGCGGTGGCAGTGACCAGGACCCAGGCGACGACGAAGCGCCAGGGGTGGCGCGCGGAGACAGCCCCGAGGCGCGCGAGAGCGGTGGCCCGGGTGTCCGACACGACCCCAGAGTGGCACGGGCGGATCGGCGGCGCGGGCGGCCACGCCCGCGGATCCGGACACGCGGCTCTGGACAGTCAGACCCGGATACGCTGTTCGGCGATGAGTGACGATGAGTGACGACAGCCCGGACCTCTTCGCGGCGTCCCGGCCCGGCGGCTCGCCCGACCCGTCCAGCCCGGTCGCGCCCCCGCTCGCGGTGCGGATGCGTCCGAGGTCGCTCGCCGAGGTGCGCGGGCAGGCGGCCGTGCTACGAGCCGGCAGCCCACTGCGTCGGCTCATCGAGGGCAGCGGCGGGGGCGCCGGGCCGCTCTCCGCGATCATCTGGGGTCCGCCGGGCACAGGCAAGACGACGTTGGCGCACCTCGTCGCCACGGCGGCCGAGCGCCGGTTCGTCGAGCTGTCGGCGGTCACGGCCGGGGTCAAGGACGTCCGCTCCGTGATGGAGCAGGCGACCCGCGACCGCGACCTGTATGCCCGTCAGACCGTCCTCTTCCTCGACGAGATCCATCGCTTCACCAAGGCGCAGCAGGACGCGCTGCTCCCCGGCGTCGAGAACCGCACCGTCATCCTCGTCGCCGCGACGACGGAGAACCCGTCCTTCAGCATCATCGCGCCGCTGCTCTCCCGGTCGGTGCTGGTGACCCTGACCCCGCTCTCCGACGCGGAGGTCGCGCAGGTCATCGACGCCGCCCTCGTCGACGAGCGCGGGCTGGCGGGCGGGCACGGGCTCGCCGACGACGCCCGCGACCACCTCGTCCGGATGGCCGGCGGCGACGCGCGACGTGCTCTGACCTCCCTCGAGGCCGCGGCCGGGGTGGCGCTCGACGCCGAGCCGATCGGGGCGCCCGCCGACGACCCGGACGCCGAGGGCGTCGTCCGGATCACGCTCGCCCACGTCGAGCAGGCGGTCGCGCAGGCGGCGGTGCGCTACGACCGGGCCGGCGACCAGCACTACGACGTCGCGAGCGCGCTCATCAAGTCGATGCGGGGCAGTGACGTCGACGCGTCACTGCACTACCTCGCCCGGATGCTGGAGGCGGGGGAGGACCCCCGGTTCATCGCGCGCCGCATCGTCATCGCCGCGAGCGAGGACGTCGGCATGGCCGACCCCACGGCGCTGCAGACCGCGGTCGCGGCGATGCACGCGGTGGCGCAGATCGGGATGCCCGAGGCGAGGATCATCCTCGGGCAGGCAGTCGTCCACAACGCGCTCGCCCCGAAGTCCAACGCGGCATACCTCGGCATCAACGCCGCCATCGCCGACGTGCGGGCGGGTCGCGGCGGGCCCGTCCCGGTCCACCTGCGGGGCAGCGGGTATGCCGGGGCCGCCCGCCTCGGGCACGGCGACGGCTATGCCTACGCCCACGACGCGCCCGACGGCGTCGCCGCGCAGCAGCACCTCCCGGACGACCTCGACGGCACCACCGACTACTACCGGCCCACCGACCGGGGGTTCGAGGAACGGCTGGGCGTGCGGCTCGCCTGGCTTAAGGAACGGCTGCATCGGGGCTGAGATCTGCGCGGTTCGTCGGCGGCGACGGCCTGATGCCGGAGAACTTCCACACCTGTAAACGCCCCGTCAAGGATGTGTTTCCACCGTGTGTGCTGGGTAACGATTTGCCATCAAGCGGTTCAGCGATCCTTCAGACTTCCGTCGTTGTGTGTCAAGGTTGCGGCGAATCGAGACGCGCGGTCCTTCCCCGGCGCGGCGCAGGGGTGGTGCGGGCACTGTCGGCTCAACACAGGACGCGCAGTCACGAGGACGGAGAACGGGTTTGACGCTGGGTTCATCCGCGGTCGCCGCCGAGACCCTCGAGGTGGGAGTCGACCCCGAACTGTCCGATGCGGCAGAGTCGAGTCGACGGCACGGGCGCACCCCGGGGCAGATCGCCTGGGACCGCCTCAAGGTCGACAAGGTCGCGATCGTCTGTGCGGTCATCGTCGTGTTCTTCATCCTGATCGCCGTCCTGGCACCCCTGCTGGTCAAGCTCGAGGGCGAGACGCTCAACGCCTTCCATCCCGAGCTGATCAACCGGCGCAACACGCTGCCGACGATCGGGACCACGGCGCAGCACTGGTTCGGTGTCGAGCCCCGCACGGGGCGCGACCTCTTCGCTCTCTGGGCCTACGGGGCGCAGCCCTCACTGACCATCGGTTTCCTGGCGGCCGTGAGCTCGACGGTCGTCGGCATCGTCATGGGCCTGCTCGCGGGCTACTTGGGCGGCATCGTCGACCGCGTCATCTCCTGGGTCATCGACTTCTTCCTCAGCCTGCCCTACCTCCTCTTCGTCTTCGCTCTCGTGCCGATCGTCCAGAACCGCGTCGGTGGCGGACGGATCCTCACCGCCGAGGAGACGTCGTCGCTGCGATTCTGGGTACTGCTCATCATCTTGATCCTCTTCGGCTGGATCGGGCTGGCCCGACTGATCCGCGGCGAGGTCTTCTCCCTCCGCGAACGCGAGTTCGTGCAGGCCGCCAAGGTCATCGGTGTCCCGACGCGGCAGATCCTGGTCAAGGAGATCCTGCCCAACCTCGTCGGCCCGATCATCGTCTCGGCGTCGATCGCCGTTCCCGGATACATCGCTGCCGAGGCGACGCTGTCCTTCCTCGGGGCCGGTCTGGTCGAGCCCACCCCGTCCTGGGGGCGCACGATCTCGGTCGCGTCAGGGGGCAACTTCTCTGCCTACCCGCTGCACCTCTGGCCCCCGGTCCTCGGGGTGGCCCTCCTCGTCCTCGCACTCAGCCTGCTCGGCGAGTCGATCCGGGACGCTTTCGACCCCACAACCCGTCGGTGAGCCACCCCCTCACCGGAAAAGTCGTTCCCGGCCAGCCACGTCCGGGACGTGAACACCTGAAAGAGGAGCACCACATGCGTTGGACCCACGTCCTTGCCGCGGGAGCGGCCGTCTCGATCGGAGTGGTGGCCGCGTGTTCGGCCCCCAGCTCGACGACCAACGGTACGTCCGACACGAGCACCGGACCGGTGCAGACCGCGGGCGCCTCGCTGGACCCCAACGCCAAGGGTCCCGCACCGACGGATCCCAAGGCCAAGAAGGGGGGGACGCTGACGATCTCCTACGCCACCTCCCCGAGCAGCATGGACCCGAGCGCGCAGTTCTATCAGGACTCCGGGGCGATCATGACCCGGCTGACGATGCGCTCGCTCACGGCGTTCGTCAACCGAGGCGGCAAGCAGGTGCTCGTGCCGGACCTCGCCACCGACCTCGGTCAGGTCTCCAGCGACAAGCTCACCTGGACCTTCAAGCTCAAGTCCGGCATCAAGTACAGCGACGGCTCGACGATGAAGGCCGCAGACATCGCGTATGCCGTCAAGCGCTCCTTCGCCTTCACCGCGACCGGCCCGACCTACCAGGTCGACTACCTCAAGGGGGGCGACAAGTACCTCGGACCCTTCAAGTCGGGCGACACCTTCGCGGGCATCGAAGCGCCGGACGACTCGACCGTCGTCTTCCACCTGGCCAAGCCGTGGGAGACCCTGCCCTACTTCACGACCTTCACCCAGGTCTCACCGATCCCCCAGGCCAAGGACACCAAGGACGAGACCTACGGTGACAAGGCCCTGGCAACCGGCCCTTACATGATCAAGTCGTTCACCCAGGGCTCGGAGCTCACGCTCGTCAAGAACCCGAACTGGGACCCGGCCACCGATGCCGCCCGCACCCAGTACCTCGACGGCTACGACTTCAAGTTCGGCACCGACACGATCAAGACCCAGCAGGGCATCCTCGCCAGCACGGGGGACTACGGCACGACGCTGGACTGGGACCCGGTCGACGCCTCCTTCGCCGACCAGATCGGCAGCGGAGGCCCCAAGGCGAAGCAGTTCGTCAGCGGGCCCTCCTCCTGCACGATCACGGTCAACATGGACACCAGAAAGATCCCCCTCGCAGTCCGCAAGGCGCTCGCCGTGGCCTACCCCTACGACGACCTCTACACCGCATCCGGTCTGACCTCGCTCTCGGGTCGGCCGGCGCACACCCTCATCCCGCCGCAGATCCCGGGCTGGCTCGACTACACGGTGCCCGGCCTCACCGGTCAGGGCCCGGGGGACCCGGTCAAGGCCAAGGCCATGCTGGCGGCCGCGGGTTACGGGCCGGACAAGCCCTTCGAGATCAAGAACTACTACACCAACGACGACCCGAGCAACATCGCACAGACGGTCAACCAGATCCGCAAGAAGAAGCTCGAGGCGGCCGGCTTCAAGGTGACCGACAAGGGTGTGGCAGGCAAGGACAGGCGCAAGCTCATCGCGGACCCGAACGGGGACTACAACATCGGCCAGTCCCCGGGCGGATGGTGCTTCGACTGGCCGTCGGCCGACTCCATCTTCCCTCCCACCGTGTCCTCGACCCAGCTGACGTCCGGTGGCACCAACTGGGGTGACCTCCAGGACCCGAAGATCGACGCCGAACTGGCCCGTATCCAGAAGCTGTCGATCGCCGAGCAGGGCCCGGAGTGGGGCAAGTTCGACCAGTGGCTGATGACGAACTACCTTCCCGTCCTGCCCTGGTACTGGGACAGGTCCAACATCCTCTTCGGGACCAAGGTGCACAACGTCATCAACGACGACAACCACGGATCGCCGATCCTCGACTCGATCTGGGTCGACCAGTAAGCCGACCCCGGTCCGTCCCGGACAGATGAACCGTCGCTGTGGGGCGTGGGTCACCACCCACGCCCCATGGCTCCGCCCCCTGCACCGTCGAGGTCCCCATGTTCATCTACATCGCCCGCCGTATCGCTCTGGGAGTCAGCGTCCTGCTCGTCACCCTCGTGGTGACGTTCCTCATCTTCTTCGCCGGACCGGCTGATCCGGCTCAGTCGCTGTGTGCCGAGAACCGTTGTCCGGCAGTCAAGCTCGAGCAGATTCGCACGAGCATGGGGCTTGACCGGCCCATCAGCGTGCAGTTCGCAGAGTACTTCCAGGGGCTCTTCGTCGGTCGTGACATCACGGACGGCGGCAACGTCAACCACTGTTCGGCGCCCTGCCTCGGCTACTCCTTCCACAACCACCTCCAGGTGAGCGACGAAGTCTTCCGGCGGTTCCCCACGACGGTGGCCCTCGCGCTCCTGGCGATGGTCGTCTTCCTCGGGGTGGGGGTGTCGCTCGGGGTGGTGGCGGCCACGAGACGCGGCTCTGCCTTCGACCGCACCCTCGTGGGGGTGAGCCAGGTCTTCGGGGCGATCCCCTACATCGTCGTCGCCCTGCTGTTCGCCCTCTACTTCACGGTCCTCTACCCCATTCTCCCGCAGACCCACCCCTTCTCCGACGGGTTCGGTCCGTGGATCGTCGGCCTCATCGCTCCGGCGATCGTCCTGGGACTCGTGACGTCGACCGCCTATGTGCGGTACACGAGAGCCCAGATGGTCGACACCCTGGCCCAGGACTACGTGCGGACGGCCCGATCGAAGGGCATCAGTGGGCGATCGGTCATCTACAAGCACGGCCTGCGGGCCGCCCTCAGCCCGGTGCTCACCATCCTCGGCCTCGACATGGCCGGCCTGCTCAGTGGCACCCTCATCACCGAGCAGATCTTCTCCGTCGACGGACTGGGCAAGCTCGCCATCACCGCCCTCATCCAGACCGACGACCTCCCGATCATCATGGGCACCGTCCTGCTCGGCTGTGTCATCGTCGTGGCGCTGAACATCGTCGTCGACATCGCCTACTCCTTCGTCGACCCGCGAGTGAGGCTGTCGTGAGCACCGGGACCAGCCCGTCGGGTGCCTCCATCCGCGATCGCGTCGGCAGCGCGGGTGACGTCGTTCTCAAGGTCGAGGACCTCAGCGTCCGGTTCGCGAGCGACGAGGGCCCCGTCAACGCCGTCCAGAACCTCAGCTACGAGGCCCGCCTCGGACGCACCCTCGCTGTCGTCGGAGAGTCCGGGTCCGGGAAGTCGGTCTCGTCGATGACCCTGCTCGGCCTGCACAACCCCAAGCGCACGACGATCACCGGCAGCATCACCCTCGACGGCACCGAGCTCGTCGGCGCGAGCGAGGAGACGATGCGCGGTCTGCGAAGCAGCTCTGTCGCGATGGTCTTCCAGGACCCGCAGTCGTCGCTGCACCCCTTCTTCAAGGTCGGGAAACAGATCGCCGAGGCCTACCGTGCGCACCACCACGTATCGGCTGCCGTCGCCAACACCCGCGCGGTGGAGATGCTCGAACGCGTGGGAATCCCCAACCCGGCCCGTCGCGCCAAGCAGTATCCCCACGAGTTCTCCGGCGGGATGCGGCAGCGCGCGATGATCGCCCTCGGCCTGGTCAACGACCCGAAGCTGCTGGTGGCCGACGAGCCGACGACCGCGCTCGACGTCACGGTGCAGGCTCAGATCCTCGACCTGATCAAGGATCTCCAGCAGGAGTTCGGCTCCGCTGTCATCCTCATCACCCACGACCTCGCGGTCGTGGCAGAGGTCGCCGACGACATCCTGGTGATGTATGCCGGTCGTGCGGTCGAGAAGGGGCTCGCCAAGCACGTCCTCTCGCAACCCAACCACCCCTACACGATGGGTTTGCTCGAGAGCGTCCCGTCGGCGTCGGAGGAGGTTCAGGAGCTCAGAGCCATCCGGGGCGCGCCACCGAGCCTCGTCTACCTGCCGAGCGGGTGCTCCTTCCACCCGCGCTGCGACTATCAGGACCAGGTGCCGGGCGAGCGGTGCGTGACCGAGCTGCCGGAGCTCAGGATCCTGCCGAACGGCCGCCAGATCCGTTGCCATCTCGTCGATCCCGAGCGGGTACTGAGCCAGGAGACCTCCCGATGAGCACGTCCCCCGAGGCTGTCGACGACGCGACCGACGACGCGACCGACGACGCGACCGATGCCCTGAAACCCGACGACGTCGTCGTCGACACGGTCGTCCACCAGGCCCCGCGCGACGTCGCCAATGCCCCGAAACTGTTGGAGGTCGAGCACCTCGTCAAGCACTTCGCGGTCCGCGAGGTGCGGGGCCTGTCGATGCTCCGGTCCTCGGTCAAGGCCGTCGACGACATCTCCTTCGTCGTGCGCGAGGGCGAGAGCCTCGGGCTGGTCGGCGAGTCCGGCTGCGGCAAGTCGACGACCTCGCGGCTGATCACCCGCCTCGAGGACCCCACCTCCGGCGCGATCCGGTTCCGCGGCCAGGACATGGCGCTGATGAAGGAGAAGGAGCTCCGCCCACTCCGGCGGGAGGTCCAGATGATCTTCCAGGACCCCTACTCCTCGCTCAACCCGCGCCAGACCGTCGGCACCATCCTGCGGACGCCGCTCGATGTGCACGGCCTGGCGAAGGGCAGGGAGAAGGCCCGCACCAAGGAGCTCCTCGAGCTCGTCGGGCTCAACCCCGAGCACATCAACCGCTATCCCTCGGAGTTCTCGGGCGGCCAGCGGCAGCGGATCGGCATCGCCCGTGCCCTCGCCGTCGAACCGCGTCTGATCATCGCGGACGAGCCGGTCTCGGCGCTCGACGTCTCCATCCAGGCCCAGGTGATGAACCTCCTGGCCCGGCTGCGCGAGGAGCTCAACCTCTCGTTCCTCTTCATCGCCCACGACCTCGGTGTCATCCGGCACTTCTGCGACAGCATCGCGGTGATGTATCTCGGCAAGATCGTCGAGAAGGGCTGGAAGCGGGACATCTACTCGGCGCCGCAGCACCCCTACACGCAGGCGCTGCTGTCGGCGGCCCCGGACATCAACGTGGTGCGGGGAGTGCCGCCGCGGGAGCGGATCCGGCTGAAGGGTGACCCGCCGAGCCCCATCGACCCGCCGAGCGGGTGCCGCTTCCGGACCCGGTGCTGGAAGGCGCAGGACATCTGCGCGAAGGTGGAGCCGCCGCTCGAGCTGAAGGAGAGCTCCGGGCTGGACCAGGTCATCGCCTGCCACTTCCCCGAGGTGAAGACGTCGCTCGTCGCGGAGGTCTCCTGACGCGAGCCGCAGGCGGGCGGATCGACGCGATCCGGCACCTGCGGGTCGGATAGGGTTGTCGCCGTCCAGCAACGGTGCGTGCATGCCTCGCGGGACCCGCCCAGACATTCGAGCCGTACGAGACACCGAGGTGCTGAAATGAAACTCGCCGAGGTCACCATCGGTGACATCGCCGGCGTTATCGCCGCGCTCGCCTTCGCCTACCTCGTGTTCCGCATCGGGAGCGTCGTCGGCAAGGCCGGCGAGATCCTCGAAGAGGCGCGGATCGGCCTCAAGGGCGTGTCCGACCAGACCGTCCCGCTGCTCGGTGAGGTGACCAACACCGTCACCGCGACCAACGAGCAGCTGGTCCGCGTCGACACCATCACCACCAACGTCGCCAACATGTCGACCAACATCAACGCCCTGACGTCGCTCTTCGCCGCGACGCTCGGATCGCCCGTCGTCAAGATCGCCGCGTTCAGCTACGGCGTGCGGACGGCACTGCGGGGCTCCGGATCGCGGGGTTCCGGATCCCGGGGCTCGGGCAGCCGCGCCTCCTCCCGAGCGCGGAGGGGCTGACCCGTGCGCAGGCTCTTCTGGGTCGGCGTCGGCGCCGCGATCGGCGTGCTCGTCGTCCGCAAGGCGAGCGCGACAGCCCGCCAATACACTCCGCAGGGGCTCGCCGACGGCCTGGCGAGCTGGGGTGACGGGCTGCGTGAGCTCGCGACCGCCGTGCGCGACGGCATGGAGCAGCGGGAGGACGAGCTGCGGTTCGCCCTCGGCATCGACACCGAGACCCTGCCCGAGGACCGCCAGCTCGACGCCGACGGCATCCACGCACTGCTCGACGACCCGGCGGGTCCGCGAGCTCGGTAGGGGTGCGGGCCGATCTCCGTGCCCCGCCCCGACCGCCGCTCCCGACCCATCGACCTCGAGGACCTGGACAGAACATGGATACCGCTGAGATCCGCCGCCGCTGGCTGACCTACTTCGCCAGCCGCGGTCACACCGTCGTCCCCTCGGTGCCGCTGCCCTTCGAC
>NZ_JANXRJ010000243.1 GCF_025353065.1 Lapillicoccus sp.
ACGCGTGTCGAGCCGCCTGCCGTTGCCGTGCCGCCGAGGTCGAGCCGGCGCCCCAATCCGACCACCGTCCCAACCGTCGTTGTGGTCCCATCTATGGAGGAACGATGAGCTATCCCGAATTGGACCTGGAATTCCGTTCGCTGACCGCTCAACCGCTGGACTCCGAGGCTGTGCGGGCCGAGGTCGTACGCGGGATCGCCGCGCGTGCGCGCCTTCGCCGGACTGCAGCACTGGTGTCTTCGGCTTTGGCCGTGGTGGTCCTCATCGGCGGGATCGGGTTGGTCGCCCAGACCGACCGCGCAGCCCCCGACCCGGCCGCATCGACATGGCCAGCGGAACCGGCGGCGGTCATTCCGCCGGGGTCGCACATGGTGCCCTTTACCGGTGCGGTGAACATCAGCTCACCGGTCACTCCGACCGTTGATGCTCCGACGGCCGCCGACACCATGGTGTGGTCCCGTGATGTCAACACGTTGCAGGTGGCCTGGACGGCGCCACGCGCAGCCGGGGTCTCCACCGCCGCACGGCCGACCGGCTCCGTGTTGAACGCTGTCGAGTTGATGCAACGTGGGTATGTCATCTCCCCGTCGGCTGGATTGACCGTCGGAGCCACCGCAGTCGGCAGCGAACCTGATCGGCTCGCTCCGCTGGTCGCGCCGCGGCAAATCGTACTGGCTGGTCACCCGGCAACGTTGGGCAGTGACCCCGGTTCGGTGTGGCCGACCAGTATCGGCATCAGCCCGGTGAAACGCTGGCTGCAGTGGCAACTTCCCGATGGCCGGTACATCCACGTCTGGGCCGGGACCGGCGGAGATCCGGCCTTGTTGGCATTCGGTGCCGGGTTGATAGATCGACCCACCACCCTGACCCGGAAAACGACAGTCGGTGTGAGCTTGCCCGGCTACACCGTGCAGGGCATCGTGGAGATGGGGACGGCGACCGAATTGGATGCAGCGCAGTCCTTGTTGTGCCCGACCGGAACTGTCACCACCCTGGCGACGGTGACGCCCCCCTGCCTTCAAGTGAGCGTCGTACCGACGCGGACGCTGGGGCTGGACCCGACAGCGAAATACGTTGCGGTGACCGTCGATGGGCGTACCACCCGGCTGAACCTGTCCACCCAGGAGGCCAGTGCCGATCTAGGGCGTGGCTTCTCGGTTTCCCTGTTCAGCGCCTTGACCACGGACGTGTCCGCCCTGGATCTGGCGACCCTGGCAGCCGCGGTACGACTGGACCCGTCGGTCGTCTTGGGGCACTCCCGACTGATCGACCCGCCCCCGGGCCGCAGCACCGTGCAATCCTCGACCGGGTCCGCATCATCGGCTGCCAACCCCAGCGGACCTGGCCATTGACGCCAAGGCGGACACCCGCCCGCCTGGACGTTCCTTCAACGTTCGGCTACCGGTGCGTGCGATGGACGGTCTGACTCAGCGCCTTCAAGGCGGTGCTGCGAGGTGGGTGCAAGGATGCGAGCATGTCCATCAGCCAGGAAGCGCTCGGGCGCTTCACGGTGCTCCGCAGGTACCGCTGGGCGTTGGCCGGGTCGATCTTCTGGTCGATCAGCACGCTGACCTACATCACGCTGATCGTGCTGGCTGTGGCAACTGGCAAGTCGCCCGGCTTCCAACAGATCTTCTGGCTCGTGTTGAGCGTGGGCTTCGTAATTCAAAGTGGTATTTCATTGGTGTGGCATCGCCGGGAGCGAGCCGCGGGTCGGTTCGAAGTGGACTGATCGGCCAACTGGGTGCGGATCCGTGACCGGTCAGAGAGGCTGCCGCGGCCACCGAAGTGGTTGATGATGGGTCTCCTCTAGAAAAAGTTGTTCGCGGTAGGCAAGATCACCCTATCGGCGCGTTCGCGTTCGATTTTCCTGGATGGGCGGGGCGGCGTGAAGGTTCGTTCGGGTGTCGTGCGTGGTGGTATCGCTGTGCTGTTGGTGGTGGGCGCGTTGAGTGTGGGCGCCTTGAACGCAGAAGCTGGACCTTCCGTGGTGACGTCGGGGCCGACAGGTGCGGCTGCACCGGCGGTGTCGCCGGCCAGCGGGACGTTCGTGCCGTTGACACCGACGCGGATCCTTGACACCCGGATAGGCCTGGGCGCGGCGAAAGCCCCCGTGCGCGGCGGTTCCAGCGTCGCGGTGCAGATCGTGCGTCGCGGTGGGGTTCCGGCGTTCGGGGTGGCCGCGGTGGTGATGAACGTGACGGTCGTCGGTCCGACTGCGGCCGGCAATGTCCGCGTCTGGCCCGACGGAGTGACAATGCCGAACTCGTCGAACCTGAACTTCGTCGCCGGCCAGACCGTCGCCAATTTGACGATGGTGAAAGTCGGCGCGGACGGCAAAATTCGAATCGCGAACAGCGCCGGCAGCGTGGATGCGCTGGCCGATGTGTCCGGCTACTACGTGGCCGGATCTTCCCCCTCGGCCGGGTCGTTCCACGCTCTCGTGCCGTCCCGGGTGCTGGACACCCGCATCGGGCTCGGCGCGCCCAAGAACCCGCTGTTCCCTGGCGGAAATCTAGATCTGAAGGTAGCTGGCGTTGCGGGTGTGCCGCCGACGGGGGTGGTGTCGGTCGTGATGAACTTGACGGTGGTGGCGCCGACGAAACCCGGGGATCTGCAGGTGCCCTCGCCCAACGATGCGCCAAGCACGTCGAGCCTGAACTTCGCGGCTCACCAGACGGTCTCGGGCCTGGTGATCGCGTCGCTGTTCACCGGGCCGGGCTATCAGGGTCACGTCGAGTTCACCAACGACAGCGGCGGCTACACCCAGGTGGTGGGCGACGTGCTGGGCTATTACGACGCGGGCAACGTCTCATCCGTCGGGGCCTACGTCGGTGCCGGGCCCGCACGAATTTTGGACACCAGATCCGGCATCGGGGCGGTCACGGCGCCCATCCCCGCGCAGGGAACGCTGTCGGTGTCCGTGGGAGGCCGCGGGGGGATCCCAACGGCCGGAGTTGCGGCAGTCATCGTCAATTTGACCGCCGTCCTGGCCAAGGCACCGGGCAACGTTCGGGCCTGGGCCGACGGGTCGCCCGTGCCGGTGGTGTCCAACGTGAACCTCATACCCGGCGCCACCGTTCCCAACCTGGCTGTGGTTCCGGTCGGTGCGGACGGCAAGATCCGGGTATTGAACAACAGCACCGGATCAACCAACCTTCTGATCGACGTCGTCGGTTACTTCACCGCGGCTCCCCGGCCGGCATGGACCGAGCCGGTTGACGCTCAGCCTCGGCACGGTGACCCGTACACGATGTCCTGCGTGTCGGCGACGTTCTGTCTCGCCGCTGACCGCACGGGCAATTCTGGAGTTTTCAACGGCAGCACCTGGAGCGCACCCCAACGGGCGACGATCGGCGACCCGATCTCCTCGGTCTCGTGCGTGAGCGACACCTTCTGCGTCGGCTACCGCGGAGACAAATGGGTTCAGGTGTTCAACGGGACCAGTTGGGGGTCCAACACCGAGGTGCTTCCCGATGAGCAGTATGGGACGTTCGGACCGGTGTCCTGCGCGACGGTCACCTTCTGCGTGATGGTGGGAGAGCAAGGCCTGTCCGCGGTGTTCGACGGCACCAAAGCCGTCGGGGAATACGTCGTGCCCGGTGGGGATACGCCCTCATCCCTGTCATGCCCCGCGGCCGATCTTTGCTTCGCCGGAGGGTCGGACGGCCAGATCTACACC
>NZ_JANXRJ010000244.1 GCF_025353065.1 Lapillicoccus sp.
CACGACCTCGGCCAGCAGGGGCGGCCAGACCACGACCTCCGCCAGCAGGGGCGGCCAGCAGGGGCGGGCGTGCAGGCTGCCCACCATGCGGACGCCGTGATCGTCATTCGGACACGGCTGTGGCACAGTGTCACCCGTGAAGCCTGTGACCGCAGTGGCAACCTCCACGCTGATTATCAGCTAGCGCGACGAAGCTCCTTCGTCGCGCCGACCTCCCGTACCCGGGGGGTCTTTTTGTTTCCCCGGTCACCACCCCAGCCCGGGCGAGCAGCGTCGAGGGATCGGTGATCACGGCCACCGGGCTCCACCACACACCTGACTCAGGCGGCATACCCCCGCGACACACCCGGCATACCGGCGGGCGGCCGACGACGAACCGAGAGCGAAACCGATGTCCGACCTGCACGTCTACGACACCACCCTGCGCGACGGCGCCCAGCAGGAGGGGCTCAACCTCTCCGTGTCGGACAAGCTCGCGATCGCCCGGCACCTCGACGAGCTCGGGGTGGGCTTCCTCGAGGGGGGCTGGCCGGGCGCGAACCCCAAGGACACCGAGTTCTTCGCGCTGGCCGGCCGCGAGCTACAGCTGCACAACGCGCAGCTGGCCGCGTTCGGAGCGACCCGCCGCGCCGGGTCCAAGGCGGCCGACGACATCCTCATCCGGGCGCTCGTCGACTCCGGGGCGCCGGTCGTCACCCTCGTCGCGAAGTCGCACGTCCGGCACGTCGAGCAGGCCCTGCGCACGACGCTCGAGGAGAACCTCGAGATGGTCCGCGACACCGTCTCCTTCCTGCACGGGGAGGGCCGCCGGGTCTTTCTCGACGCGGAGCACTTCTTCGACGGGTATGCCGCCGACCGCGGCTACGCGCTCGAGGTGGTCCGGGTCGCGACGGAGGCGGGCGCCGAGGTGGTCGCCCTCTGCGACACCAACGGCGGGATGCTTCCGGGCCAGATCCAGGACGTCGTCGCCGACGTGCTCTCCATGACCTCGGCGCGGCTGGGGATCCACTGTCACAACGACACCGGCTGCGCCGTCGCGAACTCGATGGCGGCGGTGGAGGCCGGCGCGACCCACGTCCAGGGCACGATCAACGGCTATGGCGAGCGCACCGGCAACGCCGATCTGCTCACCGTCGTGAGCAACCTCCAGCTCAAGGCCGGGCACGACCTCCTGCCGCCCGAGCGGCTCCGGGACGCGACCCGGATCGCGCACGCGATCAGCGAGGTCACCAACGTCGCGCCCTACAGCCGCCAGCCCTACGTCGGGGCGAGCGCCTTCGCCCACAAGGCCGGCCTGCACGCGAGCGCGCTCAAGGTCGACCCGGCGCTCTACCAGCACACCGACCCGGGAGCGGTCGGCAACGCGATGCGCACCCTCGTCAGCGACATGGCCGGGCGGGCGAGCATCGAGCTCAAGGCCACCGAGCTCGGCTTCGACCTCAGCGAGCAGCCGCAGCTCGTCGTCGACCTCCTCGCGACCGTCAAGGACCTCGAGCTGCAGGGCTACACCTTCGACGCGGCGGACGCGTCCTTCGAGCTGCTGCTGCGCAAAGCCATTGCAGGAGAGCCGGTCTCATACTTCGACATCGAGTCGTGGCGGGTCATCACCGACGCCCGCGGCACCGACGAGGCGCTGTCCGAGGCGACGGTCAAGCTCGTCGCGAGCGGGCAGCGCTTCGTCGCGACAGGGGAGGGCAACGGCCCGGTCAACGCCCTCGACCACGCCCTGCGCGCCGCCCTCGCCGCGGTCTACCCCGAGATCGACAAGCTCGAGCTGATCGACTTCCGCGTCCGGATCCTCGACGCCACCCACGGCACCGACGCGGTGACGCGGGTGCTCATCGAGACCTCCGACGGCGAGACGTCGTGGGAGACCGTCGGGGTCGCCCCCAACATCGTCGAGGCGTCCTGGCGCGCCCTCTCCGACGGCATCACCTACGGCCTGATCCGCCACGCGGTCCCCGTCCGCTGACCGCCCCGAACTCGCTCGTTGCTCCGGAGCTGCCCGTTTCGCCGGTTCAGAGCCCGCGAATGGGCACTCCAGAAGCAACAAGGCGGGCGTGGGGGGCGGCATGATGGGTGACATGAGCACCACGCCAGCAGAGCCCTCCGCCGTCCGTGTCGGCGATGCCGAGCGCCAGGCCGCCATCGCCCAGCTGAGGGGCCAGTGGCAGGCGGGCCGCCTCGACCCGACCGAGCACGAGGCCCGGACCACCAAGGCGTATGCCGCGGTCACCCGGGGCGACCTCGACGCCCTGTTCACGGACCTTCCGGCCCTGCCGCCCGGCAACGACCCCCACGGCGCGGTCCCGTCGACGACCGGCACCCCGGGCACCCTGATGTCGTCGGGCGCTCCCGGCACCCCCATGCCCTCCACCGTCCCGGGGACCCCCATGCCGCCCTCCGGTGGGGTGTCGTCCGGCCAGGGTGGGCTCATCCCGGCGGGCTCGTGGGTGCACGGCCGACGCAACGCGATCATGTCGCTGACGCCCTTCGTCGCCCTCGGCCTCTTCCTCCTGACGAGGCAGTGGTACTTCTTCCTCCTCGTGCCCGCCCTCGGCGCGCTGTTCTACGCCGGCGACGACGGCAGCAAGTCTGCGCGACGCCGCGACCGCGACGAGCGGCGGCGTCGCGACCGCGGTGAGTGACGCGCTGCTTCGCCCCGGGCTCGCCGGCGAGGCGGGGCTCCTCAGCGATCTCGCCATCCGGAGCAAGGGCCACTGGGGCTACGACGCCGACTTCCTCGACGCCTGCCGCGGGGAGCTCACCCTGACGCCCGAGAGGGCCGTCGAAGCCGTCGTCGCGGTCGTCGACGATGTGGTCGTCGGGTTCCACCTCCTCGAGCCGGCGCACCCTGACGAGTCTGCGGACCGAGCTGCAGCCGGCCGGCTGGAGATGCTGTTCGTCGGCCCGGACACGATCGGGTCCGGGGTCGGTCGGCTGCTCTACGACGACGCCGTGCAGCGCGCCCGGTCCCGGGGCTGGCGCTTGATGGTGCTCGACGCCGACCCCGGTGCCGAGTCCTTCTAGTTACGGATGGGTGCCCGCCGCATCGGCGAGGTCCCCAGCGGCTCGATCCCCGGGCGCGTCCTGCCGGTCCTCGACATCGACGTCTGCGAGTAGCCGGTCACAGACCGCGACGAGCCGTGCGCGCAGGGCTTGCGACCGCTCGGCAAAACCACGCTGGGCCTCGACGTATGCCGCCCTGCCGGACGCCGTCTCGATCGGCACCGGCACGACGCCGAGCTCCGCGAGGTCGTAGGGGGCGGCCCGCATGTCGAAGAGCCGGATGTCCCGGGCGAGGTCGAAGCAGTCCGCGACGAGCTCGCTCGGCACGGCCGGCGTGAGCTTGTAGGCCCACTTGTAGACGTCCATCCCGGCGTGCAGGCACCCCGGCTGCTCGAGGGCGACCTGCGAGTCCCGTGTGGGGACAACGGTGTTGAGAGGGCGGGCCGGCTCGGTGAAGAACCGGAAGGCGTCGAAGTGGGAGCACGCCACCCGCTGGCTCTCGACGACGGCGTCGGTGTCGGCGGTGCCCAGGCGCAGCGGCCACTCGGCGTGCCGCAGCTGGTCCTCGTCCTGCCGGTAGACCATGGCCCACTCGTGGAGGCCGAAGCAGCCGAGATGCGGCTTCCGGTCGAGGGTGCGGGTGAGCAGGTCCCGGATGAAGGACACGGTGCGTCCGCGGGCGGCGAGGAAGGCATCGAGGTCGAGGGTGACCCGGTTGTCCTCGACGAGCGAGAACCGCCACCCGGCACGCTCGGTCGCAGCGGCCTCCTCGAGGACGACGCCCGATCCAGGATGCCAGCGCCGCAGGGCTGCAGGCCGGTGCGAGTAGTAGCTGAAGAGGAAGTCCTCGACGGGGTGCTTGCGGCCGTCGTCGCGCCGGGTCCGGTGCCCGGCTGTCGCGGCGTCGATCCGCGCGGCGTGCGCTCGCTCGCGCTCGCGCCACACCGGCAGCGGAAGGACCTCGGGCACCGGCCAAGGTTACGGCCCGAAGCCCGGGGGGTTGACGCAGCGTCAAGGGGGTTG
>NZ_JANXRJ010000256.1 GCF_025353065.1 Lapillicoccus sp.
GGTCGGTAGCCCTGGCTGCCGACCGGCCGGACGCAGCTGTCTGTCCGGATGAGACCGGGCGTCCTCGGATCAGACCGGGGGTGGAGGCGCGCACGTCGGGGCCGGGTGACAATAGGGAGGTGAGTCTCTCCACCGACCGTCCGCTTGTCCGTTGGGCCGCACCCGTCGCCGCTGTCGCGGTGATCGCCGGTGCCACGGTCCTCACCACCCGCAGTGCCTCGGCCGACGCCGGTCTCCCGGCGATCTCGGCGCAGCAGCTGCTCGTGGACGTCCAGGGAGCGAAGGTCGCCGGCATCTCCGGCACCGTGAGCCAGAGCGTCGACCTCGGGCTGCCACAGTTGCCCGGGCTCTCGTCCGCCTCCGGCTCCGCCAGTGACAGCCCGGCCCTGAGCTCCATCGCCTCCGGCACCCACACGTGGCGGGTCTGGGTCGCGGGCCCGACCCAGCAGCGACTGGCGCTCGTCGGCAGCCTCGGCGAGTCCGACATCATCCGCAATGGCACCGACCTCTGGGCCTGGTCCAGCCAGGACCAGACGGCCGTCCACTCGACCCTCCCGGCTCACACGGCGGGCACCAGCGCGCGGCAGCTGCCGACCGATCTGCCCAAGACCCCCGCCGAGGCCGCGCAGCTGGCCCTCGCCGCGGTCGGGAAGACCACCGACGTCAGCGTCGCCGGCACGGCCGTGGTCGCCGGCCGACCGGCATACGAGCTCGTGCTGAAGCCCAAGGGCGGGGCGACCCGCGTCGCCCAGGTCCGCATCGCGGTCGACAGCGTCACGAAGGTGCCCCTGCGCGTCCAGGTCTATTCGACCAAGCTCGCCAACCCGGCCATCGACGTCGGCTTCACTTCGGTCGACTTCGGCGTGCCCGCCGCCGCCCAGTTCACCTTCACCCCGCCGCCCGGCACGACGGTCACCCAGAAGGCCCTCCCGCTGGCTGCCGGCACGGCGACCAAGCCGTCCGGCGCCAAGCCCTCCATCCCGGCCGGTGCGACGCCCCCCAAGGTCGTCGGCACCGGCTGGAGCACGGTCTTCGTGGCCAAGGTCCCTGCCGGCGCGATGAGCCAGGTCGGCGGCGGCCAGGTGCAGGCCCTGCTCACGGCGATCCCCAAGGTCTCCGGCGCATGGGGCAGCGGTCGGCTCGTCGAGGGCACGCTCTTCTCGGTCGTCCTCACCGACGACGGACGGGTCGCTGCCGGTGCCGTCGCCCCCGCCCAGCTGTATGCCGCCCTGGCGGCTGGGTGACCGACCTGGCGGTCGCGACCTCGGGACTGACCAAGCGCTTCGGCATGCAGACGGTCGTCGACGCGATCGACCTCGAGGTGCCGGTGGGCGCTGTCTACGGCTTCCTCGGGCCCAACGGCTCGGGCAAGACGACGACGATCCGGATGCTGCTGGGGCTGGTGTCGCCGACGTCGGGGACGCGCAGCCTGCTCGGGCACGACGTCGCCCGCGAGGCCGGCGCGGCCCTCCCGCGGGTCGGCAGCCTCGTCGAGGGGCCGGCCTTCCACCCCTACCTGTCGGGGCGGGCCAACCTCGCGCGGCTCGACGCGGCCGACCGGATGGCCGACCCGCGCACGATGCGGACCCGTATCGACGGTGCGCTCGACCGGGTGGGACTGCTCCCCGCGGCCGGAAAGCGTTACCGCGTCTACTCGCTCGGTATGCGGCAGCGGCTCGCCATCGCCGCAGCCCTGCTCGCCCCGCGTGACCTCCTGGTCCTCGACGAGCCGACCAACGGCCTCGACCCGCAGGGCACCCGGGAGGTCCGCCACCTGATCGGCTCGCTCGCCTCGGACGGTGCGACCGTGCTCGTCTCTAGCCACCTCCTCTCCGAGGTCGAGCAGATCAGCACCCACCTCGGGGTGATGAGCGCCGGCCGGCTCGTGGCGCAGGGGACGGCGGCGCAGGTGCGGGGCTCCGTCGCCCCGGTCGCCCGGGTCGACACCGATCAGGTCGACGAGGCGCGGCGCGTCCTCGTCGAGCTCGGGCTGGGCACCGTCGAGGTCGTCGAGGGCGAGCTGCGCGGCACACCGGGCGAGATCGCGCCGGAGAAGATCGTGGCGGCTCTCGTCCACGCCGGGGTCGGGGTGCGCTCGTTCCAGGTCTCCTCACCGAGCCTCGAGGACCTGTTCGTCCAGCTGACCGGGGAGGGCTTCGATGTCAGCGGCTGAGCAGGTCCGCACCCGGCGGTCGACCCGGGTCTCGACGCGGCTGCTGCGCTCGGAGCTGCGGCTCATCGCCGGCCGGCGACGCAATCAGATGGGGATGCTCGTCCTCGCGGCCGTCCCGGTCGTGCTGGCCATCGCGGTGCGGGTCACCTCGCCCCGGGCCGGGCGCGGGCCGGACTTCCTCGCCTCGATCACCGCCAACGGACTGTTCGTGCCGCTGGCTGCACTCACCCTCGAGCTCCCCCTCTTCCTCCCGCTGGCGGTCGCCGTCCTCTCGGGTGACACGATCGCCGGCGAGGCCAACATCGGCACGCTGCGCTACCTGCTGACGGTGCCGGTCAACCGCACCCGGCTGCTCGCAGTCAAGTTCGCCTCCCTCGCCATCGGTGCCTTCTGGGGGGTGCTCGCCGTCGCCGTCACGGGCGCGGTCATCGGGATCGCGCTCTTCGGCACCGGTTCCCTGACGACGCTCTCCGGCACCCAGATCCCGTTCGGCGACGCGGTCTGGCGGCTGCTGCTCGTGATGCTCTACATCACCCTCTGCCTCACCGCTCTCGCGGCGGTCGGTCTCTTCATCTCCACGCTGACCGAGCAGCCGATCGGCGCGATGGTCGCCCTGGTGATCTTCTCGACGGCGTCGTTCATCCTCGACTCGGTGCCCCAGCTGGCCTGGCTGCACCCGTGGCTGCTCGTGCACGACTGGAACGCCTTCGGCGACCTGCTGCGTGACCCGCCGCTCTGGGACACGGTGTGGCGCGGCCTCGGTGTCGACGCGGCATACGCCGTCGTGTTCTGGCTGCTCGCCTGGGCCCGGTTCGCCGGCAAGGACGTCACCAGCTGACCGCGACGTCCGCGCCTTCGTGACACCGGTGTCCCAATGACGCGGACGTCAGGGGTGGGTCAGGTGCGCAGGGCGGCGAGGAGTGGGGCGACGCGCTCCAGGTCCTCGGGGTCCTCGGGGCCGGACAGGTCGGGCAGGGCCAGGAAGACGGTGCCGACGCCGAGCATGCCCAGCCGGCGGTAGCGCTCGGCGTGGGTGGCGGGTTCGCCGGCGTGGTGGCGCGTGGCCCAGGTCGCTGCGGCGGTCCGGCCCCGGGTGCGTTCGACCCGGGCCGCGGTGTCGTCGCGGTCGCGGCCGACGATCGCCACGTCGAGGACCGTGATCTCGACCTCGGCGGGGTCGCGGCCGGCGTCTCGGGCGGCCGTCCGGACAACGTCGATCCGGGACGGCAGCCGGTCGTCGGCCGCCACGTTGCATCCGTCGCCCAGGCGTCCGGCGATCGAGAGGGACCGTTGGCCCGATCCGCCCACGATGATCGGCACGTCGTGGAGCGGCCGGGGGTAGGAGGTCGTCTCGGGAAGCGAGACCCGTTGCCCGGCATACGATCTGGTGCCGGTGGACCAGAGGGCACGCATCGTCTCGATACCCTCCTCGAGGAGGTCGAGCCGCTCACCAGGGGTCGGGAACGCCAGCCCGTATGCCGCGTGCTCCCGCTCCCACCACCCCGCGCCGACGCCGCAGAAGGCGCGTCCACCCGACAGCACGTCGAGGGTGGCGACCGCCTTCGCGAGCAGGCCCGGCCGGCGGAAGGTCACCGGTGAGACAAGGGTCCCGAGGGCGAGCCGGGTGTCGAGACCGGCGAGCAGACCGAGGGTGACGAAGGGCTCGGGGATCGGGTCCCAGGCCCGGCCCACCTGCGGGATCTGGATGAGATGGTCCATCAGCGCGATCCCGTGGAAGCCGACCTCGTCGGCGGCGAGCGCGATCGACCGCAGCCACGCGGTGGGCTCGCCGCCCCACGGGACGCTCGACAGCTGCAGCACCACGCGCGGCCGGCTCTCCTCACTGCGTCCGCTTGGGAGAGACACCGGTGTCTCCGCGGTGCGGACGTCCGCCACCTCGTTGTTTCGCACCGTGATCACGTCGTCCCAGCCCTCGGCGGCGAGCTCGGCCGCGACCGACCGCATCCGCCTCAGCTGGGTCAGGAGGACTGGTGCCGGCACGGGTCGGTCGCGGCGCGAGTTCCGTTGGCGGCATACGGCATCCGGGGTGTCGAGCAGCACCGCCACGGCCGGTATGCCGTGCTGCCGCGCCTGCCCCAGCCAGCCGCTCCGCCGCGCCGGGTCGAGCCCCAACGTGTCGACGACGACGGTGAGTCGTCGGCGCAGCCGGGCGGCGACGATCCGATCGAGCAGGTCGAAGGCGTCGACGGACGCGTCGAGGTCGGCGGGCCCGCTGCCGACCACCCCTCGCAGGGTGTCCGAAGACACCACCTCGACGGCCCGGTAGTGGTCCGCGGCCCAGGTCGACTTGCCCGACCCTGCCGCGCCCACGAGCACGACGAGCGCCGGATCCTGGAGCGGCGTCACCGCCACCCCCACAACGTCCGCGCGGACGCGGCACCGGTGTCGCGGCCGCGCGGCCGCCAGGGCTCGGGCCGGCGCGAGCGCGTCAGGTGAGCTGCTTGACGTCGAGCTCGCCGTCGGCATACCGCTTGCGCAGGACCTTCTTGTCGAACTTGCCGACCGACGTCTTGGGGACCTCGTCGATGAAGGCCCACCGCTCGGGGAGCTGCCACTTCGCGACCTTGCCGGAGATGAAGTCGCGCAGCTCGTCGGCGGTCACCGTGGCCCCCTCGTTGAGGACGACCGAGGCGAGCGGGCGCTCGTCCCACTTCGGGTCGGGGACGCCGATGACGGAGGCCTCGAGGACGTCGGGGTGGGCCATGATCGCGTTCTCGAGGTCGACCGAGCTGATCCACTCGCCACCCGACTTGATGACGTCCTTGGCGCGGTCGGTCAGCTGGAGGAAGCCGTCCGCCGTGATGAGGCCGACGTCACCGGTCCGGAGCCACCCGTCGTCGCTGAACTTCGCCGCCATCTCGGCGGTGTCCTTCGCCGACTCCTCACCGTTGAGGAAGTAGCTCCCGGTCACCCACGGACCCGACACCTCGATCTCGCCGACCGACTCGCCGTCCCACGGCTGGGGCTCGCCGTCGGGGCCCATCAGCCGCGCCTGGAAGCCGGGCAGCAGACGTCCCTGCTTCTCGCGGTAGGACCAGTACTCGTCCGACCCGACCTCGGTGCGCGCCGGGGCGATGGCCAGCGAGCCGACCGGGGACGTCTCGGTCATCCCCCAGCCGTGGATGATCTCGATGTCGTGGCGCTCCTGGAAGTTGTGCATGAGCGCGGGTGGCGCCGCCGAGCCGCCGACCATCAGCCGGTAGCAGCTCGAGGTGTCGATCTCGGGGTGGGCGTCGAGGTAGCGCAGCAGCTCCGACCAGATCGTCGGCACGCCGGCGCCGGTGGTGACCTTGCAGTCCTGGATCATCCGGGCGAGCGGCTCGGGCTGGAGGAAGCGGTCGGGCATGATCACGGACGACCCGGCGAGCATCACGAGGTAGGGGAAACCCCAGGCGTTGGCATGGAAGAGCGGGACGACGACGAGGTTGCGATCGCCCTGGCGCAACCCCAGCATCTGCGCGTCCGTGATCGCGTGGAGGTAGTTGCTCCGGTGCGAATAGGCAACGCCCTTGGGGTTGCCCGTCGTTCCGGAGGTGTAGCACATCGAGGACGCGCTGTTCTCGTCGAGGTCCTCGGGCCAGTCGAAGCTGTCGGGCTGCCCGTCGATGAACTCGTAGAAGTCATGCACGGCGCGCACGTGCTCGGGCGCCCCGAGAGCGGCCTTCGTCTCCTCGTCGATCGGGCCGTTGACGATGACGGTGTGGATGAGGGGGAGGTGACCGATCAGCTGGCTGAAGGGCTTGGCCAGGGTGTTGTCGATGACCACGACCTCGTTGCCGGCGTGGGTTGCGGTGTAGATCAGCTGGTCCGGGAAGAGCCGGATGTTGAGGGCGTGCAGCACGGCGCCCATGGACGGGATCGCGAGGTAGGCCACGAGGTGCTCGGCGTTGTTCCACATGAACGTCGCGACGCGCTGGTCGCCGGTGATGCCGATGCCGCGCAGCGCGTGCGCGAGCTGGGCCGCGCGACGGCCCACCTCGGCGAAGGACATGGTGCGGCCGCCCTCGGGGGTCCAGGTCACCACCTCCTGGTCGGCATGGATCGTGGTCCCGTAGCGCAGGATCTGTGAGATCAACAACGGTGTCGTCTGCATGGTGCTCTTCATGAGGTGAGGTTGCCTCATTCCGGGCCAGGATGGAAGTGGAACCGCGTGAAGTCACAGCACGGCGCAGGGTGAGAGAGTGAGCCGGTGAGCCGGCGGGGGACGAGGGTCGACGGGAGCGAGGGACACGTGATGGGCGTCGACGCGGACGCGGCAACCAGCACGCAGGACGAGATCTGCGCGGAGATGGCCGCCCTGCGCGCGGGCTACGAGCGGCGCGGGTCGGACACCGAGCCCGAGACCCAGCCCCGGCTCGACTACCCGCCCTACCGCAGCTCGCTGCTGCGGCACCCGACCAAGGACCTCCACCACGCGGACCCCGAGACCATCGAGCTGGAGGCGCCGGTCTTCGGGCAGCGCGACGTCGGCGCGCTCGAGGCCGACCTCACGATCCAGCAAGGAGGGGAGCCGCTCGGGGAGCGGATGATCGTCACCGGACGGGTGCTCGACGGCGACGGGCGGCCGGTGCGGCGGCAGCTCGTGGAGATCTGGCAGGCCAACGCCGCCGGCCGATACATCCACCAGCGGGACCAGCACCCGGCCCCGATCGACCCGAACTTCACCGGCTCCGGGCGCTGCCTCACGGGCGAGGACGGCAGCTACCTCTTCACGACGATCAAGCCCGGGCCCTACCCCTGGAAGAACCACCGCAACGCCTGGCGCCCGGCCCACATCCATTTCTCGCTCTTCGGCACCGACTTCACCCAGCGGATGGTCACGCAGATGTACTTCCCCGGCGACCCGCTCTTCGCGCTCGACCCGATCTACCAGTCGATCCTCGAGCCCGCCGCCCGCGACCGTCTCGTCGCGGCATACGACCACGGGGTGACCCGGCCCGAGTGGTGCACCGGCTACCGCTGGGACGTCGTACTCACCGGCAGCCACGCGACGTGGACCGAGCCGGACGACGGGGGAGTGGCGTGACATCTGAGCTCACCCCGACCCCGGACCTCACCCCCACGCCCGGCCAGACCGTCGGGCCCTTCTTCGGCACCGCCCTCCCGTATGCCGGGGGAACCGACCTCGTCGGCCCGCACCACCCACGCGCGATCAGACTCCACGGCACCGTCTTCGACGGGGCTGGCGCCGTCGTGCCGGACGCGCTGCTCGAGATCTGGCAGCCCGACGAGGAGGGATCTGTCACAACGGAGCCCGGGTCGTTACGACGCGACGGGTGGACCTTCACCGGCTTCGGCCGCACCCAGGTCGACGGGGTCGGCCACTACACCTTCACGACCGTCGACCCCGGTGCGACCGAGCCCGGTCGGGCGCCCTTCGTCGCGATGACGGTCTTCGCCCGCGGCCTGATGAACCGGCTCTTCACCCGCTGCTACCTGCCCGAGGACACCGTCGCCCTCGCCGCCGACCCGCTGCTCGCCTCACTCCCCGAAGATCGCCGCGCGACCCTCGTCGCGCGGCGCGAGACCGACGGCGGGCTGCGTTTCGACGTGCGGCTGCAGGGCGACGCAGAGACCGTCTTCCTCGCCTACCCGCGACACGCCCGGCACTGACGGACGGACCGGGGCTGTGAGCGACCTCCTGTGGCCGGGCCTGCATCGAGCGGCGGGCCTCTTCGACGACGATGCGGTGCTGGCCTCCCTGTTGCGGGTGGAGTCGGTGTGGGCACACGTCCTCGAGGAGTCCGGGCTCGTGCCGACAGGCACCTCGGCGATCCTCGACGGGGTGGCCGAGGCCGTGGACCCCGACGCGGTCGCCGTGGCCGCCGAGGGAGGTGGCAACCCCCTCATCCCGTGGCTCGCGGAGATCCGCGCCCGAGCCCGTGCGATCGACCCCGCTGCGGCCGCGGCGATCCATCTGGGGCTGACGAGTCAGGACGTCGTCGACACCGCAGTCCTGTTGTGCGCCAAGGACTGCCTCGTGGCGATCGCCGACGAGCTCGACCTCCAGATCGCCGTGCTCGCCGCCCTCGCCGCCGAGCATCGCGCCACCCCCATGGTCGCCCGGACCCTCGGTCAGCACGCCCTCCCGACGACCTTCGGCGTCCGCGTCGCGTCGTGGCTCCGGGGGCTCCTGGTGGCCCGGACCCGGGTGCGGGACGTCGTGACGTCATTGCCCGTGCAGCTCGGTGGGGCCGCGGGGACGCTCGCTGCGCTCGTCGAGGTATGCCGCGCCGCCGGGACCGCCGACCCCGTCGCCGTCACGGCCGATCCCGTCACCGCCGCCCGGGAGCTGGTCGCGTCGACCGCCCGGGGGCTCGGACTGCTGCCGACGCCGCCGTGGGACACCGTCCGGGAGCCGGTGACGAGGGTCGGCGACGTGCTCGTCACCGTGAGCGACGCCCTGGGACACCTCGCGAACGACGTCGTCCTCCAGTGCCGGCCGGAAGTTGCGGAGCTCTCCGAACCCGCGGCCGACGGCCGGGGTGTCTCGTCGGCGATGCCCCAGAAGCGCAACCCGGTGCTCGCCATCCTCATCCGCCGGCAGGCGATGTCGGCGCCGCTGCTCGGCGCCCAGCTCCACCTCGCCGCGGCCGCCGCGGTGGACGAGCGACCGGACGGCGCCTGGCACACGGAGTGGGCGCCGTTGCGCGACCTCTGCCGGCGCACGGTGGGTGCCGCCCGACAGGCGACCGAGCTCGTGACCGGGCTCGAGGTCCACCCCGACGCCATGAGGGCGCACCTCGACCGGGCGCTGCCCGGCGCCCTCGCCGAACGTCTCGTCCCCGTCCTCGCGCCGCTCGTCCCGGGGGGTCGGGCCGAGGTGACCCGGCTCGTCTCCGTGGCCTCCGACGCGGACGAGTTCGCCTCCCTGGTGGGCCCGCTCGTCGTCGGGCGGCTGACGCACGACGAGCTCGCCGCACTGCTCGACCCCACGGCATACCTCGGCGTGGCGGTCTCGCTCGTCGACGAGGTCGTGGCCGAGGCCACCTCCGCACCGTCCTTCCCTCACCCGTCCCTCCCTCACCCGTCGACCCCCTCCTGAGAGCAGCCCGCCATGGCCGTCCCAATCCTCACCCCCGTCCTGCTCTCTCCCCAGCGCGCCGGCCAGCGGCCGCTGCTCGTCCTCGGACCGTCGCTCGGCACCTCGGTCGCCGGGTTGTGGGGCGAGGTCGCGACCCTGCTGGCCGACAGCCACGACGTCATGGGCTGGGACCTGCCCGGGCACGGTGGGAGCCCCACGACGCGGACGCCGTTCACCGTCGCCGAGCTCGCGGCGGGGGTGCTCGCGGCGGTCGACGGCATCCAGTCCGGGCGCGACGAAGCCGGGCGTCCGTTCGCCTACGCCGGCGACTCCGTGGGTGGGGCGACCGGGCTGCAGCTGGCCCTCGACGCACCGCACCGGCTCTCGGCCGTGTCCGTGGTCTGCTCCGGCGCGCGGATCGGCGACGAGCAGATGTGGACCGAGCGGGCCGAGACCGTGCGTCGATCGGGGACCCCGGTGATGGTGGGCGGCGCGTCCGAGCGATGGTTCGCGCCGGGCTTCCTCGACCGTCGGCCCGACGCCGGGTCGCGGCTGCTGCACGACCTCTCGTCGGCCGACGACGAGGGATATGCCGGCGTCTGCGAGGCGCTCGCCGGCTTCGACGTCCGTGAGCGCCTCGGCGAGATCGCGACCCCGGTCCTGGTCATCTCCGGCGCGCTGGACGTCGCCGCGCCCCCGGAGGGTGGACGGCTCGTCGCCGAGGGCGTCGTGGACGGGCGCTACGTCGAGCTCGAGGGCGTCGCCCACCAGGCGCCGGTCGAGGCACCGCAACGCACGGCCGACCTCATCGCCGCCCACGCCGCCGGGCAGGTGACGCAGCGCGAGGTGTATGCCGCGGGGCTCCAGGTCCGCCGTGAGGTCCTCGGCGCCGCGCACGTCGACGCCGCGACCGCCGCGATCGACGGGACGACGCGCGACTTCCAGGAGCTCATCACGCGCTACGCCTGGGGCACGATCTGGACGCGACCGGGGCTCGACCGTCGCTCGCGCTCGATGATCACGATCACGGCGCTCGTCGCCCACGGCCACTGGGAGGAGCTGGCCCTCCATCTGCGCGCCGCGCTCAACAACGGGCTGACCCGCGCCGAGATCAGCGAGGTCCTGCTGCAGTCGGCGGTCTACTGCGGTGTGCCCGCGGCGAACTCGGCCTTCCGGGTGGCGCAGGAGGTCTTCCGGACGGTGGCGGACCCGGGGGCGTCGTGAGCGGGGGGCGTCGCGAGCGGGAGGCGTCGCCAAAGGTGTCCTCTGGCGACGCCCGGCTCCCGAGTGGTCAGGAGCGGTCGATCTCAGGCCCCGAGAACGACCGAAGCTGACCACTCGCAAAATCGGGCCGCGCCCTGACCGCCAGAGGTCACCTTTGGCGTCGCCCGTTGACGACCCCGCCCCCGGGGCCTATCGTCGTGTTCACCTGCCGCACAGGTGTTCACTCACCGAACACCGCGTCCACCGAACACCACGCCATCTGACGCCCAGGAGTGATGAACCCCGTGACCTCGGCCTTCCTCTACGACGCGGTGCGGACGCCGTTCGGCCGCTACGGCGGGGCGCTCGCCGGCGTCCGGCCCGACGACCTCGCCGCCGGGGTCCTGCGCGCCGTCGTGGCCCGACATCCCGACCTCGACCCCGCACGCATCGACGAGGTCGTCCTCGGCAACGCCAACGGCGCCGGCGAGGACAACCGCAACGTCGCCCGGATGGCGGTCCTGCTCGCCGGCCTGCCGGTGTCCCTTCCCGCCAGCAGCATCAACCGACTCTGCGGATCGAGCCTCGACGCCGCGATGATCGGCTCGCGTGTCATCGAGACGGGCGACGCGCACCTCGTCCTCACCGGCGGCGTCGAGTCGATGAGCCGCGCGCCCTGGGTGCTGCCCAAGCCGGAGAAGGGCTACCCCGTCGGCAACGCTACGCTCTCGTCGACGACCCTCGGCTGGCGGCTGGTCAACCCCGCCATGCCGGCCGAGTGGACCGTCTCGCTCGGGGAGGCCAACGAGCAGCTGCAGCAACGGTATGCCGTGAGCCGTGAGCGCCAGGACGCCTTCGCCGTCCGCTCGCACCAGCTCGCGGACGCGGCGTGGACGGCCGGCTTCTACGACGGCCACGTCCTCCCCGTCGCGGGCGTCGACCTGGCCCGCGACGAGGGCATCCGTCCCGGCTCCACGGTGGAGAAGCTCGCCGGCCTCACGCCCGCGTTCCGGCCCGACGGGACGATCACCGCCGGCAACGCCTCCCCCCTCAACGACGGCGCCTCGGCCGTCCTCCTCGGGTCGGAGGAGGCCGCGGGACTGCTCGGCGCCGAGCCGTTGGCCCGTGTCGCCGGTCGTGGCGCTCATGCCCTCGAGCCGCAGCTCTTCGGGTTCGCGCCGGTCGAAGCGGCCCACCGAGCCCTCGCGCGAGCCGGCATCGGCTGGTCGGACGTCAGCGCGGTGGAGCTCAACGAGGCCTTCGCCGTGCAGTCGCTCGCCTGCGTCGACGCCTGGGGGATCGACCCCGACATCGTCAACGCGCGGGGCGGGGCGATCGCCATCGGGCACCCCCTCGGGGCCTCTGGCGGTCGGATCCTCGGCACGCTCGCGGCACGGCTGCGCGCCGACGGACAACGATGGGGGGTCGCGGCGATCTGCATCGGCGTGGGCCAGGCGCTCGCCGTCGTGCTCGAGAACACCGGTCCCACAGCGGGATCCGCACCGTGAGCCGGATGCGCGTCGTCGCCGACCCCGACGAGGCGGTGGCCGGCGTCCAGGACGGCGCGACGGTGCTCATCGGGGGTTTCGGGCCGGCCGGACAGCCCGTCGCCCTCATCGACGCGCTGCGGCGCAGCGGTGTCTCGCAGCTCACCGTCGTCAACAACAACGCCGGCAACGGCGAGACCGGGCTGGCCGCGCTGATGGCCGGCGGCCACGTGAAGCGGATCATCTGCTCGTTCCCGCGTCAGAGCGACTCCTACGTCTTCGACGGCCTCTACCGATCCGGCGCGATCGATCTCGAGGTCGTGCCCCAGGGCAACCTCGCCGAGCGAATTCGCGCCGGGGGGGCGGGGATCGGTGGCTTCTTCACCCCGACCGGGGCCGGGACGATGCTGGCCGAAGGCAAGGAGACTCGGACGATCGACGGTCGCGACCACGTCCTGGAGTATGCGATCTCGGGCGATCTGGCGCTGGTCAAGGCCTTCCGGGCCGACCGGATGGGCAATCTCGTCTATCGGAAGACGGCCCGCAACTTCGGGCCGGTGATGGCGACCGCGGCGACGGTCACGGCGGTCCAGGTCGACGAGGTCGTCGAGGTCGGAGCCCTCGACCCCGAGGTCGTCGTCACCCCCGGCATCTACGTCGACCGGGTCGTCGTCGTCCGGACCCCCGGATGACGTCCTCCGGCGGCGCCACGGAGGTCGGGACGATCGAGCACCTCGACCGCGGCCCGCTCGATCGTCACGAGATGGCCCGCATCGTGGCACGCGACATCCCGGCCGGGTCCTACGTCAACCTCGGCATCGGGCAGCCCACGCTGGTGTCCGACCACCTCGACCCCGACAGCGGCGTCGTCCTCCACACGGAGAACGGCATGCTCGGCATGGGACCGGTGGCCGTGGGCGAAGAGATCGACCTGGACCTCACCAACGCCGGCAAGATCCCCGTGACGGAGCTGCCGGGTGCGTCCTACTTCCATCACGCCGACTCCTTCGCGATGATGCGCGGCGGCCATCTCGACGTCTGCGTCCTCGGGGCCTTCCAGGTCGCCGTCAACGGCGATCTCGCGAACTGGCATACCGGTACCCCCGACGCCATTCCCGCGGTGGGGGGCGCCATGGACCTCGCCACCGGCGTCCGGGACGTCTACGTGATGATGACGCTGTTCGCCAAGGACGGCACCGCCAAGCTGGTCACCCGATGCACCTACCCCCTGACTGGACTCGGTTGTGTCAGCAGGGTGTTCACCGACCACGCGGTGTTCCTCATCGCTGATGGACAGGTCACCGTCAGCGAGACCTTCGGGATCTCCGTCGAGGAGCTTCGCTCCCGCCTCGCGGTCCCGCTCCTCGCCCGATGACGGGCGCGCGCGCAGTCGCGGGCACGAACGGCGCGACGCTTCCCCCGGAACCGTCCCCGCACGTCCAGTCGCTCGGTCGCGGGCTCGCCGTCATCGAGGCCTTCGACGCCGACCACGACGCCATGACCCTCAGCGATGTCGCGAGGCGCACCGGGCTCACCCGCGCGACGGCCCGCCGCTTCCTGCTGACCCTCGTCGACCTCGGCTACATGCGCACCGACGGGCGCCACTTCACGCTCACCCCGCAGGTCCTCCGCCTCGGCCACGCCTACCTCTCCTCGATGGGCCTGCCCGACATCGCGCAGCCCCACCTCGAGGCGCTCTCGGCACAGCTGGCCGAGTCGGTGTCCGTGGCCGTGCTCGACGGGTCCGAGATCGTCTATGTCGCCCGGGTCGCCACCCGCCGGATCATGACCGTCG
Organism: Lapillicoccus sp.; assembly: GCF_025353065.1. Classification (GTDB taxonomy): domain Bacteria; phylum Actinomycetota; class Actinomycetes; order Actinomycetales; family Dermatophilaceae; genus Lapillicoccus. The sequence goes on from NZ_JANXRJ010000256.1 coordinate 13,704, forward strand.
GCATCAGCGTCGGCACCCGCTTCCCGGCCTACGCGACGTCGATGGGCCGAGTGCTGCTCGCGGCCCTCCCCACCGAGGAACGCTCGAAGACACTGCTGCACAACGACTTCCGCGCCCTGACCGACCGCACGATCACCTCCGCCACGGCCCTCGAGCAGGAGCTGGTGCGGGTCCGCGACCACGGCTACAGCCTCGTCGACCAGGAGCTCGAACCCGGTCTCCGTTCGCTCGCGGTGCCCCTCGTCGGGAGTGCCGGAGAGGTCGTGGCAGCGCTCAACGTCTCGACCCAGGTGCGACCCGTCAGCGACGACCTGGTCGAGACCCACCTCCCCGCACTCCGCCGTTGCGCCGAGGCCATCAGTCGCGACCTGCGGTCGGCGAGACACTGAGCGGTCCCGGACCTCCGGGGTGCGGGAAGGAGGCGCATCTCAGCCGGGGATCAGCGAGACCTTGATCGACTCGGCCCCGGAGGCGACGAGGTCCAGGCCGCGCTGGAAGTCCGCCAGCGGCAGCTGATGGGTGCAGATGTCGTCCATCGGCAGCCGCCCGGACTCGATGAGGCGGATGGCGGCCGGCCAGCAGTGGGGGCCGAGGTGAGCACCCAGGACGTCGAGCTCCTTGTCGTCGCTGATGATCGACCAGTCGACCGTCACGTCCTCCTTGAAGACGCTGTACTCGACGAAGCGACCGAGCTTGCGCAGGAGGTTGAGGCCCTGGAGCACCGCTGCGGGAGCCCCGGTCCCCTCGAGGTAGACGTCGGCGCCGTAGCCCCCGGTCATCTCCCTGACGAGCGCGACCGCGTCCTCGGAGCCGATGTTGATCGTCCTGGTCGCGCCGGTCCTGCGGGCGAGGTCGAGCTTGCGGTCGTCCAGGTCGAGGGCGACGATCTCGGCCGGGAACTTCGCGGCGGCGCCGGCGATCATGCCCAGGCCGATCGGTCCGCACCCTGCGACGACGACGACATCCGCGAAGGTGATCTGCGCGCGCTCCACCGCGTGCAGTGCGCAGGACAATGGTTCGGCGAAGGCGGCGTGGGCCGGGGGGAGGTCGGCACTGATCCGGTGCACGAGCGCCTCCACCGGGAAGACCAGGTAGGACGCCATCGCACCGGAGTGGCCCCGGAAGCCGAACATGTCGTGCCGGGCGCACATGTGGTAGCTACCGGTGTCGCAGTAGCGGCAGTCCCAGCAGGGGACGATCTGCTCGGCCACGACCCGGTGCCCGACCTCGATGCCCCAATGGGCTCGCGCAGCATCGTCCAGCTGCACCACCCGACCGGTGAACTCGTGCCCCGGGACGATCCCCGTCTGTGCCCAGGGCGAGCGGTTGGCGTCCCCCCAGAACTTGGCGGCCCCGTGGTAGCACTTGAGGTCGCTGGCGCAGATGCCCACCGCCTCGACCTCGACCAGGACCTCGCCCGGTCCGGGGGTCGGGACGGGGATCTCCTCGAGCCGGTAGTCGCGAGGTCCGTGGCACACCACCGCCTGCATCGTGGTGGGGAGGGGTGCGGCGTGGTCGCCGTGAACGGTGCTCATCAGGGGACTCCTCAGGGTTGCGGGCGTGGTGACACGCCTCATGGGGTGCTGCTCGGTCGGGGTCGTGGGCGGCGTGGCGTCGTCATCGTGGGCGCCACGATGACGTCGATGCCCTTGCCCCGCATGCGGTCGATGTCCGCGGCGGGAGTGGCGTCGTCGACGATGACGGTGTCGAAGTCGGTCAGCGGGGCGAGGGCGTACATCGCCTGACGATCGAACTTCGTGTGGTCGACCACCAGCACCTTGCGATTGGCCGAGCTGAGCATGGCTCGCTTGGTCGCGATCGTCTCGGTGACCTGGTGGAAGGCGACGTCACGGGTGATGGCGGACGTCGAGAGGAAGGCGGTGTCGGCGTGCAGCTCGGAGAGCGCCTGCGTCGTGAGTGGTCCCATGAACGCGTTGCACCAGCCGTAGTACTGCCCGCCGATGCCGATCAGCGTCAGGCCCTTGGTCCCCCGCAGCTCGCTCATCAGGGTGAGCACGTTGGTGACCACGGTCAGCGGAGCCTTGCCCTCGAGGTGGGGAGCCATGCGCAGGATGGTTGTCGAGTCGTCGAGGATGATGACCTGCCCGGGCTCCACCAGCTCCATGGCGGCCAGGGCGAGGGCTTCCTTCTCCTTGGCCTGGTGGCTCAGGCGGTAGACGTCGCTCGACTCCACGAGGATGGTGGAGGTGGCGGTCGCCACCCCCCGGCTCTTGCGGAGGATCCCCCGGCTCTCCAGCTCGTCGAGGTCGCGATGCACCGTCATCAGGCTGATGTCGAACATCGCGGCGAGCCGCTCGATCCTGATCGTGCCGTCGGCCATGACGGCCTCGGCGATCCGCGCCTGCCGGTCCACCTGGCGCGGACGCCGTGGATCTCCTGCCTCCGGGCTCGTCATGACGTGGTCACCTCGCCTTCGCATCCGGAGGTCAGGCGCGAGCGCACTGAGCCTGCTCAAAGTTCGGCTCATCCTAGGTCAGCCGATTCGTCGAGGATCCGGGCCAGCGCCGTGGTGTCGTGCGCGAAACGTCCGAGAAAGAGGCCGTCGACCGCTGCCCCGAGGTCGGACAGCAGACCGACTCCCGCGCTTCCTCCGTAGATGATGCGGGTGGGCACGCGGGCCCGGTGGTGCGCGAGCCAGGCACGGACCTCGCGGATGACGGCGGCGACGTGGTGGGGAGCCGCCGGCTCGGCCGCACCGATCGCCCACGACGGCTCGTAGGCGACCACGAGAGGGCCGGCCCGGTCGAGGTCGGTGGACAGCACGGCCTCGAGCTGCCGGACGCACTGGACCACGCTGGCGTCGACCGACTGCTCGCTCGTCTCGCCGATGCAGAGGATGGGGATCAGGCGGTTGCGCCAGGCGGCCCGGATCTTGAGCGCGAGGAGGCGGTCGTCCTCGGCGAAGAGCGTGCGCCTCTCGAAGTGCCCCACCTCGACGTAGGTGCAGCCGACCCCATGGAGGTCGGCTCCGCTCGTGGCTCCGGTGAAGGCGCCACGGTCCTCGTGGAAGAGGTCCTGGGCGCCGAGCCGAACTCCCGAACCCGCTAGCGCCGCGATCGCGACGGGCAGGGCGGGGAGCGACGGGAGGACGACGACCTCGGTGCCCCCGGCCCTGACGACCGGATGGCTCCTGGCGAGCGAGGCGACCTGCTCGCACCAGGACCGGGTGCGCGCGACGTCGAAGTAGAGCTTCAGGCTGATGGCGATGAGGGTCGGTCCGGACGCGGTCACAGGAGGCACCGGGTGCCGGGCCTCGTCAGTCTCTGGTGCGTTCATAGTCATCGATCTCGGCGACCTTGGACGCCGAGCCGGACGACTCGTCGAACTCGTAGGTCAGCCACTCCCTGGCGAGCCGGCGGGCGAGCTCCAGCCCGATGACCCGCTGGCCGAAGGTCAGCACCTGGGCGTTGTTGCTGAGGACCGATCGTTCGACAGAGAAGCTGTCGTGCGCCGTCACCGCTCGGACGCCGGGGACCTTGTTGGCCGCGATGGCCACCCCGAGTCCCGTCCCGCAGACCAGCAGCGCGCGATCGGCACGCCCGTCCGCCACCATCTGCGCCGCGGCGATGGCCACGGACGGGTAGGCCGTCTGCTCGCCCTGCGCGACCCCGACGTCGGCGACGACCTCGACCGCGACATTGGCCTCCAGGTCCTTGCGCAGCGCCTCCTTGTAGTCGAAGCCGGCCAGGTCCGAACCGACGACGACACGGATCCGTGACGTGGCCGTCATGCTGAGGCCTTCTTCCCGGCCACGAGGGCGCCGATGGCGGTGACCGCCAGGGCGAAGGACACGGCTCCGGGGTCCGGACTGCCGACGCTGCGCTGCGTATGGGCCCGAGCTCGTCCGGTGAGGGGGAGCAGCTCGGCCGTGGCCTCGGCTGCGGTGGTCGCCACCTCGGCCGCGGTCACCCACGCCGTCGAGAGCGGGGTACCGTCCCTCACGTCGGCCGCGAGGCGCTCGCTGAACGGGATGAGGGAGTCCAGGAGGGTCTTGTCCCCCAGCCGGGCCTTACCCACCCGCATCACGGCGTCGCGGGCGTCCGCCACCCCGCCGACGATGCCTGTGGCGGACGCCGGGAGGTCGTCGGAGAACCGCTCCGCCATGGCCCGCAGGCCCAGACCCCAGAGCGCCCCCGACGTGCCGCCCGCGTGCTCCGCCCAGGCGTCGGCGGCGGCCAGCAGCGTGGTCCGAGCGCCCGCCCCGGCGTCGACAGCAGCGTCCGCGGCGGCCGCGGCGGCAGTGACACCGCGCTGCATACCGATCCCGTGATCCCCGTCGCCGGCGACCGCATCGAGTCGGCCCAGCCGGTCGACGTTCTCGGTCACCGTCCCCCTGATCGCGCGGACGCAGTCGGCGAGCCCGGCCGCCGCCGACTGCGAATCCGCAGACGCACGTGGGGTGCTCGGCGGGAGCGATGGCGCGGGTGTCGATCTCGGCGGATGCCCGTCGGTCGAGTCCGCCGGCGGGGTCACCGCGCCCCGCCGGTATGCCGCGGTCGCCGCGGGCGACGTCCACGCCCGCTCCAGCTCGTCGTCGAGCCACATCAGCGTCAGCGACAGGCCGGCCATCTCGAAGCTCGTGGCGAACTCGCCGACCTCGGGCTGGACGACGATGAGACCGGCGGCGTCGAGCCGCTTCGCCACCTGCCCGTAGACGACGAAGAGCTCCTCGGACTTGATCGAGCCGAGGCCGTTGAGGATGACTGCGACGCGGTCTCCACCCGCGCCGGAGACTCCCGGGGCCTCGTCGAGGAGACGGTCGACGAGCTCGTTCGCGAGCTCGCGGGCGGTCGGGATGTCCTGCTCCTCGATTCCCGGCTCGCCGTGGATGCCCAGCCCCACGGCCATCCGGCCCGCCGGGACGGTGAAGAGCGGTGCCTCCGCACCCGGCAGGGTGCATCCGGAGAAGGCGACACCGAGCGTCCGCGTCCGCTCGTTGGCCCGGTGCGCGACCTCCCAGGTCTCGTCGAGCGAACGACCCTCCTCCGCCGCCCAGGCGGCGGCCCGGAAGACCGGGAGGTCACCGGCCACCCCCCGACGCAGCCCTCGCTGGTCCGGGCCGGCGCTGGAGATGTCGTCGGTGACGACGACCGTCCGCGTCGGGATCCCCTCGGCCCGCAGCCGCTCCTGCGCGGCGTCGAAGTTGAGGACGTCGCCCGCGTAGTTGCCGTAGCTGAGCAGGACGCCGGAGTCGGACGCGGCGGCGCGTGCCACCTCGTAGACCTGGTGGGCCGAGGGAGAGGCGAAGACGTGACCCATCGCCGCGCCGTGCGCGAGCCCCGGACCCACCAGCCCGGCGAAGGCGGGATAGTGGCCGGAACCGCCGCCGATGACCAGGGCCACCTGACCCCTCGGGGTCGGGGCGGCGCGGCATACCCCTCCGTCCACACGCTGCACGATCTCGCCGTGCACCGCCACGAAGCCGTCGATCATCTCCTCGATGAAGGTGTCGGGGTCGTTGACGAGGTAACTCATGGGACGTCCTTTGTCGGGTGGTCGGGCGTGCCCGACGTCAGGGGAGGGTTACTGCTTGAGGGTGAACGGGCCGGTGAAGTCGCCCACGTTCGCCGTGGTGACGAGGATGCAGTCGAAGGACTGCTTCTCCGCGTCGGCGCCGGTCTTGCCGGTCTTGAGGAACGAGTCCGCCTGCTGGACAGCCTTTTTGGCGAAGGTGGCGACCGGCTGCAGGACGGTGTACTGCATCTCACCGGCCTTGACGGCGGCGGCGGCGTCGGGCGAGCCGTCGAAGCCGCCGACCTTGACCTGGGCGAGCTTGCCCGCCTGCTTGAGGGCGGTGATCGCGCCGAGCGCCATCTCGTCGTTGCCGGCGATCACCCCCGTGATGTCCGGGTGAGCCTGCAGGAGGGTCTGCATCTTGTCGTGCCCCTGGGTGCGGTCCCAGTTGGCGACCTCCTTGCCGACCTCCTTCAGCGTCGGGTACTGGCTGAGGACACTCAGATAGCCGTTGGAGCGGGTGGCGGCGTTGTTGTCCGACGGAGCCCCGAGGAGCTCCACGTAGGTCCCCTTCTCACCGACGTCCTTGACCCACTGCTGGCCACCGAGGGCCGCCCCCTGGGCGTTGTTCGAGACGAGCTGGGCCTTCGCCAGGCCCTCCTGGTTGATCTCGGCGTTGACGAGGAAGACCGGGATGTTGGCCGCGTTCGCCTTCTTGACGGCGCCGATGGAGCCGCTGGCGTTGGCCGGGTCGAGGATGATCGCCACCGACTTGTTGGTGATCGCGGTGTCGATCAGGGTGCTCTCGGTGTTGGTGTCGCCCTTGGACGCGGCCACGTTGGAGGTGTAGCCGAGGGTCTTGGCCTCGGCCGCGGCGACGGTGCCTTCGGTCTGCCAGTACGGGTTGGCGGGGTCGTTCACGATGATCGTGATCAGCCCCCCCTTGGAGGCGCTGGTCGCTCCGCCCGTGCCGCCCGACCCCGCCGAGGGGGACGAGCTCGAGGAGCAGGCGGACACGGTCATTCCGAGACTGGCGAGTGCGGCAAGAGCCACAAAAGTCCTACGTGACATGGGAATTCCTTCCAAGGGGTGGTGTCGCTCACGGGGTCGAGGCGGCTGGGGGTGTGGCGGCTGGGGGTGTGGCGACAGGGGGTGTGGCACCGGCCGATTTCTTCGAGCGGCGGCGTCGGCCGTACTGCACCGAGTTGAGGAGGACGGCGAGCACGATGACGGCTCCGGTGAAGACCGTCTGCCAGTAGGCGGAGACGCCGATGATCACGAGCCCGTCGGACAGGAAGCCGATGACGAACGCGCCGAGGAGCGTGCCGCGGACGTTGCCGCGACCTCCGGTGAGGGCGGCTCCACCGATCACGACGGCGGCGATGGCGGTCAGCTCGTAGGACGTCCCGGCGGTGGGGCCGGCCGAGGTGAGCTCCGAGGAGAGGATCAGGCCGGCGAGGGCCGAGCAGACACCCGAGATGACGTAGACCCGGACCTGGACCTTCTTGACCGGCACCCCCGACAGCTCGGCGGCGCGCTCGTTGCCTCCGGACGAGTAGAGCCAGCGACCGAACACGGTGCGGGTGAGCAGGATGCTGGCGACGACGGCGACGACGATCATCACGAGGACGCCGATCGGGACGCCGATCAGCTTGTTGAAGCCGAGCCAGTTGAAGCCGGTGTTGCCGAGGGCCGGTTGGCCACTGAGGTCGTTGTAGGTGAGGCCGTTCGTCATCAGCAGGGCGACCCCGCGCACGACGTAGAGCATTCCCAGGGTGGCGACGAACGAGGCGACCCTGAACCGCGCCACCAGGGTGCCGTTGACGAGTCCGATGAGGGCCCCGACGACGCAGCAGAGGACGACGACGACCCAGACGGACGGGAAGAGGGCCACTCCGAAGGGGGAGAGCCTGACCCCCTGCATGAGGAACCCGGCGACGACCCCGGACAGCCCGAGCGTCGAGCCGACGGACAGGTCGATGCCGCCGTTGAGGATGACCAGCAGCATCCCGATCGCCAGCAGGGCGTAGACCGCCACGTGCGAGGACATCGTGAGGAGGTTGCTGACGGTCAAGTAGTTGGGCGAGAGGAGGGAGAAGATGATGATGACCGCGAGGAGGGCGAAGAACGCCCGACCCTCGAGGAGGAGCCGACCGATGTCGATCTTGCGCCGGACGGGCTCGGTCGTCGGAGCGGCGGTCTTCCGGGTTGTCGTCGTCATGTGCGGCTGGTCCTGTTCCGGGTCACACGGCCACGGCTTCGCCCGAGGCGGCCATGATCGCTTCCTTGTTGATGTCGGCGGAGAACTCCGCCGAGATGCGCCCCCGGCGCATCACGACGATGCGATGGGCGATGCTCAGGCACTCACCCACCTCGGACGTGGAGTAGACGACCGCGAGACCGGCCTGGGCCCGCTCGGCGAGGAGGCGGAACACCTCGCCCTTGGCGCCGACGTCGATGCCGCGGCTCGGCTCGTCGAGGAGGATCACGTCGGGGTGGGTCGCGAGGATCTTGCCGATGACCACCTTCTGCTGGTTGCCGCCGGACAGGGACCCGATGGCGGCAGAGCTGCCGGAGGTCTTGACGTGCACGGCGTCGATCGACTGCTCCACCAGCGCTCGCTCACGGGACCCGGAGAGGAAGCGCCCGCGGACGAAGGAGGTGATGCTCGCCAGCGACACGTTGCGACCGACGGACATGGTCGGCACCAGGCCGTCGCGCTGGCGGTCCTCGGGGACGAGACCCAGACCTCGGTCGATCCGCTCCGCGATGCTCAGCCGCGTGACGTCCTGGCCCTTGAGCAGGATGGCGCCCGACGTGACCGGTATGCGGCCGGCCACGGCCTCGAGCAGCTCGGTCCGGCCGGCCCCCATGAGGCCGTAGAGACAGACGATCTCGCCGGCGCGCACGTCGAGGTCGACCCCGTCGACCACGAAGCGGTCCGGGTTGCGCTCGTCAGCGACGCTGACACCGCGGACCGACAGGGCGACCTCGGCGGCGTCGGATCTCGGTGGGGGCTCGCCGAGGTCGAAGTTGGCCCCGACCATCTGGCGGACGACCCAGTCGAGGTCGATGTCACGGGCGGCCGCCGTGGCCGTGATCGACCCGTCGCGCAGCACCACCGCGTGGTCGGTGATCTGCAGGGCCTCCTCGAGGTGGTGCGAGATGTAGACGATCGAGACACCGCGCGAGGTCAGGTCGTGGATGACCTTGAACAGGATCTCCACCTCGGAGGCGCTGAGGGCGGAGGTGGGTTCGTCCATGATCAGGATGCGGGCGTTGACCGAGAGGGCCCGGGCGATCTCGACGATCTGCTGCTGACCGAGGCGGAGGGCGGAGACCGGGGTGAGGGGGTCGATCTCCTCCTCGAGCTCGGTCAGGATGGCTAGCGTCTGGCGGGCCTCCTCCGCGAAGTCGACCGTCCCGCGGGGGGTGCGCAGCTCCCGGCCCATGAAGACGTTGTCGCGGACGGACAGGTTGGGGGCGAGGCTCAGCTCCTGGTGGATGATCGAGATCCCGCGGTCCCGGGCCCCCACGGTGGAGCCGAACACGACGGGCTCGCCGTCGAGGACGATCTCCCCCGAGGTGGGGCTCTCGACGCCGGAGAGGATCTTCATCAGCGTGGACTTGCCGGCCCCGTTCTCCCCGAACAGGGTGGTCACGGTCCCGCGGGTGATGTCGAAGTCCACACCCTTGAGGGCCCGGGTCCCTCCGTAGGTCTTGACCACGTTGCGGGCGCTCAGCACGACCGAGTCCGTCGCGTCGCTCGTGCTCGTCTTCGGCGCGTCGCTCGTCACGAGACGGTCAGCTTCGCCGGCGTGATGAGCCAGCCGTTGGGGTTGATGAGCTGGAACGCGCCGACGAGCGTGATCGTCTTGCCGGTCAGTGGGGCCGTGCCGAGGGGAGCCAGGACCTGCTGCTTCATCTGGGTGTTGAGGGCCGAGGCGGCGTTCTGGTACTCGATCTGGTTGGTGAACTGGCCGAAGGTGACCGTCCCCGTGGCATCCCGCAGGTCCGTCCCGTTGATGGCCGGCCCGGTCTGCACGCGGATGACCAGGGTGGCCGGGAGGCCCGCCACGGTGACGGTGTAGATCCCCGACTGCCCGGCGCCCACGGTTCCCGTCAGGCTCACCGAGAACTCCGGTCCGGTGCCGCCCTTCACGCCGTACTGCTTCGCTGCGGCGGTTGGGTCGGCGGCGAGGGCCTTGGCGAGGACGGCAGCGGGAACGGCCTTCGTGGCGAGCGCCGCCTGCACCTTCGGGAACTCGGTCTTCCCGTAGGTGGCCGGGTCGAAGACCTTCGGCCCGGCGGCTGCGGTGTCGTCGAGGCTGACCACCTTCGTGCCGAACGCCATGGCCACGAGGACGAGGAGCGGGACGGCGGTGCGGGCCAGCGTCCTCGTCCGGGGGGAGGTGCGCGCCGGACCGGTGCGAGGTGACTCGGTGCCGGGTGGCTCCACGTCGACTGCGCGCATCGTGCTGCACTCCCGTCCGACGAGCCGGAACACGTGGTTCCGGGTCGTCTCATCGGCAGCGTCGCGACGTCTGCGCCACGCTGCGCCAAGTTAGATTTCTGAGATAAACCGCATCTCTGGTGTGAAGAAAACCATAGACATGACATTGGCCCCTGTCAACGGCGCGGATCCTCCCGGCCGTTACAGTTCTCGCAGCACCGAGCTCGAACAGGAGGCACCGATGATCGTTCCCTTCTCCGTCACCGACTTCATCGACCGCGCGACGTCGGTCTACGCCGAGCGGGTGGGTGTCGTCGACGAGTCGGACCAGCCGGCGACCTCCTGGGGTGACCTCACCTACGGTCGGGCCGGCGAGCTGGCCCGGGCGCAGGCCGCGAAGCTCGACGCGCTGGGCATCGGGGTGGGTGAGCGGGTCGCCTACGTCTCCCACAACAGTGCCCGCCTGCTGACCGCCTTCTTCGGCGTCTGCGGGTCCGGTCGCGTCCTCGTGCCGATCAACTTCCGCCTCTCCCCCGGCGAGGTGGCCTACATCGTCAAGCACTGCGGCGCTCGCGTCCTCTACATCGACCCGGAGCTGTCCGAGTCGCTCGCCGAGGTCACGGCCGAGCACACCTTCGTCATCGGCGACGACGACGACGCCTACCTCTTCGACACCGAGCCGCAGCCGTGGGAGCCGGACGAGAGCGCGACGGCGACGATCAACTACACCTCGGGCACGACGGCGCGGCCCAAGGGCGTGCAGGTCACCCACCGCAACATCTGGACCAACGCCGTCACCTTCACCCTCCACGCGGGGGTGACCGACCGGGACGTCTACCTCCACACGCTGCCGATGTTCCACTGCAACGGCTGGGGTATGCCGTTCGGCATGACGGGGATGGGCGTGCCCCACATCGTGCTGCGCAAGATCGACGGCGCGGAGATCCTCCGCCGCGTGGAGAAGCACGGCGTCACGGTGATGTGCGCGGCGCCGGCCGTCGTCGCCGCCGTCCTCGACGCCGCGCAGACCTGGGAGGGTGACATCCCTGGCCGCGACCGTGTCCGCATCATCGTGGCAGGCGCGCCGCCACCGACGAAGACAGTCGCCCGGGTGCGGTCCGAGCTCGGGTGGGAGTTCATCCAGATCTACGGGCTCACCGAGACCTCGCCGCTGCTCACCGTCAACCGGATGCGGTCGGAGTGGGACGACCTCCCGCCCGACGAGCAGGCGACGAAGCTGGTGCGAGCGGGTCAGCCGGCCATCGGCTGCACCGTCCGGATCGACGGCGACGGCGAGGTGCTCGTCCGCTCCAACGTGGTCCTCGAGGGCTACTGGGACCAGCCCGAGGAGACGGCGATCGCGTTGCGGGACGGGTGGTTCCACACCGGCGACGGCGGGGTCGTCGGCGACGACGGTTACCTCACGATCCAGGACCGCAAGAAGGACGTCATCATCACCGGCGGTGAGAACGTGTCGTCGATCGAGGTCGAGGACGCGATCTTCTCCCATCCCGACGTCGCCGAGGTCGCGGTCATCGGCGTCCCCGACGACAAGTGGGGCGAGACGATCAAGGCCCTCGTCGTCCGCACGCCCGGCTCCGAGCTGACCGAGCAGGAGCTCATCGACTACTGCAAGGCCAGGGTCGCCCGCTTCAAGGCGCCGTCGACGATCGAGTTCCGCGACGTGCTGGCCCGCACCGCGACCGGCAAGCTGCAGAAGTTCAAGCTGCGGGCCCCCTACTGGGAGGGGCGCGACCGGCAGGTCAACTGAGGCGGGGTGGCGCGGCCCATGGACGAGGGCCTACGTTCTGCCCATGAGACGACTCCGGAACGCCCTCTTCGCTGCGCTCGCCGTGGCAGCCCTCGTTGGAACAGCGCTCACGACCCCTGCGTATGCCGCGCCGGCGGCGGGCGGTGACTCGTCCGGACCGACGACACCCGCGGCATACGCAGCTCTGGCGCACGGTGACGTGGGCCTCTCGTGGAAGCTCACGAACACCGGCACGCAGGCCCAGTTCCGTGGCCTGGCACCGGTATCGAGGCGAGTGGCGTGGGTCTCCGGCACCGCGGGCACGGTCCTGCGCACCGTCGACGGCGGTGCCACCTGGGCCTCCGTCGGCCCGCCGCTCAGCACGGCGGACGCGGCCCTCCAGTTCCGCGACATCGAGGCCTTCTCGGCCCAGGACGCCGTGATCATGTCGATCGGCAACGGCACCGACTCGCGCATCTACGTCACGGACAACGGCGGTGCGACGTGGACCGAGACGTTCCGCAACACCCAGCCGAAGGCGTTCTACGACTGCATGGCCTTCTCGTCGCCCCTCCACGGCCTGGCGTTGAGCGACCCGGTGAATGGCAAGTTCCGCCTCATCGAGACGAGCGACGGAGGTCACTCGTGGAGGATCATCAGCAACGCGGGGATGGTGCCCGCGCTCGACGGGGAGTTCGCCTTCGCGGCGAGCGGGACGTGCCTCGCGACCGGCGCGGGCAACCGCGTCTACATCGCGACCGGTGGGGTGGATCCCGGCCGCATCCTCAGCAGCGGCGACGGCGGCCACACCTGGACCGCCACGGAGAGCCCGATCGCGGGCGGTGCGGCGGCGGGGGTCTTCTCGGTGCAGTACCGGAGCGCCTCCCGCGGGATCGCCGTCGGCGGCGACTACACCAACACCACGCGGATTGGCGGCGACGCGGCATACACGGCCGACGGTGGTACGACCTGGCAGAAGTCCGTGAGTGAGCCCGCCGGCTACCGTTCCGGCTCCGCCTGGGTGGCGCCCTGGTTCGGCATCGCGCTGGCGGTCGGGCCGACCGGCTCCGACCTCACCCTCGACAACGGCAAGCACTGGAGCTCCTTCGACACGGGCACCTTCGACGCCGTCGAGTGCACCTCCGACCTGTCCTGCTGGGCCTCCGGGTCCACGGGTCGGGTCGCCCGGCTGGTCCTGCGCTAGCCGAGCGGGTGGCTGTCTCGCCACCCACCCTGCTGAGGTCGTGGTCT
>NZ_JANXRJ010000270.1 GCF_025353065.1 Lapillicoccus sp.
CCCCCCCCCCCCGCCGGGGGGGTGAGGTCAGACCTTGACCCGGGGCTTCACCGCCAGCACGGGGCAGTCGGCGTCGAGCAGCACCTGCTGCGCCGTGCTGCCGGTCAGCAGCTTGCCCACCGGGGAGCGCCGGCGGACGCCGATGACGATGAGGTCCGCATGGGTCTCCTCGGCCGCCAACAGGATGGCGTCAGCAGCCGAGCCACCGTCCGTCGGACGCCGCACCTCGTGCTCGAGACCCGCCGCCTCGAGCTGACCGTCGAGGGCGTCGACGTCCTGTGCCGTCGCGTAGTTGGGGTGTGAGAAGTCGCCGTAGTGGCCGGTGTTGATGACCACGAGCCGAGCCCCGGACCGACGGGCCTCCTCGATCGCCACGTCGACCGCCGCCGACCCCTCCGGTGTCGGGATGTATCCGACGACGATCGTCGCCGGACCTCCTGGCGTCGCCGGACCTTCCTGTGTCACGAGGCCTTCCTGTGTCACACGGCCTCCTTGGTCGCGTCGTTGCCCTCGACCGTCATGGCGCCCGTCATGATCGCCACCCCGTCGTTCATCGTGTGGGACTGCGGCGTGATGACCGCCGCGCGACGGGCGAGCCGCTGGATGTGGATGCGGTCCGCCACCTCCCACACGTGGGGCATGTTGTGGCTGATCAGGATGACTGGCAGGCCCTTGTCGCGCAGCCGCTTGATCATGTCGAGGACGGCGTTGCCTTCCTTGACCCCCAGCGCCGCCGTCGGCTCGTCGAGGATGACGACCTTGCTGCCGAATGCCGCCGCCCGCGCCACCGCGACCGCCTGGCGCTGCCCGCCGGACAGGGTCTCGACCGTCTGACCCATGTTCTGGATCGTCTGGATGCCGAGGCCCTGGACGGCGCTGCTCGCCCGGTCGCGCATGCCCTTCTTGTCGAGCATGCGCAGGACCGAGCCGAGCGGGCCCGGGCGGCGCTCCTCGCGGGCGAGGTAGAGGTTGCTCGCGATGTCGAGCGCCGGGATGATCGCGAGGGTCTGGTAGACCGTCTCGATGCCGGCGTCACGGGCCTCCTGCGGCTTCTTGAACGTCACCGGATGCCCGTCGAGGGAGATCTGGCCGGCGTCGAGGGCATAGGCGCCGGAGAGGCACTTGATGAGGGTGGACTTGCCCGCTCCGTTGTCCCCGATGATGGCGAGCACCTCACCGGGATAGACCTCGAGATCGACCCCGTCGAGCCCGATGACCCGGCCGAAGGTCTTGACCATGCCCTTGCCCTGCAGCACCGGGGTGCGCCCACCCGCAGTGTCCTGGACGCCTGAGGTGTCGGCCTCCTGGACGGTGCTCATGACTTGACCTTCCTGATCCACTGGTCCACGGAGACCGCGACGATCACGAGGATACCGACGGCGATGAGTCGGTAGTTCGGGTCGACGCCCGCCAGGGAGAGACCCGTCTGGAACGCCTGGACGATGAGGGCACCGAGCAGCGTGCCGAGCACGCCTCCTCGACCGCCGAAGAGGCTGGTCCCACCGATGACGACCGCCGTGATGCTGTTGAGGTTGGCGTCGACGATGCCGTTGGGTGAGGCCACCGAGGCCCGGCCGATCTGGCACCAGGCGGCGATCCCGAAGATCAGGCCGGCGACCGTGTAGACCGAGAGCAGCACCCGCTTGCTGGCGATGCCCGACAGGCGGGCCGACTCGGCGTCGTCACCGACGGCGTAGATGTGCCGACCCCACGCGGTCTGGCTGAGCGCGAAGCCGACCACGGCATACATGACCAGGACGATGATGACCCCGGTGGTGATCGTGAACCCACCGATCTTGAAGCTGTTGCCGGCCCAGTTCAGCACCGGGGGCATCTGGTCGGCGTTGACGCTCGCCCCACCGGAGTAGAGCAGGGCGAGGCCGGTGAAGATGCTGAGCGTCCCGAGGGTCACGATGAACGGAGGCAGGTTCAGCCGCGTGACGAGCAGGCCGTTGAGATAGCCGGCCGCGGTGCCCAGGGCGACGCCGATGAGCAACGCCAAGGGACCCGGGACGCCGTTCTTGCTGGCCACCGTGGCCATCACCATCATCGCGAGGATGGTGATCGCCCCGACGGAGAGGTCGATGCCGGCCGTGAGGATGATCAGGGTCTGACCGATGGCGAGGGCCATCACGATGGCGCTCTGCTGGACCAGCGTCGACTGGGCGTTCGCCGTGAAGAAGCGCGGGTTGATGATCGAGAACACGATCACGGTGACGACGAGGATCAGGGCCGGGCTGATCGCGGGGTTGGCGTGGAGGAGGTGCTGGAGACGCTGCGCCGGGCTCTGGGAGCGCCTCGACAGCTCGGCCTCGGCCGCACTCTGCTTGCGGCCCCCGCTGACGACCGTCGTCATGAGGCGGTGCCCCAGCAGATCTTCGTGCCCGCGTCGCTGGTGATGCTGTCGACGCCGGTCGCGGGCTTGTCGGTCACGAGGGCCACGCCGGTGTCGAAGAAGTCGAGCCCGGGGCTCACCGACGGCTTGGTGCCGTCCTTGGCGAAGGCCGAGATCGCGTCGACACCCTTCTGCGCCATCAGGAGCGGGTACTGCTGGCTCGTCGCCCCGATGATGCCGCCCTTGACCTCCTTGACGCCCTGGCAACCGCCGTCCACCGAGACGATGATGACCCCGGACTTGTTGGCCGCCTTGAGGGCCGCGTCGGCGCCGGTCGCGGCCGGCTCGTTGATCGTGTAGACGACGTTGATGTTGGGGTTCTTGGTCAGGCAGTTCTCCATGGCCGTGCGGCCGCCGTCCTCCGCCCCCTGCGTCGGCTCGTTGCAGGCGATCGTGTAGGTGCCGCCGTCGTAGTTGCCGGTCTTGGCCTCGTCGCCGTTCTTCTTCTTGTCGACGGTGTCGATGCCCATGCCGGTGAGGAAGCCCTGATCGCGGTTGTAGTCGACCGAGACGACCTTGTCGTTGAAGAGGTCGAGCAGCGCGATCGTCGCGGGCTTGCCGGCGAGCTGGGCCTTGGCCCACTTGCCGATGAGGGTGCCCGCCTTGAAGTTGTCGGTGGCGAAGGTGATGTCCACGACGCTGGCCGGGTCGGGCGGGGTGTCGAGGGCGATGACGTAGAGCCCTGCGTCGCGGGCCTTCTTGATCGACGCGTTGACCCCGGGGCCGTTGGGGGTGATCAGGATCCCCTTGTCACCCTTGGTCACGGAGTTCTCGATCGCGGTGATCTGGCCGGCCTCGTCGCCGTCCTTGCTCCCGGACGCGATGGTGAGGTCGATGTTGCCGGCCTTGGCCGCCTCCGCCTTCGCGCCGTTCTGCATCGCGACGAAGAACGGGTTGGTCGAGTCCTTGGTGATGAGCGAGACGCCGACCTTGGCGCTGCCGCCGGTCGAGCCCAAGCCGCTGCTGCTGCTCCCGCAGGAGGCGAGGGTGACGGCGAGTCCGGCGGCCGAGGCGATCGCCAGGGTCCGGGTGAGGGTGGTCTGTGCGGACAGCTTCATGTTTTCCTCCGTGGTAATGACACCGTTGTCTTGACAGATTTATAGCCCGAACTTGCGCTCAGGTCAACGTCTGTGACTAAATTGGGACCGTGGATGTGACAACGGTGTCATCCGCTGGTCCCGACCCTGAGCGTTCTCCCGATGGCTACTCGTCCGGGGACCAGGCCCGGACCGACGGTTCGACCGGACGGGCGACGATGCGCGATGTCGCGGCGCTCGCGGGCGTCAGCCTGAAGACCGTCTCGCGCGTGGTCAACCGGGAGCCCAACGTCTCCGCCCCGATCGTCGCCAAGGTGACCCGGGCCGTCGAGCGCCTCAACTACCGTCACAACGTCGGCGCCAGCAACCTGCGCAGCCGCCGCACCGGGGTCATCGGCGCCCTCCTCCAGGACGTCAGCAACAGCTTCTCGGCCGGCCTGCTGCGCGCCCTCGAGGACGTCGCCCGCCAGCGGCGCCACGTGGTCCTCACCGCCAGCCTCGACGAGGAGGTCGAGCGGGAGCGGCAGCTCGTGGGCGACCTGGTGGGCCGCCGGGTCGATGGGCTCATCCTCATGCCGGCGACCCGCGACCACTCCTACCTCGCCCCCGACCTGCGCGCCGGTCTGCGGGTCGTCTTCGTCGACCGCGAGCCGCACGGCATCGTCACGGACAGCGTCCTCGTCGACAACGTCACGGGCGCCTTCGACGCCACCCGGCACCTGCTGGGGCAGGGTCACCGCCGCATCCTCCACCTCGGCGACCTCGACACGATCGAGACCGCCCACCAGCGGCAGCTCGGCTACGAGGCCGCCCTGCGCGCCGCCGGGATGCGCCTCGACCCCGACCTCGTCGTCACGGGCCAGCGCACCAGCGAGATGGGCGAGGAGGCCCTGCTGCGGGTCTTCGACTCGCCCTCCCCACCGACGGCCGTGTTCGCCTCACGCAACACGGTCGCCATCGGGGCCGCCCGGGCGCTGCGCCGGCTGGGCCTGTCGCACCAGATCGCACTCGTCGGGTTCGACGACTTCCCGCTCGCCGACCTGCTCGAGCCCGGGCTCACCGTCGTGCGTCAGGACGTCGGCCTCATCGGGCGGATGGCCGCCGACATCCTCTACGCCCGTATCGACGGGGACACCTCACCCGCCGAGCGACACCTCGTGCCACCGAAGCTGGTGCTTCGCGGCTCGGGCGAGATCCCGCCGCGGGCCTGACCCGCGGCATACCCCTTGCGTCCGCGCGGACGTCCCCAGGAAGGAGGGGCTCAGTGGTCCTGGATGCCGGTCGCCATCGACTCGAGCCGGGCGATCCGCTGGTCCATCGGCGGGTGCGTCGAGAACAACCGGGAGACGTCCTGGGTCCGGAACGGGTTGGCGATCATCATGTGGCTCGCGTTGACGATCTGCTGCTGCGGCTGCAGCGGCGCCTTGGCCACCCCCGACTCGAGCTTGCGCAACGCCGACGCGAGCGCCAGCGGGTCGCCGGTCAGGCGGGCACCGTCCTCGTCGGCGTCGTACTCGCGGGTGCGGCTGATCGCGAGCTGGATGACGGTCGCCGCCATCGGGGCGAGCAGCGCGAGGACGAGCAGCGCGATGGGGTTGGGCCGGTCCTCGTCGTCGCCTCCGCCGAAGCCGCCGAACATGCCGGCGAACATCGCCATCTGGGCGATCGCGGTGATGATGCCGGCGACGGCCGCGGCGACCGACCCGGTCAGGATGTCGCGGTTGTAGACGTGCTGGAGCTCGTGCCCGAGGACGCCGCGCAGCTCCCGCTCGTCGAGCAGCTGGAGGATGCCCTCGGTGCAGCAGACGGCGGCGTGCTGCGGGTTGCGGCCGGTCGCGAAGGCGTTGGGCGCGGCCGTCGGGGAGACGTAGAGGCGGGGCATCGGCTTGTTGGCGCGCGTCGACAGCTCGCGGACGATGCGATACATCACCGGGGCCTGCGCCTCGCTCACGGGATAGGCGTGCATCGCCTTGATCGCGACCTTGTCGCTGTTCCAGTAGCCGTAGGCGGTCGTGGCCAGCCCGAGGAGGGCGAAGAGGTAGATGAACCGCCCGCCCGCGACGAGGGCGCCGAGCCCCAGCAGGAGGGCCCAGATGGCGCCGAAGAGGGCGGCAGTCTTGAGCCCGTTGAAATGGTGGTGCATATCCGTGGAAACGCGGCTCGGGCCCTTCGCGTTCCCGACCACCTCCCTGCCGACTCCCAGGAACGTGACGTCCTCCGGTCAGGTCAGCAGGCCGAGGAGGATCTGCGGCTGCACGGACAGCGTGATGAGGACGAGGACACCGATCGACAGCGCGACCCGGTGGCTGAGGTGGGCGGTCACGACGGGCGCGACAGGAGCGGCGGCGGCGGCAGGAGCTGCCGGTCCAGGTGCCGGCTCGAGCATCACCCGCAGCCAGCGCAGGTAGACCGCCGCCCCCAGGACGGCGTTGACGGCGGCGATGACGGCGATCACCCACCACCCCTCGATCACGACGGGCCGCAGGGCGACGACCTTGCCGATCAACCCGAGCACCCCCGGCGGCAGCCCGGCGAGCGACAGCAGCCCGAGGGCGAGCGCCCCGCCGACGAAGGGGTGCGAACGCACCAGCCCCCGGTATGCCGTGAGCCTGCGACCCGAGCGCCCGCGGCTGCCGCGGATGGTCACCGCCACCGCGGTGAAGACGACGAGGGTCGCGACGAGGTAGGTCAGCAGGTAGGCCGCCGACGACCGGGCGCCGAGGCTGGACACGCTGATCAGCGGGAGGACGACCCAGCCCGCCTGGGCGACCGTCGACCAGGCGAGCAGCCGCACGACGTCGTCCTGACGGAGGGCGACGAGGTTGCCGAGGGTCATGCTGGCGACGGCGAGGACCGCCGTGCCGATCAGCGCCGCCTTGCCGAGCGAGGCGACGGCGGTGATGACGACGAGGAGCGCGCCGAGGGCCGCGACCTTGGACACGCCCGCGAGGAAGGCGGCGATGGGCAGGGGCGCACCGGCATACGCGGTCGGGGTCCAGGCGTGGAAGGGGACGAGGGAGAGCTTGAAGCCGATCCCCGCGAGGACGAGGACGACGGACAGCGCCAGCAGCCCGCGTTGCGGAGTCGAGGTGGCCGCGAGCGCGGCGGCGGAGGTGAGGCTGGGGCTGCCGGTCGCGGCATACCAGCAGGCCGCGGCGAGGGTGAGCACGGCGAACGAGACGATCGAGGTCGTCAGCAGCTGGATCGCCCCGGCGAGGGCGCGCCTGGTCCCGGTGAGAGCGGCGAGGGCGACGACGGGGAGGGTGGCGAGCTCGAGGGTGACCAGCCACGACCCGAGGTCGCGCGCCGCGGCGACCCCCACGGCGCCGCTGGTCGCGGCGAGGAGCAGGGAGAGGGTGACGGCGGTCCGGTCGCGGTCGCCGCGGGGTTCGAGGGGCCAGGCGAGCAGCAAGGTGATTCCGGTGGCCACCAGGGTGGCGAGCTGCAGGGCGGCGGTCAGCCCTGAGACGGTGTAGAAGCAGGTGCCTCCCGCGGGCAGGCACAGGGTCTGGCGGACGTCGCCGGGCCCCGCGGAGAGGGCGTCAGTGGTGCCGAACACCCCGACGACGAGGCTGATGAAGGCGATCGCGTAGTGCACCCCGAACGCACGCGGGACGATGATGTCGACGACGAGGACGAGGAGGGCGCCGATCGCCGGCGCGAGCACGGGCAGCAGGGTCGCGGCGTCGAAGGTCGTCACGGCGTCGCCTCCCCCGTGGTCGAGCCGGTGGCCAGCCGGGCGGCGTCCGAGGAGGTCACGAGCAGCAGCGGGCGCGGCAGGACGCCGCCGAGGACGACCGCCACGACGAGGACGAGGACGACGGCCCACTCGCGGCCCGAGGCGTCACCGGGCGCCGTCGGCCACCACCTTGGGGGGGTTGACGCTGCGTCAAGGGGGTTGACGCTGGTGATAGCCGGCGTC
>NZ_JANXRJ010000301.1 GCF_025353065.1 Lapillicoccus sp.
GGCCCCGACCGCCCTCGGCCCGTACAGCCAGGCGATCGTCGCGGGCGGGTTCGTCTTCTGCTCGGGAACGGCCGGCATCGATCCGCTCACGGGACTGGCGCCCGAGGGGATCGAGGCGCAGACCGAGCAGGCCCTGACGAACCTCGCCGCCGTCCTCAGTGAAGCCGGAGCGTCGTTGGCCGACCTGGTGAAGACGACCATCTTCTATGCGGACGTCGACGACTTCGCCACGCTCAACGAGGTCTACGCACGCTTCATGCCCGACCCTCCACCCGCGCGGTCGGCGCCGGCCAATGTCAGGTTGCCGCGCGGCCTCCTCGTCTCCATCGAGGCCATCGCGCTGTTACCCACCTGACAAACCTGATCCGGCAGGTCGGGCGGCACGGGTATGCTGACATACCATGAAGCGGACGACGGTCAAGATTCCCGACCAGCTCGACGCGCGGCTGCGGCACGAGGCCGAACGCCAGGGCGTGACCATCGCCGACATCAGCCGTGCGGCTCTCGAGGCGTATCTCAGTGAGCCCTCCGGGCCGCGCCGACTCGGCGCGGCTGGTGCCGGGCGCAGCGGCAGGAGCGACGTCTCCGAGCGGATCGAGGAGATCCTCGCCGGCGAGGTCGGACGATAACCGCGATCGTCGTCGACGCCGGGCCCCTCTATGCCTACGTCGACGCTGACGATGCGCACCACGCGGCCTCGCTTGAGCTCCTCGAGACCCACGCCGGTCCATTGATCGTCCCCACCCTGGTCATCACCGAGGTGGTCTACCTGCTGGCGACGAGGCTGGGGACAGGCCCGGAGATTCGCTTCCTCGGGGATCTTGCCGGTGGCGCCTTCACCGTCGCGCCGGTGCTGGCAGCGGACTGGCTGCGCATCGCCGAGCTGGTTGCCCGTTATCGCGACCTCCCGTTGGGGACCGTCGATGCGTCAGTCGTGGTGACCGCCGAACGCATGGGCATCGTCGAAGTCGCCACGGTGGATCGACGGCACTTCACCGTCGTCCGGCCCGCTCACGTGGGCACATTCACACTGCTCCCCTGAAGGGCGGCCGGTTGGGTGTCGAGCCAGCGGGTTACCGGCGCGTAGCGACGACCGTTGGTCCATCGGCCATCAGGTCGAGACGCTCCACGGCCCGGCCGCTCCGGACCAACGGTCGTCGTTGCGCGGAGCCGTCCTCGTCCGGGGCAGAGCGACAGCGTCCCGTCCGCCGGGCGCTCATCAGAAGGCCGGGAGGTCCTTGAGAACCACCGCGACACCGGTATGCCGCTGGCTCAGCGCGGCCATGGCGGCGCGGATCGTCTTGGAGAAGAGGTGCGCGCCGGTGATCGTCGGGTGGATGCCGTCGGACTGCAGCAGCTGGGGTTGGGCGGTGATCGCGGTGTGCCAGTCGGCGACGATCACGTTGGGGCGGGTGGAGGCAGCGGCGACCAGGTCGGCGTTGGCCTGGTCGATCCAGGACGCGTGGCCGTAGATGTTGACCACCACGACCATCCGCTGCGGGCCGAGGACGTCGAGGACCTTGGCGAGGGTGGCAGCGTCGACGCCCGCGTTGGTGCCGTAGTCGAGGACGACAGCGCGGCGGATGTCGGCGCCCCGGCCCGTGACCTCGGTCAGGCCGTCGGCCCAGCGGCGGTTGGACTTGCCGTCCATCCGCACGCCGGGGAAGTAGTAGTCGAGGGCGTGCACGCTGGCGACCACCATCGAGTCGCCGAAGACGTCGATCTCGGGCCCGGCGGGCATCGCCCAGCTCACGGCCTTCGCCGTCGTGCCGGCAGTCGTCGTGGCCGCCGGGGGCGCGCTCGTCGCCGATGGCCCGGCGCCCGTGGCGCTCGCCGACGGCAGGCCGACCCGGGACGTGAGCGCGCCGGGAGCTCCGGCGTGTCCGGCGGGGGAGACGGCCGGCGACCCACCGGCATACGTCGAGTTCTGGTCGAGGAGCCGCTCGGTCTGGGTGCGGTCGGGCGCGGTGATCACGACGACCGCTGCGAGGGCCAGCAGGACGACGGCGGTGCCTGCGACGACGCGGGGGACGCGAGAGAACGGGGACAGCAGGGTGCGCGCGACCATCCCCCCGACCCCCCGGAAACCCCAGACGCGGACGGGCGCCTCGACGAACCGGTAGGACAGGTCGGCGAGCGCCAGGGTGACCAGGACCGCCCAGGCGCGGGTGAGCAGGTGCTGTGTCGTGCCCGGCGCGGTGGGGAGGTCGAGGCCGATGATGAGCAGGACCGGCCAGTGCCAGAGGTAGATGCCGTAGGAGCGGCGGCCGACCCAGGTCAGGGCCGGGCCGCTCATGAGCAGCCGCCACCGGGACGGCGCGTCGTGCACCGGGAGCAGCGCGGCGACGAGGGCGGCGGTCGCGAGCGAGGCCAGAGCGATGCCGCCACGGAAGGTCGCCGGGGTCTCCTCGGTGAGCAGCAGCAGGAGCCCGGCCAGCACCGCGAGCGACAGGACGAGGACCGGGCGACGCCACCGGGCCCAGAGCTCCGTGCCGAGGACGCCATGGCCGGGGCTCGTCCACACGAAGCCCAGTGCCGCGCCGAGCATCAGCCCCATGACGTGCGTGTCGGTGCCGTAGTAGACCCGAGTCGGGTCCTGGCCGGCGACGAGACCGACCGCCATCAGCGCGGTGGAGAGGACGGCAACGGCGACCGCGACGACGGCCCGCGTCCGCGGCCGCAGTCCGATGACGAGCAGGGCGGTGACGACGAGCGGCCAGACGAGGTAGAACTGCTCCTCGACCGCGAGCGACCACATGGTGAGGAACAGCGTCGGCGCGGTCTGCTCGAAGTAGCTCGACCCCGCCGAGATCTCGACCCAGTTCGTCGAGAAGGTGAGGGCGCCGACGACCTGCCGGCCGAGGTGCACCAGCAGGTCGGGGTGGACGAGGCGGGCGACCAGGACGCAGACGACGACGCAGACGCCGAGCGCGGGCAGCAGTCGGCGGGCCCTCCGCACCCAGAACCGGCGCAGCGCGATGCTGCCGCTGCGAGCCCGCTCGGCGACGAGCAGGGTGGTGATGAGGAAGCCCGACACGACGAAGAACACGTCGACGCCGAGGAAGCCGCCGGGCAGCCACGTCGGGTCGAGGTGGTAGGCGACGACCGCCGCGATAGCCAGGGCACGCAGGCCGTCAAGACCCTCGAGGTGAGTCCCACCCTCGCTGCTGCCCGGCCCGGCGGACCCCCCCGAGCCGGTATGCCGGGTGGCCTCCCGCACGCTCCCGACGGTCGGTGCGGGGGCAGGACCGGGACCGGCCGTCCGTTCGTACGTCGACACGTCCACCGTCCTCCTGCGCCGCCCGGCATACCTGGTGCGGGCTGTCGCGCTGCTGGTGCTCGCGGGGCTGCCGGTACGGCAGTACCTGTTCGCAGAATAGGTAGCGTCGACCCGCCCGCCCGGCAGGCGCGCGGCGTTCAGTAATCTTGGTGCCCATGGAACGCGCGACGATCTTCGTCCGGGGCGAGGTCCAGGGGGTCGGGTTCCGGTGGTGGGCCAGGGCGAGGGCCCTCGAGCTCGGCCTGACCGGTCACGCCCGCAACATGGACGACGGACGCGTCGAGATCGTGGCGCAGGGGGCCGGGGACGAGATCGACGCGCTGGTCGTCCTGCTCGAGGAGGACCCCAGCACGCGCGCCCGGCCGGGCCGGGCCGGCGGGGTGGTCGTCCAGTGGAGCCCGGCCCGTGCCGGCATGGAGTCCTTCGTCGAGAAGTGAGCACCTCCGACGGACAGGCGACAGTGGCAGTTCTTCCGGGTTAACGGTTGCTGACGAATCGGGAAAAACGCCGATATGGGGTTGGGGTTGTCAGCCCTCTGGGTAAGGATCTGATCAGCACGTAGCACCACGAGGACGGTCACCTTTCTCGACCGCCCCGCGCCGACCCGCGGTCGACTCGTCGACCGGTCCGGACCAGGCAGGGGCGTCTGCGATGACCGCACACGTCGAGATCGATGCTGCCCAGATGTCGGAGGACACGACCGACGACGCCCCCCTGCGCGGGCCGCGTTCCGTGTCCCGCGCGCACGACCACATCGCCCGGGTCGCGTTGACCGAGGGCCCGATCGGCCGGGTGGGCCTCGAGCTCGAGATGCACCTCGTCGACCGGTCCCACCCCGGCCGTCGACCGGGGTGGGCGCAGATCGAGCGGCTGGTGGCCGGCCTCCGGGCCCTACCCGGGGGCAGCACCGTCACGCTCGAACCCGGCGGTCAGCTGGAGCTGTCGACCCCACCCGGCGCCGACGTCGTCGCCGCGGTCACAGGTCTGCAGCGGGACGAACGCCGGCTGCGAGCGCACGCGGGGCAAGCAGGTTTCGGGCTCGCGCCGCTCGGGTCCGATCCGGCGCGGCCGCCCCGACGGGTCGGTCCGGGAGCCCGCTACGTCGCGATGGAGCAGCACTTCCAGGCCCTCAGCGCCTCCGGGTCCGGGCTGGCGATGATGACCGCCACCGCCGCCCTCCAGGTCAACCTCGACGCCGGTCCCGCCGCCGGCTGGGACGACCGGCTCGGCCTCGTGCGCAGCCTCGTCCCCGTCCTCGTGGCCATCTCGGCCGGCTCGCCCTACCTCGGGGCGCGGACCTCAGGGTGGCACTCGATGCGGCAGGGCACCTGGCACGGCATCGACCACGGCCGCACGGATCCGGTCCGGGCCGGCGCGCCCGGCCCCGCCTGGGCCGACTACGCCCTGGCGGCCCCGGTCATGCTCGTCGCCGACGACCCTGGGGGTCACGCGCCCAACGGGACAGCCGAAGGTATGCCGCGGCGGATGACGGCGATGACCGACCGGGTCACCCTCGAGCAGTGGCTCCGGGGCGACGGTCCGATCGGCCGGGCCCCGACCCTCGCCGACGTCGACTACCACCTCACGACGTTGTTCCCGCCGGTCCGTCCGCGCGGCTACATCGAGATCCGTTGTCTCGATTCGCTGCCCGACCGGTGGTGGCCGTCCTTGGCGGCGATCGTCGTGTCCCTGGTCGACGACCCCGTGGCCGCCGACCTCGCGGCCGAGATCTGCGAGCCCGTGACGGAGATGTGGGAGGCGGCTGCGCGGTGGGGGATGGCCGACCCTGCGATCCGGACCGCCGTCCTGGCCTGTCTCGACCTCGCTGTCAGGCACGCGGCGCCGCCCCTGCGCGCAGGTGTCGCGGAGCTCGCCGAGCTGCTGCAGTCGGGGCGCACCCCGAGCGGGCAGCTGAGGTCGCAGATCGAGCGCGACGGCCCGCTGAGGGTGCTGCTCGACGAGACCGAGCTGACCGCTGACACCCTCGAGGACGACGCGGATGTCTGACCACGGCATACCCGGCCGCAGTGCCCCCGACGGCAGCTCCGTCCTCGCCGGGCTGGAGGCCGCTCGTCGGCGGACGGAGTGGCTGACCGAGATCGACGAGCCCGAGCTCACGGCCCAGCACAGTCCCCTGATGAGCCCGCTGGTCTGGGACCTCGCCCACATCGGCCAGCAGGAGGACCTCTGGCTGCTGCGCGGTGGCGACGCCGGTGCGCAGGGGCTGCTCCCCGCGCAGATCGAGAAGCTCTATGACGCCTTCGAGCACCCCCGCGCGAGTCGGGTGGCCCTGCCGCTGCTCACCCCGGGGGAGGCCCGCGCCTACCTGGCCGACGTCCGCGGCAGGGTCACGGACGCCATCGAGCACGCGACCGACGACGACGCCCTCTTCCCCTACGTCATGGTGGAACAGCACGAGCAGCAGCACGTCGAGACCATGTTCGCGACCCACCAGCTGCGTTCGGGCGCAGCGGTGCTCGACCCACGGGAGGTGCTCCCGGCGGGCCGTCCGGTCGTCTCCGGCGCGCGCCGCGAGGGGTCGGTCCTCGTCCCGGGCGGGCCGTTCGTCCTCGGCGTCGACGCTGTCGACGAACCGTGGTCGCTGGACAACGAGCGACCCGCGCACGCCGCCTATCTCCCCGCCTTCCGGATCGGGCGGGTCCCGGTCAGCAACGCCGACTGGCGGCGCTTCATCGCGGCAGGGGGCTACGACGCGCTGCACTGGTGGTCCGCGGAGGGCTGGGCGCACCGGCTCGAGGCCGGACTGGAGCGGCCGTTGTTCTGGTCGGCCGACGGCTCGAGGCGCCGGTTCGGGGTCGTCGAGGACATCCCGCCCGACGAGCCAGTCCAGCACATCGGCTACCACGAGGCCCAGGCCTTCGCCGCGTGGGCCGGCGGTCGCCTGCCGACCGAGCAGGAGTGGGAGAAGGCCTGCGCCTGGGACCCGGCGCGGGGCCACCGGCGCCGCTGGCCCTGGGGCGACTCCGCGTGGACCCCGGCGCTGGCCAACCTCGGCGGAGGGGCCCTGCGACCGGCGCCGGTCGGTGCCTATCCCGCTGGGGCATCGGCCTACGGTGTCGAGCAGCTGATCGGTGACGTGTGGGAATGGACCTCGTCGAGGTTCGAGCCGTGGCCCGGCTTCACGCGGATGCTCTACTCCGACTGCAGCGCCCCCTTCTTCGGCGGCGACTTCCGCGTCCTGCGCGGTGGCTCGTGGGCCGTCGGCGGCGCGAGCATCCGCCCGTCGTTCCGCAACTGGGACCTCCCCGTCCGCCGGCAGATCTTCAGCGGGCTCCGCCTCGCCTGGGACGTGGTCTGACGTGTGCCGGCACGTCGCCTGGCTCGGCGAACCCCGTTCTGTCGCCTCGATCGTCCTCGAACCGGAGCACGGGCTGCTGCGCCAGTCCTACGCTCCCCGCCACCAGCGACGCGGGGTGGTCAACGCCGACGGCTGGGGCGTCGGCTTCTACGACTCCGGGTCGCCGGAGCCAGCGCCACCGGTGCGCTGGCGCTCCGCCCGACCGATCTGGGGCGACGCGTCGTTCGCGTCGGTCGCCCCGGTGCTGCGCTCCCACGCGATCCTCGCCGCGGTTCGCTCGGCGACGGTCGGTATGCCGATCGACGAGAGCGCCGCCGCCCCGTTCACCGATGGGCGGTGGTTGCTCTCGCACAACGGCCGCGTCGACCGGGGGGTGCTCCCACCGCGTCGAGAGGCCGAATCCGCCTGCGACTCGGCGGTGCTCGCGGCCCACGTCTTCGCGCTGGGTCCCGACCGGGTCGCCGAGACGGTGCGCGAGGTCGCGCGAGCCGACCCCGCGGCATACCTCACGCTGCTGCTGACCGACGGGGTCCGCATCACCGGGATCACCTGGGGCGACCAGCTCAGCTACCTCGCCACGCCGGAGGGCACCGCCGTCGCGAGCGAGCCCTGGGACGACGACCCCCGGTGGGTCGAGGTCCCTGACCACCACCACCTCGAGGTGACCCCGGCCGGGGTCTCCGTGACCGCCCTGGAGGGCTGACATGACCACCACCGACAACGGCGTCGACCTCGGGGTCCATCTCGGGGTCCATCTCGGGGTCCATCTCGACGTCCACCTCGACGCGACCGGGCTCGCCCGGCAGATGGCCGTCGACGTGCGGGAGGGACTGGACCGGATCCCGAAGGTGCTGCCGCCGAAGTACTTCTACGACGGGCGGGGGAGTGAGCTCTTCGACGAGATCACCCGGCTGCCCGAGTACTACCCCACCCGCACCGAGCGCTCGATCCTCGAGTCCGCGGTGGCGGAGATCGCGGCCGTGAGCGCTGCCGAGACCCTCGTCGAGCTCGGCAGCGGCACCTCGGAGAAGACCCGGCTGCTCCTGCAGGCGCTGACGGACGCCGGCACGCTGCGCCGGTTCGTGCCGTTCGACGTCGACCCGGTCGTCCTCGAGGAGGCGGCGCTCGCCGTCGGCGACGAGTTCCCGGACCTCGCCGTCGAGCCCGAGGTCGGCGACTTCGAGAAGCATCTGTCCGAGCTGCCGCGGCACCCCCGCCAGATGGTCGCCTTCCTCGGCTCGACGATCGGCAACCTCGACCCGACGCAGCGCGCCACGTTCCTCGGTGACGTCCGCGGCCTGCTCGGCGAGGGCGACAGCTTCCTGCTCGGCACCGACCTCGTGAAGTCCGCGGACCGTCTCGTCGCGGCCTACGACGACGCGCAGGGCGTCACGGCGGCCTTCAACAAGAACGTCCTCACGGTGATCAACCGGAGCCTCGACGGCGACTTCGACCTCGACGGCTTCGAGCACCGGGCGGTCTGGGACGCCGAGCACGAGTGGATCGAGATGCGCCTCGTGTCGACCATCGACCAGCGGGTCCGGCTGGGCGCCCTCGACCTCGAGGTCGCCTTCGGGCGCGGCGAGCAGATGCGCACCGAGATCTCGGCCAAGTTCCGTCGGGCCGGGGTCGCTGCGGAGCTGGCGGCCGCGGGCCTCCGGCTGCAGCACTGGTGGACCGATCCCGCCGGCGACTTCGCGCTGTCGCTGTCGGTGCCCGACCCGGCGATGGCGTGAGGTGGCTTGCCGTGAGACGCCCCGTCGTGGGGCGACCCGCCCGGCCGGCCGGCGCGGCGGCATACCCTGTCTGCCGTGTCTGAAGTCCCCCCCGAGCTGTCCAGCCTGCGCCGCAGCATCGACAACATCGACGCCGCGCTGATTCACCTCCTCGCCGAGCGGTTCAAGGCGACGCAGAAGGTCGGCATCCTCAAGGCCTACGAGGCGCTGCCGCCGGCCGACCCGGCGCGCGAGGAGGAGCAGATCGCGCGGCTGCGCGTGCTCGCGGAGGACTCGGGCCTCGACCCGGTCTTCGCGGAGAAGTTCCTCGCGTTCGTCGTCGCCGAGGTGATCCGCCACCACGAGGCGATCGCCGATGCGACTCGCGAGTAGCCGCGCCTCCATCCCCACCCGTCACAACCGCCCCATCAGCACCACCAGCCCGTCGAACCACCGAGCCGCCGAGGTGCCGGAAACACCCCTTCCGCGCCGGTAGGCTCTGCGGAAATCGCACGCCGGCGGGGTCCGCTCCCGGTGCCGCCCGGAGACACGGAGAGGCGCAGCCAAGCTCGTGTTCGTCAAGAGCCTCACGATGAAGGGCTTCAAGTCCTTCGCCTCCGCGACCAACCTGCGCCTCGAGCCGGGCATCACCTGCATCGTCGGGCCGAACGGCTCCGGCAAGTCCAACGTCGTCGACGCCCTCGCGTGGGTGATGGGGGAGCAGGGCGCCAAGACCCTGCGGGGCGGCAAGATGGAGGACGTCATCTTCGCCGGCACCTCCGGCCGCGCCCCGCTCGGGCGGGCCGAGGTCGCGCTCACGATCGACAACACCGACGGCGCCCTCCCGATCGACTACACCGAGGTCACGATCGCGCGGACGATGTTCCGCAACGGCGGCTCCGAATACGCCATCAACGGCACCTCGTGCCGGCTGCTGGACATCCAGGAGCTGTTGTCCGACAGCGGGATCGGCCGCGAGATGCACGTCATCGTCGGTCAGGGCCAGCTCGACGCCGTGCTCCGGGCGACTCCAGAGGAGCGCCGGGGGTTCATCGAGGAGGCGGCCGGGGTCCTCAAGCACCGCAAGCGCAAGGAACGCGCGCTGCGCAAGCTCGAGTCGATGGACCTCAACCTCACCCGGGTCAGCGACCTCACGAGCGAGATCCGCCGCCAGCTCGGCCCCCTCGGGCGGCAGGCCGAGACCGCGCGCCGGGCCGCGACCGTCCAGGCCGACGTGCGCGACGCGCGACTGCGGCTGCTCGCCGACGACCTCGTCCGGCTCGGCTCGACCCTCGAGCAGGAGGTCGCCGACGAGAGCGCCCTCATCGCGCGGCGCACCGAGGTCGAGCAGGGGCTGACCGGGCTCGGCGACCGGCTCGCCCGCCTCGAGGCCGATGCCGAGCAGGCCCGCCCCGAGCTGACCCGTGCCCAGGAGCGGTGGTACGCCCTCTCTCGCCTCACCGAGCGCCTCACGGCGACAAGGTCGCTGGCGGCCGAGCGGGTCCGGCTGCTCGCCGAGGACGACGTCCAGGAAGTCGGCGGCAGCTCGACGCGCGACCCCGACCAGCTGCGCGCCCAGGCAGGCGAGCTGCGCGGCCAGCACGAGGCGCTCGTCGCCGAGATCGCCGCAGCCACCGAGGCCCTCGCCGTCGCCGTCAGCACCCGTGGCGAGGCCGAGCAGCTGTATGCCGCCGAGCAGCAACGCCTCTCGCGCGTCGCCCGCGCCGTCGCCGACCGCCGCGAGGGACTGGCGCGGCTCGCCGGACAGGTCGCCGCCAAGGCGTCCCGCATCGAGGGGGCCGAGGCCGAGATCGGCCGGCTGCGCGTCGGCGTCGAGCAGTCACGGGCCAGAGCCGTGGCCGCGGAGCGGGAGTTCGCCCAGCTCGAGGCCTCCATCGCGGTCGAGGAGGAGGGCGAGGAGGGTCTGGACGCCACCTACGAGACCCTCGCGGCCGAGCTGGAGCAGCTCGAGCACGAGGTCGAGGAGCTGCGCGACGCCGAGCGCGCCGCCGACCGCGACCGCCAGTCCGGGACCGCGCGGGTCGAGGCCCTCGGTCTCAGCCTCAGTCGCAAGGACGGCGCCGCCGCGCTGCTCGCCGGCGACGTCGAGGTCCACCGCATCGCCGGGTCGGTCGCCTCGCTCCTGCAGGTCGAGCCGGGCCACGAGAGCGCGGTCGCCGCGGCCCTCGGGTGGGTGGCCGACGCGCTCGCCGTCGACGGCGTCGGAGCGGCCGCGGCGGCCCTCGCGACGCTGCGGCGCGACGACGCCGGCCGGGCCGGGATGCTCGTCAGCGAGACCGCCACGCCGGTGGACCCGACGTCGTGGCCGGCCCTGCCCGCCGGGGCCCGCTGGGCCCGCGAGGTGGTCTCGTGCCCGGACGGCGTCCGCCCGGCGGTCGAGCAGGTGCTCGACCGGGTCGCCCTCGTCGCCGACGCCATGGCCGCGACCGCTCTCGTCCGGCGCGGCGACGGCATCACCGCGGTGACGACCGACGGCGACGTCTTCGCGCCCGGATGGGTGCGCGGCGGCAGCTCCGCCGCACCGAGCCTCCTGGAGATCCAGGCCGCCCTCGACACCGCCCAGGACCAGGTCGCGGAGGCCACCCGGCGCGGCGAGCAGGCCCGGTTCGCCCTGGCCTCGGCCCACGCGCGCGCGACCGAGGCCGCCCAAGCCGTCGAAGGTGCGCTCGAGCGGCTCCACGACTCCGACGCGAAGATGTCCGCCGTCGCCGAGAAGCTCGGCGCCCTCGGCGTCGCCGCCCGCAGCGCCCGGGGTGAAGCCGATCGCACGCAGCAGGCGATCACGACCGCCGAGGCCGCCCTCGCGACGGCCGCCGCCGAGCACGATGCGCTGCGCCAGCGGCTCGACGACGCCAGCGCCGCCGGC
>NZ_JANXRJ010000308.1 GCF_025353065.1 Lapillicoccus sp.
CGTGGTTGGTGCGCCGGTAGGTCAGCCGGTGGATCAGCCCCGGGTAGCCGTGAAAGGCGAAGATGACCGGGCGGTCGGTGGTGAACAGCGCGTCGAAGTCGCGGTCCGAGAGGCCGTGCGGGTGCTCGGTGTCGGGTTCGAGCCGCATGAGGTCGACGACGTTGACGACCCGGACGCGCAGGTCGGGGAGATGCTGGCGCAGGATGCTCGCGGCGGCGAGCACCTCGATGGTCGGCACGTCGCCGGCACAGGCGAGGACGACGTCGGGGTCGTCGCCGCTGCCGGTGCTGGCCCACTCCCAGAGGCCCACGCCACGGGTGCAGTGCGCCACCGCGTCCTCGATCGGCAGGAAGGTCAGAGCCGGCTGCTTCCCGGCGACGATCACGTTGATGTAGTTGCGACTGCGCAGGCAGTGATCGGCAACGCTGAGAAGGGTGTTGGTGTCCGGCGGGAGATAGACCCGCACGGCCTCGGCCTTCTTGTTGACGACGTGGTCGAGGAAGCCCGGGTCCTGATGGGAGAAGCCGTTGTGGTCCTGGCGCCACACGTGGGACGTGAGCAGGTAGTTGAGCGAGGCGATCGGCCGACGCCACGGCACCTGAGACGACACCTTGATCCACTTGGCGTGCTGGTTCATCATCGAGTCGATGATGTGGATGAAGGCCTCGTAGCAGTTGAAGAGGCCGTGCCGTCCGGTGAGGAGGTAGCCCTCGAGCCAGCCCTCGCAGAGGTGCTCGGAGAGGACCTCCATGACTCGGCCGTCGGGGGCGAGGTGGTCGTCACCTTCGATGACGGTGCCCGACCAGGCCCGGTCGGTCGTCTCGAAGACCGCCTGCAGGCGGTTGGACGCGGTCTCGTCAGGCCCCATGATCCGGAACGAGTCGCGGTTCGCGGCAACGACATCGCGCAGCCACTCGCCGAGCACCCCTGTGGGAGAGCTCATCTCGGTCGCCGGGTGGGCGACCGGCACGGCATACGCGCGGAAGTCGGGGAGCTCGAGGTCGCGCAGGAGGAGCCCACCGTTGGCATACGGGCTCGCACTCATCCGGCGCTCGGGCCGGGGCGCGAGGTCGGCGATCGACGGGACGAGTCGTCCTTCGCCGTCGAAGAGCTCCTCGGGCCGGTAGGAGCGCATCCAGTCCTCCAGGATCGCGAGGTGGCCGGGGTTGGTGCGCACCTCGGAGACCGGCACCTGGTGGGCGCGGAAGGTCCCCTCGATGGGCACGCCGTCGACCCAGCCGGGGCCGGTCCAGCCCTTGGGGGTGCGCAGGACGATCATCGGCCACCGCGGGCGCGGACCGCCGCCGCCGGAGCGGGCCCAGACCTGGATCGCCGTGATCTCGTCGAAGACCTCGTCCATCGTCTCCGCGAGCATCTCGTGCACCTGCCGCGGGTCGTCGCCGCTGACGAACCGCGGGGCGTGGCCGTAGCCCTCGAGCAGCTTGCGCAGCTCACCCTCGCCGAGCCGGTCGAGGACCGCGGGGTTGGCGATCTTGTAGCCGTTGAGGTGGAGGATCGGCAGCACCGCGCCGTCCCGGCGGGCGTCGAGGAACTTGTTGGAGTGCCAGCTGGCGGCAAGCGCACCGGTCTCCGCCTCCCCGTCGCCGATGACGCAGGCGACCACGAGGTCGGGGTTGTCGAAGGCTGCGCCGTAGGCATGGGCGAGCGAGTAGCCGAGCTCGCCACCCTCGTGCATCGAGCCGGGCGTCTCGGGCGAGGCGTGGCTGGGGATGCCGCCGGGGAAGGAGAACTGGCGGAACAGCCGCTCGATGCCGCGCTCGTCGGGAGTGATGGAGGGGTAGACCGCGCTGTAGGTGCCGTCGAGGTAGGCGCTGGCGACGACGGCCGGCCCGCCGTGGCCCGGGCCGGTGACGAAGAGGACCTTGGTGTCGCGCTCGCGGATGATCCGGTTGAGGTGCGCGTAGAGGAGGTTGAGCCCGGGGGTGGTGCCCCAGTGGCCGAGCAGTCGCGGCTTGATGTGCTCGGGAAGCAGCGGTTCGCGCAGCAGCGGGTTGCCGAG
>NZ_JANXRJ010000314.1 GCF_025353065.1 Lapillicoccus sp.
CCGACCTCGACGCCGTCCATCATCTGGTAGAAGCCCTTGCCCGGCTCGCCGCCGAGGATCTGGTCGCTCGTCGTCCGGTAGCCGTCGAAGATGAGCTCGGTCGTGTCGACGCCCTTGTAGCCCATCTTGTCGATCTTGCCGGGGACGATGAGGCCGGGCGCGGTCTCGCCGAAGCCGGACTCCTTCTCGACGA
Source organism: Lapillicoccus sp. (assembly GCF_025353065.1). GTDB lineage: Bacteria > Actinomycetota > Actinomycetes > Actinomycetales > Dermatophilaceae > Lapillicoccus. The sequence continues at coordinate 194 of NZ_JANXRJ010000314.1, forward strand.
GGACGGTCGTCATGTTCTTGTAGACCGAGTCGGCCCCCGTGTCGGTCTTGACCAGCACCGCGACCAGGTTGGACGAGCCGCCGTTGGTCAGCCACATCTTCTGCCCGTTGATGGTCCAGTCGTTCGACGAGTCGCCCTCGCCCGCAACGGCCTTCGTCGTGATGGCGGCGACGTCGCTGCCGCAGCCGGGCTCACTCATCGAGAAGGCCCCGCGCACCTCGCCGGTAGCCATCCGCGGCAGGTACTTCTGCTTCTGCTCCTCGGTGCCGTGCTGCACGAGCATGTAGGCGACGATGAAGTGGGTGTTGATGATGCCGCTGACCGACATCCACCCGCGCGCGATCTCCTCGACGCACAACGCATAGGTGAGCAGCGACTGCCCCAGCCCGCCGTACTCCTCCGGGATCATCAGCCCGAAGATCCCCATCTCCTTCATGCCCTCGACGATCTTGGTCGGATACTCGTCCGCGTGCTCGAGCTCCGTAGCCACCGGGATGATCTGCTCGTCGACGAAGCTCCGCACGAGCTTCAGCAGCTCGAGCTGCTCCTCACCGAGTCCGTCGGTCTCCTGCAGTCGTGCCATCGGTCGTCGCCACCTCGCGATCGGGGAGAGGACCGGCCGTCCTCGAATCTCCTTCGAGTATGCCGAGTGCCCGCCGGAGCCGCCCCGCCACCCGCGTGTGAGACCTGCCACCTGTGGCCTGCCTCACGAGAGGACGATGTCGCGAGTGAACCCGAGAGCGACCCCAGAGTGACGGCCTTCGACGAGCGTACGCAGCTGTCCGAGTTCCTCGACCGACAGCGAAAGATCCTGCTGCACAAGGCTGCCGGCCTGGGCAGGGACGACCTCAACCGGTCCCATCCACCGTCGACGCTGACGCTGGCCCGGCTCCTCCACCACGCTGCGCTCAACGAGGACTGGTGGTTCACGGTCCGGGCTGCGGGCGCCGAACCCCCCGCGCCGTGGGACGGGGTCGACTGGGACGCCGACCCCGACTGGGAGATGACGACCGCCGCCGACCTCGAGCCCGAGGTCCTGCGCCGGCGCTACCTCGACGCCATCGCACGCAGCCGGGCCGTCCTCGCCGACGTGGCCGACCTCGACGCCGAGGCGCCGGTCCCCACCAGTACGGGTGAGGTGTGCTCCTACCGGTGGATCGTCCTGCACATGATCGAGGAGACCGCGCGGCACGCCGGCCACGCCGACCTCATCCGGGAGTCCATCGACGGCGGGACGGGCGAATAGCAACCCTCCCGGCGACCGCTCGACTAGCGTGAGCGCCGTGGCTCCAGGCCCACGTCCGTCCCGCCGCGTCCTGCTCACGGGCACGGCGGGCCTCGTCGCGGCCGGGGTCGGAGGAGTGGTCCTGGTGGATCACCTCCACAGCTCTTCTGCCGTCGAGGAGGGCAGCTTCCGGTCCGTCGCGCGGGGTGGAGTGGAGACGGCATACGCGATCAGCAGGCCCGCGGGCACCTCGTCCGGTCTGCGGCTCCCCGTGGTCGTGGTGCTGCACGGCAAGGGCGGGTCGCACCGCGATGCCTTCGACGCGCTCGACCTCCAGCGCGTCCCGCGCACCCCGACGCCGTATGCCGTGGCCTCCGTCGATGGCGGCGACAGCTACTGGCACCACCGCCATGACGGCACCGACGCCGGCGCGATGATCGCCTCCGAGCTGCTCCCTCGGCTCGCGGACCACGGGCTCGACACCACGCGGCTCGGCCTGCTGGGCTGGTCGATGGGCGGCTACGGCGCGCTCCTGCTGGCCGGGACGCTGCTGCGCGGCAAGGTGCGGGCCGTCGCGACCATGAGTGCGGCGCTGTGGACGGCGCCCGGGGACAGCGCACCGGGTGCCTTCGACGACGCCGAGGACTTCCGGGCGCACGACGTCTTCGCACTGCGGAGCATCCTGGACGCCCAACCACTGCGGATGGCGTGCGGACGGTCCGACCCGTTCGTCCGGGCGAACCACGCCTTCGTGGACGGCTTCGCGTCACCCCCACCGGCCGACTTCGCGCCCGGCGGTCATACCGACGACTACTGGCGCGCCACCGCGCCGGGACTGCTCGAGTTCGTCTCGTCGCGCCTCATCTGAAAGGGGCCCCTGACCCCGATCCCTGTGATCTCGATCCCTCGGGCGTGACCTCAGCCGAGCGTCAGCCCAGGGCCGCGATCGCCTCCTCGACGGCGATGGCCTTGCGCGCGGTCTCGACGTGGAGGTTCTCGATGAGCCGGCCCTTGTGGGTGGCCACGGCCCGGCCCTGCGCCATCGCCGCCTCGAAGGCCTCGATCATCGCGTGGGCGTCCTCGACCTCCTCGGCGCTCGGGGCGAAGACCCGGTTCGCACCGTCGACCTGGCCGGGGTGGATGAGGGTCTTGCCGTCGAAGCCGAGGTCGCGGCCCTGGCGGCACTCGGCCTCGAAGCCCTCGCCGTCGCTCACGTCGTTGAAGACGCCGTCGAGGATCGCCACTCCAGCCGCGCGGGCGCCGAGGACGCTCAGCGACAGGGCCGTGAGGAGCGGCGCGCGACCGGGGACGTGGCGGGCGTAGAGCTCCTTGACGAGGTCGTTGGTGCCCATCACGAGAGCGGCGAGTCGCGTTGAGGCGGCAGCGATCTCGGCCGCGTCGAGGATCGCGCGAGGCGTCTCGATCATCGCCCAGAGGCGCAGGTCGTCAGGGGCTCCGGCAGCGTCGAGCGCCGCGACGATGGTGCGCACCTCGTCGGCGGAGCCGACCTTGGGGACGACGACCCCGTGCGCCCCCGAACGGGCGATGGCCGCGATGTCGTCCGCGAACCACTCGGTGTCGAGACCGTTCGCTCTGATGGTCAGCTCACGACGACCGTAGTCGCCCGATCCCGCTGCGGCACAGGCAGCTTCGCGCGCCGATGCCTTGACGTCAGGAGCGACGGCGTCCTCGAGGTCGAGGATCAGCGCGTCGACCGCGAGGGTCTTCGCCTTCTCGAGCGCCCGGGCGTTGGAGCTCGGCATGTAGAGCACCGAGCGCCGGGGCCGGTATGCCGCGGGCACGCCGCTCACGACGCCGGCTCCGCGGCATACAGCTTCGCGAACTCGGGATCGAGGGCCCCGAGCTGCTCGGCGAGCTCGAGGAGGACGAGGCACTGCTTGAGGCTGGCGTCGTCCTCCATCTTGCCGTCGAGCATGACCGCGCCGGTGCCGTCGCCCATGGCGGCGGCGACACGCCGGGCGTGGGCGACGTCGTCGGCGGCCGGGCTGAAGACCCGCTTGGCGATCGGGATCTGGCTGGGGTGCAGCGACCACGCTCCGACGCAACCGAGGAGGAAGGCGTTGCGGAACTGGTCCTCGCATGCGACGACGTCGGCGATGTCACCGAACGGCCCGTAGTAGGGGTAGATGCCGTTGGCGACACAGGCGTCGACCATCCGGGCGATCGTGTAGTGCCACAGATCCTGTTGGTAGGTCTGGCGATCGGCGGTGAGGTCACCGTCCGGGGGGTCCTGCCGCACGAGGTAGCCAGGGTGTCCACCACCGACGCGCGTCGTCTTCATCCGACGCGAGGCGGCGAGGTCGGCCGGCCCGAGCGACAGGCCCTGCATCCGCGGGCTGGCGCCGCAGATCTCCTCCACGTTGGCCATGCCCCGCGCCGTCTCGAGGATCGCGTGGACGAGGATCGGACGGCTCAGGCCGGCTTTGGCCTCGAGCTGGGCGAGCAGCCGGTCGACGTAGTGGATGTCCTCGGCGCCCTCGACCTTCGGCACCATGATGACGTCGAGGGTCTCGCCGATCCCCGCGACGAGCGCCGTGACGTCGTCGAGGAACCACGGCGAGTCCAGCGAGTTGACCCGGGTCCACAGCTGGGTGGTCTCGCCGAAGTCGACGGACCGGCCGATCCGCACCAGTCCCTCGCGGGCGGCGACCTTGTTGTCCGCCTTGACGGCGTCCTCGAGGTTGCCGAGGAGGACGTCGACCGTGCCAACCATGCCGGGCACCTTGCCCGCCATCTTGTCGTTGCTCGGGTCGAAGAAGTGGATCACCCGCGACGGCCGCGCGGGGATCTCCCGGACCGGCTGCGGAGCCCCCACAGCGAGCGGGGCGAAGAAGTCCTTGGGGTTGCGCATCGGGGGCACTCCTGACGGGTCGAGGTCGGGCCGAACCTAGCAGCCACTAGCCTCGGGCCCATGAGCGACGCCGCCCTCGTCACCGAGGCGATGAGCAGGTCGGGGATCCTCTGGATCGAGGTCCCCGACGACCGCCTGGGGCCGGCCGACCGCGTGGGGCCGGCCGACCGCGCCTGGCCGGCGTGGTTCGCGTGGGAGGACGACACGGCATACGTCGTCAACGGGCTCGGCGAGCAGTACCTGCCCTGGTTGCCGGAGTTCGTCGTACTGGTCCTGCGCAGCAAGGACACCGGCGGTCGGCTGCTGCGGGTCCGGGCCAGGGCGCAGGTCCTCATCCCCGACGCCCCTGCCTGGGGGTCCGCCGTCGCGGCGTTGCGGGCCGCCCGGCTCAACGCGGTCGACGACGTCGAGGAGCGCTGGCGCACTGACTGCGCCGTGACGTCGCTGACTCCCGTCACCGGCGCGCCCACGGGCCTCGTGGAGGGCCCCGGCCACTACGACGACGGGTCGGGTGCGGCCGAGCCGGCGCCGACCCGGGCCACCACCGCGACCTGGCACCCGAAGCACTGGCGCGGGCGGCCGGCGCGGCGGCGCGGCACCCGCTGACCGAGACCTGCGCGCCCCCTCGCAGCAGGCCGGATCCGTCGACCGCGCCGGATACCCTTGGCGCGTGCCCCCCTCCACCCGCGTCTTCGTCGCCCGCCTCGCCGGGCTGAGCGTGTTCGACCCACTCGGTGACGCAGTGGGTCGGGTGCGTGACGTCGTCGTCACCTTCAGCTCCACGAGGAGCCTTCCCCGGGTCATCGGGCTCGTCGTCGAGGTCGCGGGAAGGCGCCGGGTCTTCGTCCCGATGACCCGGGTGACCTCGGTCGACGGCGGGCAGGTCATCACCACCGGCCTGGTCAACATGCGGAGGTTCGAGCAGCGCACCAACGAGTCCCTCGTGCTGGCCGAGCTGCTGGAGCGGATCATCACGGTCGCGCCGACCGACCCGGGCGACGAGGCCTACGAGGGCATCGTCGAGGACATCGCCATGGAGCAGCGCGGCAAGGACTGGGTCGTCGCCAAGGTCTTCTGCCGCAAGACGACGGTCGCCCCGAGCCGCGGCCTGCGCCTGACCCGTCGTCGAGGCGAGACCGTGCTCGTCTCCGTCGAGGACGTCACCGGGCTGCAGACGAGGCGCGCCGGCGACCAGAGCGCCGCCCGGCTCCTGGAGAACTACGACGACCTCCGGGTCGCCGACCTCGCCCAGGTGATCCACGAGCTCAGCGCCCAACGGCGGGGCGAGGTCGCTGCCGCCCTCGACGACGACAAGCTCGCCGACATCCTCGAGGAGCTGCCCGACGACGACCAGGTGGAGATCCTGACCGGCCTCGACATCGAGCGGGCGGCCGACGTCCTCGAGGCGATGCAGCCCGACGACGCCGCCGACCTCCTCGCCGAGCTGCCCGCGGAGCGGCAGGAGCAGCTGCTCCAGCTCATGGAGCCCGACGAGGCGGCTCCTCTGCGCCGGCTGCTCACCTACGACGAGGAGACGGCCGGCGGCCTGATGACGACGGAGCCGGTCATCCTCGGGCCGGAGGCGACGATCGCGGAGGCCCTCGCGGTCGTGCGCCGTGAGGACATCCACCCGGCCCTGGCCTCGACCGTGTTCGTCTGCCGGCCCCCTCTCGAGACGCCGACGGGCCGCTTCCTCGGCCTCGTGCACATCCAGCGGCTGCTGCGCGAGCCCCCGCACTCCCCGGTCGGCGCCGTCGTCGACAAGGGCATCGAGCCGCTGCCTGCCGACGCCCCCCTCGAGAAGGTCACCCGGATGCTCGCGACCTACAACCTGGTCGCCATGCCCGTCGTCGATCCCGAGGGCCGCTTCCTCGGGGCGGTCACGGTGGACGACGTCCTCGACCACATCCTTCCCGAGGACTGGCGCGAGGACCGCCACGAGGTGACGCGTGGTTGAGCGGCCCGGCCGGCCCGGGCGGCCCGGGCGGCGCGACCAGGGTCTCCGCCTCGACCAGCCCCGCGAGTTCCGACGCCGCTTCGTCCCCCGGGCCAACTTCTCCAACGAGACCTTCGGCCGGGCGAGCGAGAGCTTCGCCCGCCTGATGGGCACTGCCGGCTTCCTGATGGGGATGACCGTCTTCGTCGTTGCGTGGCTGGTCTGGAACACCTATCTCCCCCTGGCGCAGCAGTTCGACCCTCGTGCGACGAACTACACCCTCCTCACCCTGATCCTCTCGCTGCAGGCCTCGTATGCCGCGCCGCTGATCCTCCTCGCCCAGAACCGTCAGGCCGACCGCGACCGGGTCGCCCTGGAGCAGGACCGAGCCCGGGACGAGCGCAACCTCGCGGACACCGAGTTCCTCACCAGAGAAGTGGCAGCACTACGCATTGCCATGCGCGACCAGGCGACTCGCGACTTCATCCGCTCCGAGCTGCGTGACCTCCTCAACGAGATCGAGGACCGCGGCGTCACCGTCGCCGAAAAACTGGAGCGACGCGAGGCCCGCTGACCGTGCGCTTCGGCAGGTGACGTAGCAGACTATTGCGACACACTCCCAGCGCCGAGAGGTCCGGACATGACTGACACCAGCAGGACGACCGGATCCTCGTCGGCCGTCGACGGCGAGGACGCCCCGCTCGGGCCGGCGGTCAAGGTCGCTGCCGTCGCGGCCCTCGGAGGGTTCCTCTTCGGCTACGACAGCGCCGTGATCAACGGCGCTGTCAGCGCGATCCAGAAGGGGTTCCACGTCGAGTCGACCACCCTCGGCTTCGCCGTCGCGTCGGCCCTCCTCGGCGCCGCGGCGGGGGCCATGTCCGCCGGGCGGTTCGCCGACCGGTTCGGCCGACTCACCGCGATGCGGATCGCCGCGGTCCTCTTCCTCGTCAGCGCCCTCGGGGCCGGCTTCGCCGGGTCGTTGGGGCTCCTCGTCCTCTTCCGGGTCATCGGCGGCCTGGGTGTCGGCATCGCCTCGGTGATCGCCCCGGCATACATCGCGGAGATCTCCCCCGCCAACCTGCGCGGCCGCCTCGGGTCGCTCCAGCAGCTCGCCATCGTCACCGGCATCTTCATCTCGCTGCTCGTCGACTTCCTCTTCGCCAACGCGGCCGGCGACTCGTCGAAGGTCGTCTGGGGGCTCGAGGCCTGGCGCTGGATGTTCCTCGCGATGACCGTGCCGGCCCTCGTCTACGGCATCCTGTCGCTGACCATCCCGGAGTCGCCGCGCTACCTCGTCGCGAACTACGACATCCCCGAGGCCCGCAAGGTGCTCACCACGATGCTCGGGTCGCGTGGCGTGGACATGCGCATCCAGCGGATCCGCGAGTCGCTCCAGCAGGACAAGCCGCCGAGCTGGGGTGACCTGCGGTCGAAGGGGAGCGGTCTGCTCCCGATCGTCTGGGTCGGGATCCTGCTCTCGGTCTTCCAGCAGTTCGTCGGCATCAACGTGATCTTCTACTACTCCAACGTGCTCTGGGAGGCCGTCGGCTTCAGCGAGAACGACTCCTTCAAGATCACCGTCATCACCGCCGTCGTCAACATCGTCACCACCCTCATCGCCATCGCCTCGATCGACCGCTTCGGACGCAAGCCGCTGCTGCTGATCGGGTCCACCGGCATGACGGTCAGCCTGGCGACGATGGCGCTGATCTTCAGCCTCGCCAAGACGGTCACCGACGCCAGCGGCTCGGTGACACCGGTCCTGTCGGGCGCCCAGGGGCCGATCGCGCTGATCGCCGCCAACGTCTTCGTCATCTCCTTCGGCATGTCGTGGGGCCCGGTGGTGTGGGTGCTGCTCGGCGAGAGCTTCCCCAACCGGATCCGCGCCGCGGCCCTGTCGCTCGCCGCGGCCGCCCAGTGG
>NZ_JANXRJ010000044.1 GCF_025353065.1 Lapillicoccus sp.
GCCCGCGGGACCGGATCAGCGCCCGCGCGTGGCGGCAGGTGCGGCAGGTCTACGACCGGCTCAGCATGACTCCGGGCCCCTCGCCGACTGCCCGCGCCCGCGCCGCCGCTCGCGGGTACGCCCCACCACTGGCCTGGGACGACGACACCATCGACGACCCGAGGGCTCTCCCCGACCTCGGTGACCACCCGACCCACCCACTCGACCCCGTGGACGTGGACCAGGTAGCCGTCGACCGGGTCGTGTCTGCCGCGGCGTCGGTGGCCACAGAAGGCAAGTGCGATACCAGAATCCGCCTAACCCGGGATGAGGTCACAGCCGCTGTCCGGACGCTGACGGCGAGAGGCGCGTCGGACCGGGAGGTCGCCACCGCCGTGGGGGTGTCCAGTCGAACCGTGCTCCGGATCCGGGAACAACAAGGGATCTCCACAGCGCACCCCGGAGGCATCCGCCGGCCAGATCTCCGGGGCCCCATGAGGGGGCCCAAGACCCGCGAGGCGACGGCGCCGAACATCGCCCTCGGTGGCGAGGCCCTTGGCGTCGGGACCGACGCTCGCGGGTCGGATCGACTGCGCAGGTCGATGTGCCTGGCGGCAGCGGCCACCGCCCTCGACGCTCGGCCAGTGGCTGGCCCCGGGTTTCTCCGATGATGTGCCGCATCAGCGACTCCAGCCCAGGCAAGTGCTTGAGACCGCCCCTGCGTCGCACGTGGAGACGGGCTACCGATTGCGCCGCACCAGGAGGCGACGACCCGTCGAGCAGTGGCCGTCGCAGTCCGGCGAGGGCGCATCGACAAGAGGATCGCGCCAGTCCCCACCCGGTGCGCCGCGTTGGGGTTGTCCCCAGCCGCCCACTCCGGGGCTGTCGGTGCACGACGCGTTCCTGCTCGATGGAACGCGTCACAACATCCGGCCCGACACCCATAGGAGCGGCGACATGGACAGCATGAACTCGTCGAACAGCGACCACCCGACGGCGCGCACTGTTCCCCATCCCGAGCAGAGTCCACCAGCGGCGCCCAGGCCCCATGGGTCGCCGTTGCTGCAGGTCACGCGAGACCTCGCGCAGGCCGCGGACGCGGCGTGGGACGACGCTGCGTCCATCTCCGTGGTCACCGCCCGGCGGGGGCCGGCACCCGGGGAAGGCTTCGACGTCGACGCGATGAGTGGGGGACTGGTGGCGCTGGACCGCGCGCTGGTCCTCCAGCTGGCTACCGCGCAGGCCATCAGCCTGGTCCCCCCGAGCGACCGCGACGCACTCGATGCAATGCCCCTCAGCCTACGGGGTGCACCGAAGGTGGCTGCGGACCCGCTCTGCGCACCTCGTCTCGAGGCGCGAGGTGAGCGGCGCCCGACCGCAGCAACCGACGGAGGTGCCGCCTTTTCGTTGAACCAAACGAGCCCCATTCTCGGCCCGGAGCTGGGTGTCCCCGTCGAGCTCGTGCGCGACTGCGAGCGGAACCTGCGACAGCAGCCCATCGACGACCTACCGCGCGGGATGTCGTCCCTGCTTGTGGCGGTGCACGAGCTGCTCCGGAACTACGCGACCCTCCCGAACGGCTCGCAGACGCAATTCAACCCGGATACGTATGCGGCGGGGGAGTGGTCATCCGGCCCGGCTGGGGTGGCTGGTCCGGGCAACGCTCCCGGCACGGCCACCGCCAGGCCGATCGCTTCGAGCGTGGACGGCCCGGGCGATGCCGGCGACGTGGGCTCACGCAGACCGGGCTCCACCGTCCTATCCGACGATGGCGCGCGGAACGCGTAATGAGCCGGGTCGCATCCTCGGCTCAGCCCTCATCGGTGGGGAGACACGTCGGCAGCGCGGCCGGACCTGGAACGCCAGAGGGGGCGCAACGAGGTGAGCCTGCTCCGGCAGATCGTCGGAGCGTCGGCGAACTGCTTGTTGACGCGGACCACACCGTCCGGGACCTGCTCATCGACGTCAACGGGCACGACGCCGCTGCCCTGCTGCGCACCTGGAGCACGGTCGTGTCCGCGGCCAGCCATCTCTGGCAGGCCCTCCCGCCCACGACCGGACCGTCCACCGTCACCGGCGACACCGTCCCCAGCACCGCCGACCTGACCATGGCCCGCCTGCACGCCATCAGCCACACCGTCACCGGCACCGCGCCCAACAAGGGACGCCGCGACGACTTTGCTGCCAGTCGTGAGAACGTCCGCGCCACGGCGTCGCGCCCGGACGACGCTCACAACCAAGGCCAGGCCGTTGAGGGGTGGCCAGGAGTTGGCCCCAGCGATCCCCGCCTGCTCCAAATCGCCGACAGCTTCACCCGCGCGGCTAACTTGCTTACCGCCGGACGCACCCCGGAACCGCCCCTGACTGAACGCGAACGACACGACGTCCGGGCCGCCCAGGCCCACGTCATGCACACCCTCTACCTCGGCTCCCACGCCGTCGGTACCGCCCTCGGACACCACCAAACCGCACTGGAACGGATGATCGCCGGGCGAGCAAAGCTCCCGCCGGGAGAGTCCCTCACCCGAACCCGAACAGCCCGCGCACGACTTAGCTCGATGGAGCACCAGGCCGGCACTGTCGTCTCCGCCACTCACCCTCACGACCTGTCCGGCGAACACCACCCCACACCGGCGCCGGACCGCCTGGCCCACGCCCTCGCGGACTTCGACATCCAGGCCCACCGCACCTTGAGCGCCCGCACCAACACCGCGGACCTGATGCTCGTGGGGCACACCCACGCCCTGATCCTCGCCGCCACCACAACCATGCTTCGAGCCGCCGCTGCCACTGGGCACCTGGACGGACCGCACGCCCCCACGACCGAAGCCCCCCACCGGCAGAGCCAGCTGGCGCCCGGGGTGCCCCGGCCAACGCCCGACGGACCACCACCTCGGCTGCTGAAGGTTCTCGGAACCAGCCAGGCCGACTGGATGACCATGACGAGCCTCTGGCGAGACCTCACTGCCACTAGCGCCCTTCAGCCCCACCTCGACTTGGCCCGAGCTTCCCAGGAATGCCGCGCCGCGATCCACGACAGTCTGCGCGACGGCGCCGCCGTCGCCACACCTGAGCTGATCGCCACCCGGACCGACCTCAGCCGTGTCGGGCCCCTGACCCAACAGGTACTTTCCGCCGGCATTGACCTCGCCCACCTCGTCGCCGACGTCGCCACCAGAACCGACCTGGTCGGCGCCGCGCGTGGAGTTCACGCCCTCGCCGTCAGCGGCCCTCCCGCGCAGCCTCGGCAGGTCGAGGCGTCGTCGACCGGCGGAGACGGTGGAGGCAGATCGCTGCGGACTCACGAGCCAAGCCCCCAGAGCGCCTGGGTCACCCCCCGCGACCTGATGACCAATCGCAGCGTCGTCCTTCCCGACCACGTCCGGAAGATCGTGGCTTCCGCCGCCACCGACGTGGCTCTAAGCAGTCGTACGGTCCTGGACGCGTCCGTCGCCTATCTCAGCAGCATTTGCGCACCCACTAGCGACCAGACGGCAGGGCTGGTCGAGAGGCGTCCGCAGAGCTGGGGCAGGGCTCGTCCGGACCGCGTCCCGCCCGGACCCTCCCCTTCCAGGACCCTGTCTGGGTGCGAGCGGTAGAGACTCGCTCGAACGATGGTCCTGTCTCAGTCGGCCCGGAGCGTCGCCTTCGGGCGTCATCGAGGCTGGCGTTCCCTCATGCGTCGAACGAACGTTCGACTTCTCGTGCTGCGGAGTAACGTCACAACCCTCGCTGCGAGACGGCCGGACATCACGAAGCGAGAGTGGAGGCCCCGGGGCTGAGTCACCCTCAGGTCAGTCCCCGGTCTTCCGCTCATTCCGGGCTTTGGGCGCCTTTTTGAACGAGTACCCAGCGCTTGATGCGGTGGCCGCTGACCTCAGTCCAAGCGCCGCCCTCGGCGTG
>NZ_JANXRJ010000050.1 GCF_025353065.1 Lapillicoccus sp.
CTGCTGATCATGGACAGCCTGACCCGCGTCGCCCACGCCGCGCGCGAGATCGGGTTGCTGCTGGGCGAACCCGGCGCGGCGCGTGGTTAATGGAGGTTGCATGGTGCAGGCGGTCGTCGTCCCGTACTCGAAGCGCGGACCCGCGTATGCCGCGTCAACGGGTGTCGTGCCGTCATTCCCGGGGATCTGTGGAAGATGGGCGATTTGGGCGCGGGTAGTACTGGTATCCACCCCGCCGTTATTTTCACCGCATTTCACGTATCGCCCACAGTTGGGCTCTCCGGAACCCTGCGCCTCTAACCCACTCGTTAAAACAAAAAGTACCGTGATGGCAGTGACTGCGAGGAGCCGTCTCACGCGACGGCCTGAATTTCTGCAACTGTCCAAGCGCCGTCCGAATACATGAGCGCAGTAGTCGTGTTACCCTTCTCGGCGGGTAATTCCTGTGCCGTAGTTCCGTCTGACTCAACGACGCGACCGGCCGCAGTATCGCTGGAAACGAAAACTTTGGCGACCGTGCCGCTGAAACTGGAGACAGTTACGAGGGTAGGTGTAACGAAATCTCCCTCGTATTTCTGACGTTTGCTTATGTATTCCTTGACCTGGGAGATAAAGCCAGCGCATGTCTTACAGCCGCTTGCTACCAAGGGCTCAATGAGTTCAGGGCGGAGTTGTTTGTAGCTGGCGTTGGTCTGCCCCAAAAAGTACCTTGTAAAGGCTTCTGCCCCGGCCGCAGTGTTTGCCCGCGCTGCCATGGGAATACTCGATACGCCATCAGGCGAGGTTTTCGATGTTGTCGGTGGGGGAGCGGTTGTTGAACCTTTGGTCGTTGCACTGGCACCCGTTGTTGTTGCCACCGCGGTACTCGTCGTAGGGGTGGTCTGTCTCGGATCGCTGGATGTACACCCCGCCAACCCCAGCCCCACAACTACGCCGATACCTATCGCAGTCGGGCTAAACCGCCTTCGTTTCACGCGTCCCCCTCGAGTCCCGTCTGCATCCGTCCATTTGCAGGCGGGCGCCCTCAGTATGTCTGAGAATCTGCTGACAGCAACCCGTCGTCCCCAGCCCCCCTTGCGTCCGGCAGGTCGGTGTCCAGGGCTACCGACCTGTCGGACGCAGCGGACATGGCGACCTCGGCGACACGCCGACGCCACACGAGTCCCACGCCTCCCTCAGGCCCCTCTCAGCCCGCTGACCTGCGACGACGCGCCGACGCCCGATTTGCCCGTTCTCAGAGGTTGACCCGGACGGGGTCCGGGGCTACGGTTACCCCAACATCTAGTAGTTACACCCGTGTAAGTCGTCCACATCTAGTCCACAAGGGATGAAGACTTCTCCACAGGTTGTTCACCTGATGTCCCCGCGGTTATCCACCGCAGCCGACCGGAGGCCCCCTCCAGGCGGCTCACGACCCATGCAAGGAGCTTGGCTGATGCACTGCCCGTTCTGCCGTCACACCGACTCCCGGGTCATCGACTCCCGCACGACCGACGACGGCACGGCGATCCGCCGCCGGCGTCAGTGCCCCGAGTGCGGGCGCCGCTTCACGACCCTCGAGAGCGCGAGCCTCAGCGTCGTCAAGCGGTCCGGCGCGAGCGAGCCGTTCAGCCGGGGCAAGGTCCTCGTCGGTGTCCGCAAGGCCTGCCAGGGCCGCCCGGTCACCGAGGACGACCTCGCCGTCCTCGCCCAGAGGGTCGAGGAGACCATCCGGCAGCAGGGCACCGCCGAGGTCGAGGCCCACGAGGTCGGCCTGGCCGTCCTCGAACCGCTGCGCGAGCTCGACGAGGTCGCCTACCTCCGCTTCGCCTCGGTCTACCAGGCCTTCAGCACCCTCGAGGACTTCGAGTCGGCCATCACCCTCCTGCGCGCCGAGCGCGACGCGACGGGCCAGGAGCCGACGAAGGCCTCCCGCGGCACCGACTGACCGCACCACCCGCACCACCCCGGCGCCCGACTGCGTATGCCGCGGGCCAGCGCCGTCTGCACGCCTGACGATGTCAGACCCCACCTGTAGAACTGAACCCACGACCACACCCGGCAGACGACCCGGGGATAGGGGACCACCACCATGACCGAGATCGCCAACCGCGCCGGATCCCGCAAGGGCTCCAAGGGCAAGGGCGTCAAGATCGAGCGCATCTACACGACGGACGGGGTGCACCCCTACGACGAGGTGACCTGGGAGAAGCGCGACGTCGTCCAGCAGAACTGGAAGACCGGCGCGACCATCTTCGAGCAGCGCGGCGTCGAGTTCCCCGACTTCTGGTCGGTGAACGCGAGCACGATCGTGACGACGAAGTACTTCCGCGGCGCGCTCGGCACCCCCGCCCGTGAGACCGGGCTCAAGCAGCTCATCGACCGCGTCGTCCTCACCTACACCAAGGCCGGCCGCGACTACGGCTACTTCTCCACCGAGGAGGACGCCACCCTCTTCGAGCACGAGCTGACCTACGCCCTGCTGCACCAAGTGTTCTCGTTCAACTCCCCGGTCTGGTTCAACGTCGGCACCGCCTCGCCCCAGCAAGTCTCCGCGTGCTTCATCCTCTCCGTCGAGGACTCGATGGACTCGATCCTCAACTGGTACAAGGAGGAGGGGTTCATCTTCAAGGGCGGCTCCGGCGCCGGCCTCAACCTCTCCCGCATCCGCTCCTCCAAGGAGCTGCTCTCCTCCGGTGGCACCGCCTCCGGCCCTGTCTCCTTCATGCGCGGCGCCGACGCGTCCGCGGGGACGATCAAGTCCGGTGGCGCGACCCGTCGTGCGGCCAAGATGGTCGTCCTCGACGTCGACCACCCCGACATCGTCGAGTTCGTCGAGACCAAGGCGCGCGAGGAGGACAAGATCCGCGCGCTGCGTGACGCCGGCTTCGACATGGACCTCGGCGGCAAGGACATCGTGTCCGTGCAGTACCAGAACGCCAACAACTCGGTCCGCGTCAACGACGAGTTCATGAAGGCCGTCGAGGACGGCACCGAGTTCGGCCTGCGCTCGCGCAAGGACAACACGGTGATCGAGACCATCGACGCCCGTGAGCTCTTCGGCAAGATCGCCACCGCGGCCTGGGAGTGCGCCGACCCGGGCATCCAGTACGACGACACGATCAACGACTGGCACACCAACCCCGAGACGGGCCGGATCACCGCGTCCAACCCGTGCTCCGAATACATGTCGCTCGACAACTCCTCGTGCAACCTCGCCTCGCTCAACCTGCTGAAGTTCCTGCGCGACGACGACACCTTCGACGCGGTCACCTTCCAGAAGGTCGCCGAGCTCGTCATCACCGCGATGGACATCTCGATCTGCTTCGCCGACTTCCCGACCGAGCCCATCGGCAAGACCACCCGCGACTACCGCCAGCTCGGGATCGGCTACGCCAACCTCGGCGCGCTGCTCATGGCGACCGGCCACGGCTACGACTCCGAGGGCGGCCGTAGCCTCGCGGCGACGATTACCTCGCTGCTCACCGGAGCGGCCTACAAGCGGTCCGCCGAGATCGCCTCGGTCGTCGGCCCGTATGCCGGGTACGCCCGCAACGAGTCCGCGCACAAGCGCGTGATGCGCAAGCACCAGAGCGCCAACGACGCGATCAAGACCCTCGACGCGAACGACCTCGGCGTCCACCAGCTCGCGACCAAGGCGTGGGCCGACGTCATCGCCCTCGGTGACAAGTACGGCTTCCGCAACGCTCAGGCCTCAGTGCTCGCACCGACCGGCACCATCGGCTTCATGATGGACTGCGACACGACCGGCATCGAGCCGGACTTCTCGCTGGTCAAGTTCAAGAAGCTCGTCGGTGGCGGCTCCATGCAGATCGTCAACCTCACCATCCCGCGCGCCCTGAAGAAGATGGGTTACACGGGGGAGACCATCGAGGCGATCGTCGAGTTCATCGCCGACAAGGGCCACGTCATCGACGCGCCCGGCCTTAAGCCGGAGCACTACGACGTCTTCGACACCGCAATGGGTGCGCGCTCCATCTCCGCGATGGGCCACGTCAAGATGATGGCCGCGACACAGCCGTTCCTCTCCGGTGCGATCAGCAAGACGGTCAACCTGCCCGAGGACGCCTCGGTCGAGGAGATCGAGGACGTCTACCTGCAGGGCTGGAAGATGGGCCTCAAGGCGCTTGCGGTCTACCGCGACAACGCGAAGGTCGGACAGCCGCTCTCCGACGGCGGCTCGACGGCCACGGACAAGACGGCCGAAGCTGCTGCCGTCAAGGTCGAGAAGGTCATCGAGTACCGCCCGGTCCGCCGTCGCCTGCCCAAGCGCCGCACCTCGCAGACGACGTCGTTCTCCGTCGGCGGCGCCGAGGGCTACCTCACCGCCGGCACCTACGACGACGCCCAGCTCGGCGAGATCTTCCTCAAGTTCGGCAAGCAGGGCTCGACCCTGGCCGGCGTGATGGACGCCTTCTCGATCGCGGTCTCGATCGGCCTGCAGTACGGCGTGCCGTTGGAAACCTTCACCGAGAAGTTCACCAACCTGCGCTTCGAGCCGGCCGGCCTCACCGACGACCCCGACGTCCGGATGGCGCAGTCGATCATGGACTACGTCTTCCGTCGCCTGGCGCTGGACTACCTCGACTACGAGACCCGCGACTCGATGGGCATCCACACCGCCTCTGAGCGGTCTCGCCAGCTCGAGACTGGCTCCTACCTCGCGGAGGGCAGCGACGCCGACGACCTCGAAGACGAGCTGGAGACCTACTCGCAGACCGCGTCCGTGACGAAGGCGAAGCCAATTGAGCAGGTCAGTGATCACGCCGCAACGATCCCCGTCGATCAGGTCAAGTCAGGTTCAGGTGCCGCCTCCGCCCGCGAGATCAGCAGCGAGATCCACTCCTCTGCCGAACTCATGGAGAAGTTCCAGGGCAAGTCGGCCGACGCTCCAATATGCATGACGTGCGGGACAAAGATGCGTCCGGCCGGCTCGTGCTACGTATGCGAGGGCTGCGGGAGCACCAGCGGCTGCAGCTGATGGAATGTCTCACCTGAACGAGCACGAAATCTCGCCGAATGAGACTGCGTTCTCGGCTAAATCAGACTGAGATCTCAAGATGACACGGCAGGCTCACCTGAGACTGCGACCCCAGGTGAGACTGGACGGCCCCCTTTGGGGCGCGATGACGTGGCCGGTGCGACGGTGAGCCGCACCGGCCAGGTCGCAATTCGGGTCGAGCTCTGTTCTTAGGCCGACTCGGGGCACGACGTTGGATTGTCAGACCCGGCTCCTACGTCGATTTTGACGAGAGCGGAACGGCATGACCCTCACATCGCTCGATCACGGCGGGTCGGGGCTCGTTTAAGGGCCCCGTAGGTCTGCGAGACTTGCGACGGCAACGTGAAGGGGAATGCGTTCCTGTTCGATGCGCCGCACTCGCGGCCAGTCCGGGTCGGTGAGATCGTCGTAGAGGCGCTGCTCGGAGGCGGTCAGGTGAGACGTCACCCGTCGGGGCCGGCAGGCTACCGGTGTGCCGTCGGGGTTGGACGATGCACCGAAGCGCTCATAGTTGTCGTACGTGCTGGGGTCCATCAGGATCGACCGGGCGGGGATGCCTGCGTCGCGCATGGCGTTAAGGATTGTGAGGCCGTCGGCGTCAATGTCGCCCCAGTACACGACGTCACCGTGCTGGGCGAGCCACGGGATCTGGGGGAGAAGGCGCGATCCGGCGGTGCCGCCGCCTTCGACGACGATCAGGCCGGGGTGGCGCGGGAACATGACGACCGTGTCCTTATTTTCGCAGATCAGCACCGTGCTGGGCTCATATGGAAGCCGGATCGGGTCGCCGATAGTCTGTGAATCGTGTCGCCGTCCCCCGGCGTCTAGATGGGCCGGGTCGACATAGGT
>NZ_JANXRJ010000320.1 GCF_025353065.1 Lapillicoccus sp.
CCCACTGGCACACCCGCGGCGGACCCACCACCATCGACAACGGCGCCCTGCTCTGCCCACGCCACCACACCCTCGTCCACGACCGCGACCTGTCCGCGACCATCGACAACACCCACGTCACCTGGCACACCTGACCACCCCGCCCCCCACCCCGCCCCAACCACGGCGGGGCCACCAGCACGAGCAAGGAGCAAGACGGGCCATCAGGCCTAGGACAGCTGACGGACGACCTCGTCGAGCTCGGTGACGTCGTACCAGAGCAGGTCGGGGTCGTTCCTCGACCCGAAAGGGGTCTCCTCGAGGTGGAACGACACGATGCGGCGCAACGGCACGGGCTCGCGGAGCACCACGCTGGAGGCCGGCAGCCCCACGGCCGGCTGAAACATGTCGAGGTGCTCCGACTCCACGTCGGCGGCGACGATCACGAGGCGGTCGTCCTGGTCACGGTCGAGAGCGGCCTGCTTGGCCTCCCCCAACGCGATGAACTCCAAGCCCTCCTCGTCCTCAGAGGGGTACTGACGTTCGAGCCACTGCGTCACGGCATACGCCTCGCGGGCCTGGAGGGTGCGCGTTTCCTGGAGCGTTCGGACCGCTGCGGGGTCGATCGGCAGGTAGATGCGGCACTGGCGCACGGAATGGCCCTCCCGGTGGCGTCTCGACCTCGTCGGCGGCCGTCCGCCGCTGGTCGGCAGCGTAGCGCGGATGCCGTGACCGGACCGTGGAGGCGCTCCGGCGTGATGTCATGCCCGCCCGGTGGCCACCCCGGGATCCGACCGGTCCTCCCGACCTGAGCGGTCCTCCAGACCCGCCGACCCCGACCCCGGGAGGGCGGCCGGCGCCAACGCCGCAGCGGACCCGGGAAGCTCGTCAGGGTCGGCGAGCGCGACGAGTGAGGTCCGGAGCGACGTCGCGATGACCGCGGGACGGCGGCCGACGTCCATGAGGTTGCCGCCGATCGCCTCGAGGTCCTCGTGACCCGGGCCGATCATCGTCACCTCCGCACCGTCGGCGTGGACGGTCGTCATCTCGCGCAGGGCCCGGGCGGTGACGCGGGTCCGCCACTGGCGCTCGAGGCGCGAGAAGAACTGGGCCGGGGTGTCGGTGTCGAAGGAGACCTGGGGAGCGAGGACGTAGACCTCGTCCAGCTCGAGCCCGACCATCAGGTCGAGGTTGGTCGAGGACCAGGTCCCCCCGTCGATGAACCGGCGCTCACCGATGCGCACCGGCTGGTACCACCCGGGGATGGCGCACGACGCCATCACGGCGTCCGCCACCTCCGCGACCGGGGCACCGTCCCGTCCGAAGGGCACGCGCACGCCGGCGTCGTAGTCGAAGGCGACCACCGTGAGACCGGGGCGACCGACCCACCCGGACGGAACGACGTGGCTGATCATGGCGCCCACGCTGTCCAGCCGGCCCCGGCCCTCGGGCATGAGCGCCGCCAGCACAGCGGTGGGCGGGAGCTGACGGAGCTCGCGAATTCCCTTGCGCAGCAACAACGGTGATCCGACACCACCCCTGGGTGTCGACGGTCGACCATCGCCCGTGGCCTCGTCGTAGTCCCATTCGAAGCCCGCGAGCGGACCGTGGTCGATCCGGCCTTCGAGCTGATGGGTCCGCAGGTCGTCGACCCCCACACCGGCCGCGATCAGCGTGCACAGCACCGAGCCGGCCGAGGTGCCGACATACTCGTCGAAGGATCGGGCATCGATCCCGGTGACCTCCTCGAGCGCGCTCAGCGCGCCGATCGCCCACGCCGCCCCGAGGACTCCTCCCCCACCGATGACCAGGCCGCGACGCGTCACCGCTGCCCGCCCTCACGCACGTCGGCGAGCTCGGCCAGCGAGTCGACGATGCTCTGGCCGAGCACCTCGACGTCGGGCATCGCGTTGCGATCGGCATTGAGGCCGTAGTAGACACCGCCGTCGTAGGAGGTCAACCCGATCGCGAGCGCCTGGCCGCGGGCGAGCGGCATCACGGGGTAGGTCGAGAGCATCGGGGCACCCCCGGCATACAGGGTGCTCTGGGGGCCGGGCACGTTGGTGATGATGACGTTGAACAGCCGCCGCGACATCGCGCTCCCGAGGCGGGCGCCGAGCGAGTGCAAGGTCGGAGAGGCGAATCCCGCCAGCCCCACGAGCCGCTCGGCTCCGACGGCCTGGCCGGCCTCGATCTGCTGACGCATGGAGAAGGCGATCTGGTGCAGGCGCATCGACGCCCCGGGCTCCCCGACCGGCAGGTCGACGAAGCAGGCGGTGAGGCGGTGGCCAACGACCGGCGAGTCCCGACCGGAATCGACACTGACCGGCACGAGCGCCCGGACGACCGAGCTGGCGTGGACGGGCTCGCCCCGCGTGAGCAGCCACGCCCGGAACGCGCCGGCGACGGCCGCGAGGACGACGTCATTGACGCTGACGTCGTCGGCGTAGGCGCCGCGCGCGAGGCGGGAACGGACTGTGCGGTAGTCATCGAGGTCCGTGCCCACCATGACGAACCGCCGCGCGTGCCCGATCTCGGCGTTGAGGGGGGAGGTCGGGGCCGGGCGAGCGGCACCACGCGCCACGGTGAGGGCCAGGGAGCCCAGACCGCCGAGCATCCGGCCGCTGACCTCCTTCACCTCGTTGAGACCACCACGGACCGACTCGACCACCTGGCTCGGCATGAAGATCGCGTCGGCCACCGCGTCGCCGACGAGCTGGAGGTCGCTGGGCTCGTGCTGGGGCCGCCAGGAGTCGACGACCTCCGTCGCCTCCTGCGCCGAGGGACCGACGATGAGCTGGGAGATGTCGACCGCGTGGACCCCGTCGACGAGGGCGTGGTGCGTCTTGGTGATGATCGCGAAGCGACCGTGCTCGAGCCCCTCGACGAGGTAGACCTCCCACAACGGACGCGAACGGTCGAGCGCGCGGGGCTGGATGCGGGCGACGAACTCCTCGAGCTGCTCGTCGGTCCCGGGTCGCGGCAACGCGGCCTGGCGCACGTGATAGCTCAGGTCGAACGACTCGTCGTCCACCCAGACGGGGTTGGCGAGCCGGCCGGGCACCTCGCGCACCTTCTGCCGGAACCGGGGATAGCCGACGATCCGCTTCGCCACGAGGGCGAGCAGGGCGTCGTGGTCGAAACCGTCCTCGGGTGGGTCGAAGACCATGACCGACCCGACGTGCATGACCGTCGTCGGCTCCTCGAGATAGAGGAACGACGCGTCGAGGGAGCTCAACCGGTCGGGCACCGGCTCATCGTGTCAGAACCGGCGGCTCCCTCCCCTCACCGTCCGGCGGCTGTCACGGAACTCACGTCGACCTGCCCGGTATGCCGCTACCGCCCGGTTCTCCGGTGCCCGTCGGCGTGTCGCGGACCAGGCGCTGCCGCACTCGGGAACTTCCCGCCGTCCCCCACGTTCTCCGCAGGGAGGACCCGCCACGGCGAGACCATCGGCACCATTGGCCGTCGATGCCGCTCGGGGTCGTCGATGCCGCTTCGGGTCGCCCGACCACAGAGGGAACCGCCGAGCCCGACACCCCCCGACACGCCCGAGCAGAAGTGGTGGTCACCCTGTCCAACCGCGCCCAGCGAGTCGCACCCGGCCCCGTCCGCAGCACAGTGGGCGCCGTCGCCGTCGCCACCCTCCTCGCGGCGTGCGGCTCCGGCTCCACCGGTCCGACGGCCTCCAGCACCAGCAGCACGGGCAGCACCACCAGCACGGGCAGCACGGGCAGCACCACCAGCACCACCAGCACCACCAGCACGGGCAGTACGGGCAGTACGGGCAGTACGGGCAGCGCCACGTCACCCGCCACGTCACCGGCCACGTCCCCCACCGGCCGGCAGCTTGCGGTCTCCGTGACCGGGAGGACGATCACCCCGGCACCCGCCCAGGTGGACCTGGGCGTGGGTGAGACCCTCACCCTCGTCGTGACCATCGACCACGACGACCTGCTGCACGCGCACGGGTTCGAGATCGAGAAGGCCGTTACCGCCCGGACGCCCACGACGATCACGCTGACCGGCGCCGAGCCGGGGGTCTACGAGATCGAGACGCACGAGCCGGCGCTCACGCTGTTGACCGTCGCCGTCCGCTGAGACCCGAACGGTCAGCATGAGCGGCACCGGCCTCGTGGCCACCCTCTCGACAGCCCTGGGGACGGGTCTGCCCGTAGCCGTTCCGGTCCATGGCGTGGGGTCCCGTCAGGACCTGCCCCTGCCCTTCACCGCTCTCGTCATCGGCGCGGCGCTCGCCCTGCTGGCCTCGTTCGTCGGGCTCGGACTGCTCTGGCGCGAGCCACGCCTGCACGACGACGACGGCTGGGCCCTCCCCCGGACGGTGCAGTCCGTCCTCGACTCACGGTGGACCCGGGGGGTCGCCGCGGGGCTCTCGGGCGTGCTCACCGTCTGGGTCCTCGTCTCGCTCCTCGCCGGTCGGGACACCGCGGACAACCCGGTGGGCTACGTCGTCTACGTCTGGCTCTGGGTCGGGCTCCCCGTGCTGTCGCTGGTCTTCGGTCCCGTCTGGACCACGCTCAACCCCCTGCGCCGGCTGCACCGCGGCCTCGCGTCCGTGGCTCGGATCGACCGCGACGCCCGGCTCACCGACGCCCACCCCGGGAGGTGGCCCGCCGCAGTCCTGCTGCTCGTCTTCACCTGGCTCGAGCTGGTGGCGCCGGACCGCACCACGCTGCCGGTCCTGCGGATCGCTGTGGCCTTCTTCGTGCTCGTCAGCATCGCCGGCTCGCTCATCTTCGGTCGGTCGTGGTTCCGCGAGGGCGACCCGTTCGAGGTGCTGTCCCGGGTCTATGGGCAGCTCTCCCCGCTGGCGCGACGGGGCGACCGACGGTTCGCCCTGCGGACCCCCGTCCACAGCCCCAGCCTCCTGCCCGCCCGGCGCGGCCTGCTGGCGACGGTGTCGGTCCTGCTCGGCGGCACGGCATACGACAGCCTGAGCAGTGACATCCGGTATGCCGCGTGGGTCCAGTCGACCTCGGCACCCGAGCTGCTGCGCACCGCCACCCTGGTCGCCACCTGTCTCGTCGTGGGACTCGCGCTGCTGCTCGCCGCCCGCATCGCTGCCCGGATCGCGGGCGTGCCCGGCCACGGGATGGGCGAGTACTTCGCCCCCTCGGTCATCCCCATCGCGGCGGGATACCTCGTGGCGCACTACTGGTCCCTCGGGATCTTCCAGGGGCAGCGGACGCTGGCCCTGCTCAGCGACCCCCTCGGCACCGGGGCCGACCTCCTCGGCACCGCCGCGATCGTGCCCGGGCAGGCTCTCATCGCCCCCACCCTCGTCGCGGCCGTCCAGGCCGGGGCGATCGTCCTCGGTCACGTCCTCGGGGTCGTCGTCGCCCACGAACGCGCGGTGCGGCTCTTCGACCGCCGCTCGGCTGTCCTCGGTCAGCTGCCGCTGATGGTGGTCATGGTGCTCTACACCGTCGGCGGCCTGTCGCTGCTCTTCGCGGCCTGACCCGAGCCGACCGGGTGAGGTCGGGACGAGATCCGGCGCGAGATCCGGCGCGAGACCCGGCGCGAGATCCGGCGCGAGATCGGGGCAGGATCGGCGCTCAGCTCCGCCGGGCGCGCCGGGTCGCGCCGAGGGCGATCCCCCCGACCGTCGCGGCGAGCGCGCGGACGGCGGCGCGGACCGGCGAGGCCGGCGCGCACTCCGCGAGCACCCGCCCCTCGAGCATCGCGACGTCGAGCCCTGCCCGGTCCTCCGGCACGAAGGTCACCTCCTCGATGCCCGCGAACCGGGCGAGGGCCTCCGAGACCCGCGCCTCCGGCCGTGAGCCGACCGCCCCGGGACGCACGCGGTTGACGACGACCATCGGCGACGGTGACGGCACCGTGCCGAGCTCCTGCAGCCCGCGCACGAGGCGTTGCAGGCCGACCGGGTCGCAGGAACCGATGGCGAGGACCACGTCGGCTCCGGCAAGCGCGGTCAGCGTCGCGGCGTTGCGCCGTGGTGCCTGCGTGTCGTAGCTGAGCTCCTCGTCGTCCTCGAGGCTGAAGCCGCAGTCCACGACGACCACCTGGGCCAGCAGCCGCGAGATCTCGAGCACGCGCTCGAGGGCGCCGGCCCGCAGCTCGGACCAGCGTTCGGCGCGGGGGATGCCCGTCAGGACCCGGAGGCCGGGCAGCACCTCGGGCGAGATGCGCGCCAGGGCGGGAAGGTCGAGCGTGCCCTGGTCGGCGGCCCGGGCGGCGGCGGCGACACCCGGTGCCTCGTCGAGCATCGACAGCGACTGCGCCACCGATCCGCCGTAGGTATCGAGGTCGACGAGCAGGGTGGGCACCCCCAGCCCCGCCAGCTCCGCCGCCAGGTTGACAGCGATCGTCGTGCGCCCCGGTGACCCAGTCGGTCCCCACACGGCCACGACTCGCCCGGGGGTCGCGACCTCGTCCTCCGGTGGCGTCTCGGGCACCTGACCGAGCGGGCCCCGACTGCCGTATGCGGCCCGGTCACCGCTCCGGCCACTCGCCGTCGCCTCCGGTGAGTCATCGCCGGGTGCCAGGCTCGCGCTCGGGTCACCCCTTCCGGACAGGGGATCACTCGCGCCGGGCAGCCCGACCGGGCCGGCTCCCGCCGTGACCGCCTCCTCCAGCGTGGGCAGGTCGGCGTCCGCCGGCACGACGACCGGGATGCCGAGCTGACGGAGGCGACGCTCGGAGCCCTCGTCGCCGGGGACGGACAGGCCGACGACGAGGATGCCCGAGGCCTGGAGGCCGGCGACGACGGTGAGGTCGAGGCCCCGGAGGTCCTCGGAGACCATCGCCACCGAGCCGAGTCCCGAGGCCGCGGTGGCCAGCAGGTCGGCGAGGTCAGCGCAGCGACGGACGAGGCGCACCTCGCGGGAGGCCTCGAGATGGGTGGCGACCGCACTGTCCCACCGGTTGCCGAGGGCCGTGAGCACGGCGGTCATGACGCGGCGGTCATGAGGCGCTCTTGGACCCCGGCACCGGGACGAGCGTGAATCGCGACAGCCGGTCGCTGGCGCTGATCACGGTGGCGACCTGGTTCTTGGGCACGAGCAGCTGGACGGCCGCCTCACCACCCGACCCCCCGAACGCGCCACCGGCCTGGGGGACGCCGGCCACCGAGACCGCAGCGATCGTCCGCACCGCCTCGAGGTAGCGCGCCTGGGTGCTCGCGGGGTCGCGCGGACTGACCCAGACGTCGACGACGGAGCCCACCGCGAGGGACGCCACCGAGGTGGCGTCCACCTTCACCGTCACCGACTGGACGTCGACATCGGACCGGCCGCCGATCGCGGTCAGCGGCACCAGCTCACCCTCGGGGACGATGCGCAGGGCGAACCGGTCGGCCGGCACCCCGGCCCTGGCCGTCAGGTAGCGTCCGGCGCGGTCACCGAGCCGGACGTCAACGCGCACGAGGTTGTCGCCGCTGAGGGCGTCGCCGGGCTTGAGTGCCCGCGCCGCGGCATACATCGGGACGTCGTCGTCGGCACTGGCGATGACCTTCGCACCGAGTGTCGTCGCCAGCAGCACGAGGACGATCCCGATGATCAGACGCGAGTCACGCCACGACGGGCGTTGCAGTCGTTTTGCGACGGGTCTCGCCAGTTCAACCACGTTCGTCCCCCATGTAACCTCGTCACCCGATTCCAGCCGGACGACTACCGGTTGCGTCTTCCATCATGGATGACAACGGCTCGTCACGCACACCGATCGGTGTAGACCTGTGGACAGATGGGAGACACGTGTTGACCTGTGCCAAAATGTGCGCAACTTTAGGGCGATCCCCTAGGGTAAAGAAGCAGTAAAGAAATACGACTGACGTTCGGACATCCGTGACACCGAGCGATCGGTCCACATCCCGACAACCGGGACACCAGGCCCGGGATCCACCCCACCAGTGAGGACTTATCCCGACGATGCCCACGCAACGTTTTCTCCAGCTGTCCGAAGTGTCTGAGGTCCTCAACATCTCTTCGGCGCAGGCTTACGCTCTCGTGCGTTCCGGCGAGCTCCCCGCGATCAAGGTCGGTGGGCGGGGGCAATGGCGGGTCGAGACCACCGAGCTCGAGAGCTATATCGCCCGGATGTACACCGAGACCAAGGAGTTCGTCGCCTCCCATCCCTTCGGGTCGGCGGGGGCCGAGGGGCTCGAGAACGGCTGAACCACCAGGAGGGGTCGCCGCCGTCGGGGCGGGAGCAGCTCCTCTCCACGAAGCGGCTGCAGCGACCGCTGCCGGCGCTTCGTGGTTGCCGGGCCTGCGAGCCACAGCCACCAGGACCGATGCGTGTCAGGACCGGCGTCGGACGGCCGCCATGGCCGCAAACGGGACCGACCGGATCGCGACCACGTGCTCGGGGCGACGGGGGAGGTCGCTCGGGTGCTCCGCGAGGTCGACGAAGTCGCGCCCGACGACGTCGATGGTCCCGGTCAGCGCCGTCCCCTCGAGGTCGATGACCTCGACGACGGCCCGGTCGCGGCTGACCGCACGGAGCGCCGACCCCAGCCCGAAGGCCTTGGCCACGGCGCCGACCTGCTCCGACCGGGCGGAGGCGCCGGTGATCATCCGGATCGCGGCGAACGCGACGAGCACGGGGTGCTGCGGCCTCTCGGCCAACAGCACCCAGTCGGCGCCGACGCCGGTGACCCGTCCGGCCACCGTCCCGGCGCCGGCGACCCGCACGCTGACCGGGTCGCCGGCCTGGCAGGCCGTGAACCGGTCCTGGAGCCCGAGCAGCGCCCGTTCACGGCGCGTCCGGTCCGCGACCTCGGCGTCGAGGTCACGTCGGCCCTCCTCCACCGATCTGGCTTCGAGGTCGTCGAACAGCTCGTCCCACCGCACCGGTCCAGCCCCTTCCGATCGGCACGCACGGCAGGTGCGCGTCGTCTGCGCCCTCGGACAACCTGCGCCATGGTGCCAGACGGGTGGGTCGTCGCGCCGGGCCCACCTTGACACCGCCGTCTCTCGTCACCGAAGATCAGCAAACGTAGGTAAACGTCTATCAGCGGAGTTCAAATGAGCCAGATGTCCGGTAAAGGCCGTCAGCGGGGTTCGCGCAGACACCGCGCCTGGCGGCCCGTGGCGGTCGCGTCCGCCGGTCTGCTGACGGCGGCCCTCGCCACGGTGCTCTTCGCCCTGCTGGCCCGCGACACCGGTCAGCGGCTGCTCTCCTCCCTACCGGCGGTGCCTTCCGACTACCTGGTCTGCGCGCTCGCCGTCGCGGGAGCCCTGCTCACGACCTGGATCGGCCTCGGTGTCGTGACAACAGCACTCTCCGCCGTGCCGGGAGCGGTCGGTCGGGTGGCTCGGGTCGTCGCGGACCGCGTCGCCCCGGCGGCCGTTCGACGCGGGGTCGCCTTCCTGCTCGGCACCGCACTCGTCGCATCGTTCGCGCCAGGAGCCGCCGCCGGCTCCCCGGTGGGTCCGGATCAACCGGGGTCTGGCCTCGGCACCACGGGGAGCCTCGTCATCGCTGCCCCGTTGCCGGATCTGCGTCCGGCCTCGGCGGCCGACGCCCCCGATCCGTCGCTCCGGCCCGACGGCGCCGTCGCCAGCGCTGCCGGAACGGGTACCGCCGCACCCACCAGCGGCACGCCCACCAGCGGCGTACCAGCCAGCGCCTCCTCCAGCGCCGCACCAACCAGCGCCGCACCAACCAGCGCCGCACCATCCGCACCGGCTCCACCACCTTCCGCGACCCCCGCGACCCCCGCGACCCCCGCGACCCCCGCGACCCCCGCGACCCCGAGCGGGAGCACCAGCGTGGGTGCGCTCGCCCCGAGCGCACCACGGCCGTCGCTCGTCCCGGCCGCCCGGCCCGTCACCGCCGAGGCCCTCCCGTCGACGACGGAGTTCGTGGTCGTCGGCAGGGGCGACACCCTCTGGGACATCGCCGCTGCCCACCTCGGGAGCGGGGCGACCACGGCATCGATCGCCACCGAGTGGCAGCGCTGGTATGCCGTCAACAAGGCCCTGATCGGCGGTGACCCCGACCTCATCCGACCCGGTCAGCGCCTCGTGGCGCCGTCGCCGCTGCATCGGACGGCGGCCACCGTGCCCACGGCACCCACCGCACCGACCGCGTCCACCGCACCGACGGCAGGTGCCGCGTCATGACGAGAACCCGGCTCCGAGTACTGCCCATCCCGTCCAGCGAGCCGCCCGTCATCGACGCCGACGAAGCGCACCGACGGTGGCCGGCGCCGTCCGCGGACTACGTCCAGGACGCTCTGGCCGTCGACTTCGGACACGACGACGACGAGACCTGGTTCGATCGACGACCCACCAGGACCCTCGACCTGCCTGACCCCGAGCTGTTCACCGCCCGGATCAGCCAGGCCATCGTCGAGGTCCTCGCCGGGACCCGGCCGGCCCCCCAGGTGGTCCGGTGGACCAGCGCAGACGTGTATGCCGTGCTGGCCAGGCGGTCCCTCGTCGCTGCCCGCCGCGGAGTGGCCGCCGGACGATCGCCCGTCGTCCGGCGGGTCCGCGTCTGTCAGCCCGCCGACGGCGTCATCGAGGCGAGTGCCGTGGTCTTCCACCCCGACCGGGTGCGCGCCATGGCGCTGCGCCTGATCGGGCTCGACGGGCGCTGGGTCGTGACCGCGCTGCAGGTCGGCTGAGACCGCGTCGCAGGCAAGGCGCCGCACGGGTCACCGCGGTCAGCTGACAGCGGTCACTTCCCGCGTCGACGGGCCTTCTTGGACATCCGCTTCGGCGGACCCGGCTCGGCCCCCTCGGGCTCGTCCACCACGTCGCGCTCCTCGATCGACCCGTCGTCGCCGGGCGCCGAGTAGTGCAGCCGGCGGGCACTCGGCCCACCCAGACCCTTCGCGGTGATGATCGGAGCTGCCTTCACCGCCCGCGCGCCCTGTGCACCGGCACGACTCGCGTCCTGAAGACCGGCGTCCTGCAGACCGGCGTCCTGCAGACCGGCGCCGTGGGACCCAGCGCCTCCCCCCGCGGCGACCCCGGCACCCGACACCCCGAGCTCCGAGCCCTCGGCCCCGTCGGAGACCTCGGCACCGGCGGACCGGTCGGACGCGCTGGGCGCATCGGCGACGGCCTCACCGCCGGACAGGGCTCCGAGGAGCTGCCCGACCGGCACGGGAGCCGTCTGCAGCGGAGCGGCCGCAGCGGCTTCGTCAACCTGGACCTCGACGCTGAACAGGTAGGAGACGGACTCCTCCTTGATCCCGTCCATCATCGCCTCGAAGAGCAGGAAGCCCTCGCGCTGGTACTCCACGAGCGGGTCCCGCTGGGCCATGGCGCGCAGGCCGATGCCCTCCTGGAGGTAGTCCATCTCATAGAGGTGCTCACGCCACTTGCGGTCCAGCACCGACATCACGACCCGGCGCTCCACCTCACGCATGACCTCGGAGCCGAACTGCTCCTCGCGCTCGTCATAGGCGCGGTGGGCGTCCGACATCAGCATCTCGCGCAGCAGACCAGCCGAGATGTCGCCGCGACCCCCGGCCTCCGCCGCGACGTCGTCGATGCTCAACGAGATGGGGTAGAGCCCGCGCATCGCGGTCCAGAGCTTCTCGAGGTCCCAGTCCCCGGCATACCCGTCGGCCGTGGCCGCGTCGACGTAGCCGGTGATGGCGTCGTTGACGAAAAGGCGCACCTGCTCCTCCATGTCCTCGCCCTCGAGGACCCGGCGACGCTCTTCGTAGACGACCTGGCGCTGGCGGTTGAGCACGTCGTCGTACTTCAGGACGTTCTTGCGGATCTCGTAGTTCTGCGCCTCGACCTGGCTCTGCGCACTGGCGATCGAGCGGGAGACCATCTTGGACTCGATGGGGACCTCGTCCTCCATCCGCGCCGTGGTCATGAAGCGGTCGACCATCGCGGCGTTGAAGAGCCGCATGAGGTCGTCCTGGAGCGAGAGGTAGAACCGCGACTCGCCGGGGTCGCCCTGACGGCCGGAACGACCGCGCAGCTGGTTGTCGATCCGGCGCGACTCGTGCCGCTCGGTGCCGAGGACGTAGAGACCGCCGAGCTCGGTGACCTCGTCGTGCTCCGCCTGCACAGCCTCCTCGGCATCGGCAAGCGCCTGCGCCCAGGCGGCCTCGTAGTCCTCGGGGGTCTCCTCGGGATCGAGACCGCGCTTCTTGAGCTCGGCCACGGCGCGGAAGTCGGGGTTGCCGCCGAGCATGATGTCGGTGCCGCGACCAGCCATGTTGGTCGCCACGGTCACGGCTCCCCGGCGGCCGGCGTCCGCGACGATGGTCGCCTCGTCGGCGTGGAACTTCGCGTTGAGGACGGTGTGCTTGATCGCCCGACGGTTCAGCTGCTGGGACAGGTGCTCGCTCTTGGCGACGCTGACGGTGCCGACGAGCACGGGCTGGCCGGCGGCGTGCCGCTCGGCGATGTCATCGACGACGGCGGCGTACTTCGCCTCCTCGGTGCGGTAGACGAGGTCGGCCTCGTCCATCCGGATCATCGGCATGTTGGTCGCGATGCTGACGACGCCCAGCTTGTAGATGCTGTTGAGCTCGGCGGCCTCGGTCTGAGCGGTGCCCGTCATGCCGGAGAGCGTGGAATACATCCGGAAGTAGTTCTGGAGCGTGATCGTGGCGAGCGTCTGGTTCTCGTTCTTGATCTCGACGCCCTCCTTGGCCTCGATCGCCTGGTGCATGCCCTCGTTGTAGCGCCGGCCGGGCAGCATCCGGCCGGTGTGCTCGTCGACGATGAGGATCTCGCCGTTCATGACGACGTAGTCCTTGTCCTTCTTGAACAGCTCCTTGGCCTTGATGGAGTTGTTGAGGTAGCCGATGAGGGGGGTGTTGACCGACTCGTAGAGGTTCTCGATGCCGAGCAGGTCCTCGACCTTCTCGATGCCGGACTCGAGCACGCCGATGGTGCGCTTCTTCTCGTCGACCTCGTAGTCGCCCTCGCCGGACTCGAGCTCACCGCGCTCGAGCCGCTTGGCGAAGCGGGCGAACTCGACGTACCACTTCGTGGCCGCCTCGGCCGGGCCGGAGATGATCAGCGGGGTGCGGGCCTCGTCAATGAGGATCGAGTCGACCTCGTCGACGATCGCGAAGTTGTGACCGCGCTGGACGAGCTCCTCGGGCGACCATGCCATGTTGTCGCGCAGGTAGTCGAAGCCGAACTCGTTGTTGGTGCCGTAGGTGATGTCCTTGGCGTACTCGACACGGCGCTGCTCCGGAGTCATCGAGGCGAGGATGCAGCCGGTCTCGAGACCTAGCGCCCGGTGGATGCGCCCCATCAGCTCGGACTGGAACTCCGCGAGGTAGTCGTTGACGGTGACGACGTGCACGCCCTTGCCGGTCAGGGCATTGAGGTAGGAGGGCAGCGTCGCGACGAGCGTCTTGCCCTCGCCGGTCTTCATCTCGGCGACGTTGCCCTGGTGCAGGGCCGCACCACCCTGCAGCTGGACGTCGAAGTGGCGCTTGCCGATGGTCCGCCGGGACGCCTCCCGGACGGCGGCGAAGGCCTCGGGCAGCAGGTCGTCGAGCGACTCGCCGTCCGCGAGGCGCTTGCGGAAGACGTCGGTCTCGCCGCGCAGCTCGTCGTCGCTCAGCTTGACGAAGTCGTCCTCGAGCGCGTTGACCTGGGCGGCGATGCCCTCGAGCTTCTTGACGACGCGACCCTCGCCGGCTCGCATCAGCTTTTCAAAGACCTTCGGCACGCTCTCACTCCCGGAGTGCAGACAGACACGAGTAGACAGACACGAGTGCAGACTGGACGACGGCATCGCGGCGTCCCACGACGGCGGGACCCGTCCAGCGTAGTCGTTCATCCACCGTCCAGCGCAGTCGTCGGCCGGACCCCCAGCCAACGGCCGAGTCCCCCGTCGGCGTTCCCGGAGCCGAGACACACCTGTGTGTCGATGCCGTGCGGCCAGGGTCGAATCCACTTGCGAGGCGACGTCGTGCGGTAGTTGTGTGGTCCCATGCCGCCCAAGGGTTGTCCGGAGCTGGTGCCCACGATGGGCGACGGGGTCGTCACCCTCCGCGCGCTGCGCGAGGACGACCTCCTCGAGATCATCGAGCAGAGCCGGGACCCGGTCACCGTCCGGTGGACGACGGTCCCCCGCGACTACCAGCCGCACGACGCGCAGGAGTTCCTCGACCGGGTCCGCCAGGACTGGGAGACCAGCGCAGGCGAGCACTGGGTCGTGGAGGCGGAGGGGCGCCTCGCGGGGCTCGTCTCCCTCACCCCCAGGGGCGACCAGGCCGTCGAGGTGGCCTTCGCGGCGCACCCCGCGACCCGCGGGCGCGGCTACCTCACGCGGGCGGTCGGGCTGGTCTGCGACCGGGCCTTCGCACAGGGCCGCCAGCTCGTCCTGTGGCACGCGATGGTCGGCAACTTCGGGTCGCGGCGGGTGGCCTGGCGCACCGGCTTCACGATCACCGAGCCGCAGCGCACGATGATGCGCGGCACGATGCGCACGGTCTGGACCGGGACCCTCACCGCCGACGAACCGCGCGAGCCGCGCACCCCGTGGCTGACCTCGCCGGTTCTCGAGGGGGACGGCATCCGCCTCCGACCGTTCGCCGAGACCGATATCGACGCCGTGCCCGTCACGCTCGACCCCGCGAACCAGCGGTGGATGCGCTACGGCGCACCGACCCGCGACACGTATGCCGCGTGGCTGGTGGAGAGGGGCGTTCGCGCCGCCACCGGCGCCGGGCTGGCGTGGGCGATCACCAGCAACAGCAACGATGTTCAGGGCGGGGCTGACACGCCGCTCGGCAGCATCCAGCTGCACCGCCTGGGGATCCCGACGCTGCCCGACTCCGGCATGCTCGCCTACACCCTGTTCCCGGAGGCCCGTGGACGTCGGGTCATGGCCCGCGCCCTGGATCTCGTCCTCCGCCACGCCTTCGCCCCCGCAGACGACGGCGGACTAGGACTGCGCCGGCTGTCGGCCGGCGCCGACGTCGACAACCTCCCGTCCCTCGCGGTGCTGCGCCGAGCGGGTTTCCGCGAGGTCGGGACGGAGCGACGCGCGATCATCGCCGGTCAGGACGCCGTCGACGCGGTCCTCCTCGACCTGCTCGCCGACGACGACCGCGATGCCCAGCGCGCAGGGCCGGCAACGGCGCCCGTGCTGCGGACCGCGCGGCTGACGCTTCGGCCGTGGCGTGACGACGACGCTCCCGGACCGGGTGAAGGCCCCGACGAGGCGAGCCTGCGCTTCATGCCCGCCGGCGTGCACCCGGACACCGCGGACTTCCCCGCGTGGCTGGCCCGCCAGCGCCGTCGGGCGGCGTCCGGGCAGCACGCGGTCTGGTGCCTCGCCGACCCGGTCACCGACCATGCCCTCGGGTGCGTCTCGGTGTTCGACATGGGCCCGATGGACGGCCGGTTCGACGCCGAGGTGGGCTACTGGCTGCACCCGCCGGCTCGCGGCCACGGCTACCTCCCCGAGGCACTGCCCCCCGTCATCACCCACGCCTTCACGGCCATCGCGGACGGTGGCCTCGGGCTGACCCGGTTGCACGCCGCCACCGACGCGGACAACCACGCCTCGCAGGCCGTCCTCGAGCGGGTCGGGTTCCAGCAGTGGGGCGCCGACCGGCAGGCCTACCGTCGCAGCGACGGCTCGCTGTGCGACGGCGTCTACTTCGAGCTGCTCGCCACGGACGAACGCATCGACCAACGGGCGCACCTGCGGCGCGGCATACCGGAGGTGACGGTCGAGGGTGAGAAGGTCCGGCTGCGGCCGCTGCGGGACGGCGACGTCGCCCGCATCACCGAGGCCTGTTCGGAGGAACGCACCCTGCACTGGCTCGCCGGTCTGCCCCGCCCCTACACGAGCGCCCATGCGCTGCAGTACGTCGCGCGCTGCCACGCGCTCGCGGCCACCCGCACCGGCCTCTTCTTCGCGGTCGCCGACCCGGAGGACGACCGGATGCTGGCGTCGGTGGCCGTGATGGACCTCGCCGGCGAGACATCGGGGCTGGGTGAGGTCGGCTACTGGGCCCATCCCGACGCCCGGGGCCGCGGGGTGATGACGGCCGGGGTCGCGATGCTCGTGCGGCACGCCTTCGCCGCGGAGGAGGCCGGCGGGCTCGGGCTGCGCCGACTCGTCCTGCACGCCGCAGCGGGCAACACCGCGTCCCAGCAGGTGGCCGAGGCGAACGGCTTCGTCCGCACCGGCCGGCAGCGCAGCGCCGAGCTGCTCGGCGACGGCACCTGGACCGACCTCGTCGACTACGACCTGCTGGCGACCCCCGCACCCTGAGCCGGCGTGCCCTGAGCCGGCCTTCCCTCAGTCGGTCTTCCCTCAGTCGGGTCGACGGCCGCCGACGTCGCGGAGCCCGTCCCGCAGGCCGTGCCTCAGCTCTCGAGCTCGCACCCGGCGGCCGGGGACGAGCGTCTGGACGAGCAGCAGGTGGCGCGCGAGGCCGACGACCTGCCCGACCGCCCACCCCGTATGCCGCCGACCGTGCCGCCGGACGAGGCGAATCCGGTTGCGAGACAGGTAGTAGTAGCGGAAAGGCGCCGACACCGTCAGCACCAGCGGCCGGCCTGCCACGACGACCGGCCGGCCCAGGAGTCGCACCGGGTGCCCGGTGCCGAGCCGGTGCCCGATCGTCGTTCCGGGGGCGACGACGACCTCGCCGCCCGCGTCGAGACAGCGCAGGAAGAAGTCGGTGTCGACGCCGTCGATGACCAGCGACTCGTCGAAGGCACCGACGCGGTCGAGGACCGCTGTCGGCACGAGGAGCCCCGACTGGACCGGTTCGCGACCGGGCAGGACGCCGGGCAGCCCCTGCCGCCCCGACCGCCCCGACCACCCGCGGCGCACCATCGACGGCAGGCCCTCGACGTGCTCGGGCCCGACCAGGGCGACCGCAAGACCGTCCGCCACGGCCGTCCGCCAGGCCGCGACGAGCCGGTCGACGTGGTCGGTCCCGAGCCGCGAGTCCTGGTCGACGGTGAGGATGGCCGTCACCTCGGGCCAACGCGAGCGGGCTTCTGCCACAGCAGTATTGAGCGCTGCGGCGATCCCGGAGTTGATCTCGTGGCGGAGCACGACGGCCCCCGCGTCGGCGCAGGCCACCAGGACCTGCCCGGTCCCCGCGTCCGGGCTCCCGTCGTCGACGACGACGACCCGGCCGGTCTGGGCGCGGAGGTCGGCGACGAGGTCGGCGAGGTTCCCCGGCGGGTCGAAGGCGGGAACGACCGCGGCCACGAGCGTGCTGGTCATGTCGGGGTCGGTCATGTCGGTGTCGGTCTTGTCGCGGTCGGTCATGTCGCGGTCGGTCATGTCGGGGCGACGGCACCGTGCCGGTGCCCGCCGACGAGACCCAGCCAGTCGGCCATCTCGGTCAGGGTCTCCTCCAGGGCCTCGTGGTCGGGCGGTCCGGTGCCGGGTTCCCACGTCACCCGAGGGACCCGGAGCACCCCCGCGGCCCGGTCGGCCTTGAGGTCGCAACGCGCCACGAGTCGGTCTCCGTGCAGGAAGGGCAGGACGTAGTAGCCGTGCACGCGCTGGTGCGCCGGCGTGTAGATCTCGATGCGGTAGTGGAAGTCGAACAGCGACCGGGTGCGCTCGCGCTGCCACACCAGGGAGTCGAACGGGCTGAGCAGCGCTCTCGCGTCGACCTTCCTGGGGACGCGGGCCTCGGCATGCAGCCAGAGCGGCCGCGCCCAACCGTCGACCTCCACGGGTTGGAGCTCGCCGCTCGCCTCGAGGGCGGCGATCGCCGGCTTGGCCTGGACTCCCTTGAGTCGGAAGTAGTCGCGCAGGCAGAGCTCGCTCCCG
This sequence comes from Lapillicoccus sp., assembly GCF_025353065.1. Taxonomy (GTDB): domain Bacteria; phylum Actinomycetota; class Actinomycetes; order Actinomycetales; family Dermatophilaceae; genus Lapillicoccus. Next base: position 17,716 of record NZ_JANXRJ010000320.1, read on the forward strand.
ATGCCGTGGGCACGGGCCGCGATCCGGACCATCTCGACGGCCGCGTCCTCGCGGCCGAGCCGCAGCGACGGGTCGACCCAGAGGTCGCGCACGGCCGGTGGGGCCACCTGGGCGAGCCCGGCGTAGCGTCTCTCGAACTGCGCGCTGCGTCCGGCCGAGGAGATCTCCCCCGCCCAGAAGAGGTGTTCGAGCGCCATCTTCACGAGCGACCAGTTCCACCCCCAGTGGTCCTTGCTCCGCGGGCGGTCGTGCTGGAGCGCGACCTCGACCTGTCGTGACGTCAGCGGGCCGCGGTCCTCGACCTCGCGGCATACGGCCTCGACGATCTCGGGGTGCTCACGGGCCACCCGCATCATCCCGCCCCAGGCGTCGTCGTGGACGCGGTCCATCCGGAAGGTGAGCAGCGGCCAGGTCGCCGGCGGGATGAGGCTGGCCTCGTGCGCCCAGTACTCCACCAGCCGACGCGGTGCCCGGTCCCGGGCACGGTCGAGCAGGGCGGTGTCGTAGGGCCCGAGCCGGGAGAAGAACGGGAGGTACTGGCTGCGGCTCACGACGTTGACACTGTCGATCTGGATGATGCCGACGCGGTCGATGACCCGTTGCACGTCCCGGATGCCGGCCGCCCACGGCTTCGGACGTCGATCGAGAAAACCTTGTGCCGCCAGGGCGATCCGGCGCGCCTGACCCCTGGTCAGACGGCGGAGCGCCGTGGTCACGCTTGGCGGGGGTCGATGATGTTCTGGCGGACGGCATACATCGCCGCCTCCATCCTCGTGTGGAGCTGGAGCTTCTCGAGGATGTTGCGCACGTGGTTCTTGACGGTGTTCTCGGAGATGAAGAGCACCGTGCCGATCTCGCGGTTGGCCATCCCCCGGGCGACCAGCCGGAGGACCTCGATCTCGCGGACGGTGAGCTTGGGGGCGTGCGGGTTGGGCGCCTCCGCGTCGCGCCGGCTGATCAGGGCGAACTCGGCCAGCAGCTTGGACGCCATCGACGGCGAGATGAGGGACTGACCCGTGTGGACGGCGCGGATGCCGGCGGCGATCTCCTCGCCGGGCACGTCCTTGAGCAGGTAGCCGTTCGCCCCGGCCCGGACCGCCTCGAACAGGTCGCTCTCCTCGTCGGAGATCGTCAGCATCACGATCTTGCTCGACGGGACGATCTCCTTGATGGACAGGCAGGCCTCGATGCCGGTGATTTTCGGCATCCGCACGTCCATCAGGATGACGTCGGGCAGCAGCTCCTCGGCGCGGGAGATGGCCTCGGCGCCGTTGGCCGCCTCGCCGACGACGTCGATGTCGCCCTCCTGCTGGAGGACCATCTCGAGACCGCGACGGAACAGGGCGTGGTCGTCGGCCACCAGGACGCGGATCGCGTCGGCGCCGTCGGGCCCGGGACCCGAGGGGGCAGGAGCGATCGACGACGCACCTGCCGCTGGGTCCATGGGGGCATCATTGCACGAGCCACCGGCCGCGCGGATGACGCCTGCACGACCGGTGGACCCTCGCTCAGACGGCGTGACCCATCGCGCCCACGGTGCCGCCCGCGTCGATCGCACCGACGGCCGCGGCCTGGGCCGCGAGCACCTCGAACGCCTCGTGCGCGTGCCCGGCATCGTGCTCGGCGCCGGGGTCGACCTTGAGGTGGATGACTCCGTAGGACCACCCTCGTCGCCGGTAGACGACGCTCGGCTGGTCGGTATCGGCGTCGTGGAAAAGATAGAAGTCGTGACCGACGAGCTCCATCTGGTTCAGCGCGTCCTCGAGGGTCATCGGGGCACTGGCGTGGATCTTCTCGCGGACCTCGATCGGCGAGTCACCCACCGCTCCGAACGAGGTGGCCTCTTCACGCGCGGCACCCTCGGGCAGCCCGACGAGGGCGACCCCGTCGGTCCCGGGCGAGATCCGGCTCGTGGCCAGCGCCACGGACTCCGGGACCCGTCGGCCGCCGCGGGACACCCGACGACGGTCGCCGACCCGACGGAGGCGCTCGAACAGCTTGTCGAGGGCGGCGTCGAGCGCGGTGTACTTGTCATCGGTCGCGGCCTCGGCCCGGATCACGGGCCCTTTGGCGTGACAGGTGATCTCGACGGACTCTGAGTTGCGGGCGGTCTTCTCGTGAGTGACGACGACGTCGACCCGAGAGACCTTCGGCAAGAGCTGCGGCACCTTGGAGAGCTTGTCCTCGAGATGCTCGCGGAACCGGTCTGTGACCTGGGCGTGACGCCCGGTGACGACGATATCCACGTAGTCCTCCTCGCTGTAGGGATCCACACTGCCGGGATGGGCAACGTAGGGATCGAGTGGGCAGGGCCGGGCAGGCCCACGGCGCCGGTGCCACCACCTCCGATCCGTCCTCGAGACTCGGGACTCCTGCTTCGAACCGTAGTCCGGTCGGGGCCCCCGCGGAACCCACGAAATGTCCCGCTTCCACGACCCTCTTCCGCGAGCTTCTTCCGCGAGCCGCTTCCACGACCCGCCTGCACGACCCGCCTGCACGACCCGCCTTCCTGACCCTCTGCCACGACGGGCCGGTCAGCACTCCTCCCCCTCCAGCGAGCGTGGAGCCCGGGTGGTTCCCCGGGGCTGCCGCTGGGTCGCGGCGAGGGTGACCGCGACCTCGACCCGCGCGCCGACTGCCCGCAGGGCCCGGGCCGCCTCGACCAGGGTCGCGCCGGTTGTCACCACGTCGTCGACGAGGACGACCGGCCGCCCGCTGAGCAGCGCCCTGGCAGCCGGCCGCACGGAATACGCGCCGGCGAGGTTGCCGGCCCGGGCCTGGTGGCCGAGCCCGGCCTGGTCGGCGACCCGGCGCACCGGGTGGAGCGCGTCGGCGACCCCATCGTGCCCGAGGGCCCCGACGGCCTCGCGGGCGAGCGCGAGGAGGGGCGAGTCCCCGCGCCGTCGCACGGCGGCTCGCGACGACGGCACCGGCACCACGAGCTCGTCGCCCGCCGGCCGCCCGAGCGCTGTCAGGGGCCGACGCAGGACCGCCCCGAGGAGCGGCAGCAGATCGCGGCGGTCGTCGTCCTTGTAGGCCGTCAGCAGCATCCGGAGGATCCCGGCATACGGCGCCGCAGCGACGACCACGGGCAGACCCGGCGGGCAGGGGTCGGGGCGGGTGACCCGCGGTTGCGTCCACAGCTGCCCGGCAAGGAAGTCGGTGCACCGGTGGCAGAGAGCCCCGATGACGGGCTCACCGCACGCAGCGCACCGGCCGGGGAGGGCCAGGTCGAGGAGCGAGACCCAGAGGAGGTGGCCCAGCGGCCGCAGCCGGGGCCCCGGTCGGCTCCCGGCGGCTCCGCGGCTCATCCCCCCAGTCTCGGGTGCGGGTGCTCCGGGCCGTGTCGCCGCAGACGTGGCCTGTGGACAACGGCCCACGGGCCAGCGTGTTGTCTTCGGCGCGTCTGGCGTCGGGGGCTGTGCGAACCCGCCGCGGAACGGCACAATGCTCGGGGTCCGAGGGGTTCGAGGGGTGTCCGGACAAAACCCATCACATCTCCACCCAGCGAGAAGCGTGTCGGCGAACTACGCTATAGAGAACAAACCCGAAAAAGGCGACAGATGTACCCAAAGGGAGGACCCGTGATGGGGGCCAACAAGTGGTCGAGCGGCATGTGCCTGCGCCTCCTCGTCGCGGTCGTCGTCGTCCTCGTCAGCGGCCTCGGCGCCGACGGCTACCGCATCCTGCCGTGGGCCCTGCTCGTCATGACGATGGAGCTCGTCACGGCGTTCCTCCTCCAGGACGTCCAGGTCATCGTGCGCCGTCGCCTGGTGTATGCCGCTGCCCCCACTGCCGTCGGCGCCGTCTGCGCCGGGCTGGCGATCGCGGTCGGCCCGAGCGCCCTCCCGCTCGCGATCATCCCCATCTACCGGGCGGCCGAGCGATGGGGACGCAAGGGCGCCGCGATCACCACCTCGGTCTGGTTCGCCAGCGCGGCCCTGGTCCTGATGCTCGTGCCCCACTCCCCCTCCTTCGACCTCGGGCTCGCGGGCCGGTGGGCGGCCATCGCCCTGATGATCGCGCTCGGCGCCTGGTGGACGCACCGCACCTCCACGCGCCTGGGCGGGTCGGTCAACCCGATCGCCGACGAGGCCGCTCTCCTGCTCAGCCGCCTGGCCCGGCTCACCTCCGACCTCCAGGGAGGCTTCGACCCGGCCACCTCGGCCGAGATCCTGCTCGACACGCTGGGCCGACCCGGTCCGCTCGCGCGCAGCGCCGTCCTGGTCGGGTCGACAGAGGACCAGCCCGTCCCGCTGGCGCTCCGTGGCGCTGATCGGGTGCCCTGGCCGGACCCGACGGTGGACCGAGGCGTCATCGGCCAGGCCTGGCGGTGGGGTCGGACCGGCTCGACGTGGGACCCCGAGGTCCACCGGGAGCTGCGGGCGGTCCCGCTGGTCGCCAGCGGCGGCGAGCAGATCGGGATCATCATCCAGGACATCATGGCCACGGCGCCCTCCGACGACTCGGCGCTCGACGAGCTCCGCACGGTCGCCCAGCACTTCGGTCCGCTGATCGGAGTGGCCCTGGCGTTCACCAACCTGCGCGAGCGGGCCGGGTTCGAGGAGCGCGAGCGGCTCGCCCGGGAGATGCATGACGGCATCGCCCAGGAGCTCGTGGCGCTCGGCTTCCACCTCGACCTCATCACCCGCACGGCCGGCAAGGGGGACCACCCCTCGGAACAGACCGTGGCGCAGCTCGAGACAGCCCGCACCCAGCTGCGACGCATCCTCGGCGACCTGCGCTCGCACATCTCCGACCTGAGGGTTTCGGTGCGGCCCGAGCGCGGACTCGGCGCCACGATGACCTCGCGCCTGCAGTCCTTCGGCACGTCGACGGAGGTGGTGGTGAGCCTCCGGCTCGACGAGTCGGGTTTCCGTCTGCCGGCTCGGGCCGAGACCGCGCTCTACCAGCTCTTCCTCGAGGGACTCGCCGACGTCAAGAGCGGCGGGGCGACCGGTGTCGACGTCGACCTCACCGTGATCGCCCCCGACGCGACCCTCCGGATCCGCCACGACGGCTGCTCTGCCCTGACCCAGGACGCCTTCGCCACCCACTCCCTGGTCCTCGCGGGTGGACACATCACCATCGACACGGCCGGTGGGCTCGATCTCGTCGCCCGGCTCAGCATCCCCCAGACCCTGTGCGCCCCCGTCCACGTCAACGAAAAGGTCCCCCAACCGACATGAGCAGCGCGATCCAGGCCCACCCCGGTCCCACACCCGGCTCCCCGCCCCCCTTGAGGGTGATGCTCGTCGACGACCACGAGCTCGTCCGGCAGGGCATCAACTTCCTCCTCACCTCCGACCGCGGCATCCAGATCGTCGCGGAGGGGTCGAGCCTCGCCGAGGGGATGGCCCTCACGCGGTCCACCGCTGTCGACGTCCTCGTCGTCGACGTGTCCCTGGGTGACGGCTCCGGCCTCGACCTCGTCCGGCATGCCCGCGGACTGCGGCCGCGGCTCGGCATCGTCGTCCTGACGATGCACGACGACGACAACACGCTGCTCGAGGCCCTCGACGCCGGGGCTTCCGCCCTCGTCCTCAAGAGCGGCTCGGCCGACGAGGTGATCTCCGCGGTCAAGCACGCCGCGACCGCGCCGGAAGCCTTTGCCGCGGCCGGGATGGCCGCGGCCATCCGTCGACGCAACAGCCCCGAGAACCCGAAGCTCACCGTCCGGGAGACCGAGGTGCTCCAGCGGCTGGCCGCAGGCGACTCGGTGGCGGCGGTCGCCAAGCAGCTCTACATGAGCGAGTCGACGGTCAAGACGCACATCGCCAAGCTCTACGACAAGCTCGGCGCCAACAACCGGGCGAGCGCCGTGATGGCGGCGATCCGGGCCGGGCTGATCAAGTCCTGACCGGGGTAACCGACGTCAGCCGGGGTGCGCCGGGGTCAGCCCCGATCAGCCCCGGCCGGCCCGTCGGCCGACCTCACACGTGGCTGAAGACGTCGACCATCCGGATCGCCGCCGGGCCGATGATGACGATGAAGAGGGCCGGGAAGATGAAGAGCAGCATCGGGAAGAGGATCTTGACGGGCACCTTCTGGGCCTTCTCCTCCGCCTGCTGACGCCGGACCAATCTCATCTCCTTGGCCTGCTCACGCAGCACGGAGCCGAGCGGGAGCCCGAGCCGGTCGGCCTGGACGAGCGCGGTCACGAACGTCTTCATCTCCGGGACCTTCGTGCGGTCGGCGAGCGACCGGAAGGCCGGCCCCCGGCCCTTGCCGATCTGGATCTCGGACAGGACCCGGGTGAACTCCCCCGCCACCGGTCCGGAGACGGACCGCGCTACCTGCATCAACGCTCCGTCGAAGCTCAGTCCCGCCTCGACGCACACGGTGAGCATGTCGAGCGCCTCGGCGAGGCCGCGCTGGAGATCCTGCTGACGCTTGATGCCCTGGTTGTAGACGAGCAGGTCGGGAACGAAGAAGCCGGCTGCCGCGCCCGCTGCGGCGAAGAGCAGGCCTTTCAGGGACAGACCCCCGAAGAAGAGGCCGAGAAGGAAACCCGCGACGAGCCCCGCACCCTTCGCTCCGAGGACGCGGTCCGAGGTCCAGCCGGGCGGGTTGCCGGCGAGGTCGAGGAGCCGCGTGATCCGCTCCGTGGCGCCGACCGGGGAGAGCTTGGACCCGAGACCCCTCGTGGCGGAGAGGATCGGCGTCAGCAGTCGG